>DATANW010000492.1:0-10253 GCA_036266055.1 Pyrinomonadaceae bacterium | reverse complement strand
TTTCGAGGCGGTGGCGCTGATGATCTCGCCCCGTTCCAGTTTCTCCATGACGAGGACCATCTCGCGCGGCGTCGCCATGCCGAGACCGTACTTCTTGTTCTCGGGATCTTTTCCCGCCGCGCTCTCGCCGCCGCTACCGATCCTTCGCATGATCTTGATGTTCTTGAAACCAAGCGACTCCATCCGCGCGTTCACGGCATCGGTGGTCAAGACGTCGAGCACGAGGTTTGTGGCGGTGTTGTCGCTCAGGATCATCATCAGGTTGACGGCGTCACGCAGTGTGAGATGCAGACCGTCAGAGAGTTCGGTGAGGATGCCGGAGCCGGAGACTTTCTTCTCTTTCGTCAGGACCACTTCGTCAGTCCATTTGATCTTTCCTTCGGCGACCCGCGCGAATGCTTCGATCATGACCGCGATCTTGATCGTGCTCGCGGTGCGTACCTTCTCGTCCGGGTTGAGCGCGTAGGTTTCGCCGGTGTCGAGGTTTTTGGCGAACAGGCTGACTTTGCCTTTGAAGGAACCGACGAGGGGTTTTACCTGATCGTCGAGTCGGGTTTGTGATTGGGAGACAGTGGGAACACAGATTAAGACGATCAACAGGAGTAGTTTTATTTTCATAGATGGCCCAGGGCGACCAGTAGTTCGGCGTTGAGAATCGCTGCGCCGGCAGCGCCGCGAATTGTGTTGTGACTTAGAACAACGAAGCGATAGTCGAGCACGGAATCGGGTTTGATTCTGCCCGCGGTGATCGTCATGCCGTTGCCGGCGTCGCGGTCCAACTTCGGTTGCGGACGGTTTTCTTCGTCGCGAATGACAATCGGGGTGGCGGGAGCGGAATGTAGACCAAGCTCCTGCGGCAACGAGCGGAAGTTGGCTAGCGCGTCGCGGAGGTTCTCAAGCGTTGGCTTTCTTGCAAACTTCACGCGCATGGCAGCCATGTGCCCGTCCGCAACGTTCACGCGATGACATTGCGCACTGACGGCCATTGGCGCCGGCTCAATCCGCGACTCGTTGAACCGTCCGAGGATTTTCACCGTCTCGCTTTCGATCTTCTCTTCTTCACCGCCGATGAACGGCAAGACGTTGTCGAGAATGTCGAGTGATGCGACGCCCGGATAACCGGCGCCGGACAGCGCCTGCAACGTCGTTGCGACACACGCTTCAACTCCAAAGGACGCATGCAACGGGGCCAGTGCGAGCGCGATCATAATCGTCGAACAGTTGGGATTAGTGACGATGTAACCGCCGTCCGGATACTTCGTCCGTTGACGTTCGAGCAATCCGATGTGCTCGTGATTTACTTCCGGAATCAGCAGCGGCACGTCTTCGTCCATGCGAAATGCGGACGAGTTGCTGATCACGGGAAAACCCGCTGCGGCAAAGCTTCCTTCAGTTTCGCGCGCGATCTCGCCTGGCAGACTCGAAAACACGAGATCGCAGTCGAGTGGCGGCGCGGGTGGTTGGACCGGCAACGCTTTCACGCCGGCCGGCATATCGCCACTCAATCGCCACGTGCACGCTTCTGCGTAAGTTTTTCCCTGCGATCGACCAGATGCAGCGACGGCTGTTACTTCAAATTGCGGGTGGTCCACGAGCAGTTCAATAAACCGCTGTCCGACCATTCCGGTCGCGCCTAAAATTCCGACTCGATACTTCCGGCTCATAGTAGTTCCAAACCTCGCTTTATCCGCTGCACTCCCTCGGCGAGTGTGTCGTGATCAGCGCAGAAAGACACTCGCAGAAAACCCTCACTTTCGCTGCCAAACGCGGCGCCCGGTACGGTGATCACGCCCGCCTCCAACAAAGCCTCCGCCACTTTCATTGATGGACCAAACTCGCTGACGTCCACCATCGTGTAGAACGCGCCGTCTGGCGTCACTGCTTGCAATCGCAACTCATCGCCGATCAACTTCAACAGGTGATCGCGTCGTGAACGAAACGTCTCGCGAAACCCGGCTCGCGCTTGTTCCGCCTCGTCGCTCCACGCAACCAGCGACGCCTTTTGCGAAACTGCCGAAGCGCAAGTCGTAACGTAACCGTGTAACACGAGCGCCGCTTTCACCACGTCTTCATTGCCGGCGAGCCAACCGAGTCGCCATCCGGTCATACTCATCGACTTCGACAACCCGCCGATCAGGATCGTTCGATCAAAAAAGGTCGACAACGACTCGGGACGATCAGGCGTGTAATAGAGATCGCGATAGATCTCGTCGCTGATCAAGTATGCATCGTGATCTCGCAGTGCGCCGGCAATGCCAATCAGGTCTGCGCGCGAAAGCGTTCGTCCCGTAGGGTTTGACGGGCTGATACAGACGACGACTTTCGTCCGCGGCGTCAGCGCCTTACGAAACTCTTCGATGTCGAAACTGAAACTGCTATCGCGCGGCAGTCGATAGAACTGCGTATCCCCACCGGCCATCCGCACGATCGTCGGATACGCAACAAATCCCGGATTAGGCAGCAACACCTCATCGCCATCGTCGACGAGCGTCAGCAACGCGAGATATAAAGCCTCCTGCGATCCGGCCGTTATGATTACGCGATTCGCGTCATCACCGAGATACGGATAATCGCTCGCCACGCGCTTCCGCAGCTCGAGCAAACCCGCGTGCGACGTGTAGCCGTTCTGCTCTTCAGTGATCGCGCGGACCGCGGCTTTGCGGATCACGTCCGGCGTCGGCAGGTCAGGCTCGCCCAATCCCAGGTTGATACTTCCCGGGCGCGCGCGATCGAAGACCTGCCGGATGACGCTCTTCTGAATCCCTTGTAACCGCGCCGGTAGCGCAAAACTCTTCAACGCAAATAGTCCTCTAATTGCACGGACGATTCCGTCTTCTCATCGCGATACTTGACGATTATTGCTGCATACAGCGAGAGTCCCCAGTTGCGACCGCGTTCGTTGTTGACCGCTCGTGCGCCGGGGACGACGACGGCGCCCGGAGGGATTTCGAGTGGTCCATCCGTCGTTCGCTGGTAAATCTCGCCACGAACGAGATCGTAAACCGGGGTCGAACCCGTCAGCACTGTTCCTGACGCAAGCACGGCGCGCTCGCGCACGATCGTTCCTTCGTAAACGCCACAGTTGCCGCCGACGAGCACGTCGTCTTCGACGATCACCGGCATGGCACCGACGGGCTCGAGCACGCCGCCGATCTGCGCTGCCGCTGAGATGTGCACGCGCTTTCCGATCTGCGCACACGAGCCGACGAGCGCGTGGCTATCGATCATCGTTCCCTCGTCGATGTAGGCGCCGGCGTTAACAAACATCGGCGGCATGCAAACAACACCTGGCGCAACGTAAGCGCCGTCGCGAATCGTCGAGCCACCCGGAACGATGCGAACGTTTTCGTCGATCGTCGTCGGCCGCGCGGGATACGTATCTTTATCGAAGAAACGGAAACTGCCGCCGGTTGACATGTCGACGAGTGAGCCCATGCGAAAGCCGATCAGCAATCCCTGCTTCACCCACGCGTTGACGATCCACTTACCGTTCGCGTCTTTCTCGGCAGCACGAACTTCGCCGCGATTCAAGGCGCGCTTCAACTCTTCGAAAACCGAAAGGTCATCGTCGGTGAATTCGTTGCTGGCTTTCGCAGCAATCGCCTCGATCTGTTCACGCAATCGCATGCGACGTTTCCTTCAACAGGCCCAACTCGGTTAACACCTCTCGAAGACGCGCGCGGGTCTTCTCCTGCACCGGCACCAGCGGCAAACGCAAGTTCTCTTCGAGCAGTCCCATCGCGGCCATTCCCGCTTTCACCGGTCCGGGGCTCGATTCGATGAAGTTAGCTTCCATCAATGGCAGTAACCGGTAGTGAAGCTTGCGCGCTTCGTCCCAATTTCCCGCGAGCGCGAGATCATTCATTTGCGACATCAACGCCGGCGCTTCGTTCGAGGCCACCGAGATCAGTCCTTCACCGCCGAGTGCAATCAAGGCGAGCGTCAGCGAGTCGTCACCGGAGATCACGCGAAAGCCGTCGGGACGGCTGCGCAGGATTTCCATGATCTGGCTGAGATTGCCGGACGCTTCTTTCACCGCGACGATGTTCTCGACGTCGCGCGCAAGACGCAGCGTTGTTTCGGCGGCAATGTTTGACGAGGTGCGACCGGGAACGTTGTAGATCACCACCGGCAAACCGTCGACGGCTTCGGCGATCGCGCGGAAGTGCGCGTAGAGTCCGTCTTGCGTCGGTTTGTTGTAATAAGGAGCAACGGTCAACACGGCGTCAACGCCGAGATCCCGCGCCGCCTTCGAACGTTGAATCGTTACCGCGGTGGAATTACTTCCCGTGCCCGCGATCACCTTCGCGCGGCCGCGAGCAAGTTCGACTGTCGTACGAATCACCAGCTGGTTCTCTTCCTCCGTCATCGTCACGCTCTCGCCGGTGGTTCCGCACGGCACGAGCACACGCACGTTGCCGGCGATCTGATACTCGATCAAATCGCGCAAACGTTTCTCATCAACGGAGCCGTCGCCGGCGAAAGGAGTAACCAGGGCCGTCGCGCAGCCGCGCAGCCAGTCGAGTTGCATTGTCATGGTGACCTCCGCTCCCAGTATTGCCAATTGGCAATTGTCAATCGGCAATCAGTTCATCTATCACTTCGCTAAACTCAAACGTGCCGGTTCGTCCAACTATCCAGTGCGCTGCAACCAACGCTCCCGAAGCGAAGCCTTGTCGCGAACGTGCGGTGTGCGTGAGCAGCACCTGATCGGGCTCCGAATCAAAACCAACTCGATGTGTGCCGGGGATGTGACCTGCGCGCGTCGACGAAGTCGAAATACTGCCGTCGAGATGTACTGACATTATGTCCCGCAGCTTCAAGGCCGTCCCTGAGGGCGCGTCTTTCTTGCGATTGTGATGGGCCTCCTCGATGAACGGGTCGTAACCTTCAACTGCGGCGAACAGTTTCGCCGCGTGCTCAGTCAACCGGTAGAAAAGATTGACGCCAATCGAAAAGTTCGCGCCATAGACCAGCGCGCCGTGATGTTCGGCGACGATCTGCTTCGCCTCCGGCTCTTTGTCTTTCCAACCCGTCGTGCCTTCGACGATCGGCACTTGCGCGCGCGCGCACGCCTCGATGTTTTTTAAAACAGTGTCGCCTACGGAGAAATCGATCGCCGCATCGTGACCGCGAAGTTTGTCTGCGAGCTGACCGATCGAGAGATCTCTGTCGTTACTACCGATGACAGCGCCGATCTCGTCGCCGCGCTTGTGTGCTTCAGCGGCAACCATCCGGCCCATCGCACCGTTTCCGATCAAAGCTAATCGCATCCGTATTCACTCAACACTCGCGCGAGTTTCACGTAGTGATGCACCGCGCGATCGAGCTCGCGCTTCGAGACTCGTTCGTGGTCCGTGTGTGCATCCAAAATCGATCCTGGTCCCAACAACACCGGTTTACCCCAATTCGACAGGTACGGAATGTCCGTGGTGAAGCGCACGATCGTCGTTTCCTGGAAAAACACCGACGACGAAAGTCGCACCGGATTGTGTGCCGACGCATACTCGATCTCCGCGCGTCCGCCAATCGTTCGTTCGACGATTCCTTTGACCTGCTCTATATCGATCCCCAGCCGAATTTGCAATTGCGCGCGCGCGTGATCCGGAATTACGTTCGGACGCGTGCCGCCTTCGATCACGCCGATGTTGCACGTCGTCGAGCCGAAGAAACTGTCTTCAGGCCACTCGATCGCGCGAATGTCTTCCAAAATGTCGAGCAGCTTCTCGATAGCCGACTCACCAAATTCCGGATAAGCCGAATGGCCTGCGCGTCCCGTGGTGGTAATCATCAAACGCATGGATCCCTTGGTTCCGATCGCGATGCGATTGTCGGTCGGTTCGCCGTTGATCAGATAGCGACACTCGCGCGCGAGCGGATGTTTGTTGGCGGCCTGCGCGCCTTCGCTGCTGAGCTCCTCGTCAACCGTAAACAGCAAACCAAGGTTTTGCATGCCCTTCGATCGCAACTCTTCCGCGGCGAAGATCTGCGCCGCGATGATGCCCTTCGCGTCGCACGATCCGCGGCCGTGGATGTACTCGTCGTCCTCTCCCGAACGCATGAACGGCGGCACCGTGTCCATATGCGTCGAGAGCACAACGTGAGGAGGATCTTCTGTCGTCGCGAGAATGTTGAAACGTCCCGCTGCAATCTCTTGCTTCTCCACTCGATAACCCAAGTCTTCCAGATGCTTCGCGAGAAACGAACCCACCGCGCCTTCGTCGCCGGTGAGCGAAGGAATGTCGATCAGTTTACGAGTAAGCGCAAATAACTCTCGGTTCATTGGCGTGATCCGTCGTGACAACTTTCAAAGAACTCGGCGTGCAATCGCTTCACTGCCTCCTCGACGTGCTCCTCTTCGATCGCGAACGTGAAGTTAATGCTCGACGCGCCCTGCGAAATCAGCGTCACGTTGATATCGCTGATCGCACTGAAAACCCGTGCCGCAATTCCCGGCGTGCCGCGCAAACCTTCGCCGACCACGCAAACGATCGCGCAACCTTTTTCGACCCGCACTGTCCCGAGCTGTTCGAGTTCGGTGACGATCACGGGCAGCGCACTCGCATCGTCGAGTGACAGCGAAACGCTGACCTCCGACGTCGCGACGACGTCGACGACCGTCTTATGCCGTTCGAAGACTTCGAACAGCGCTCGTAGAAAACCGTAAGCGCCAAGCATGCGCGCCGAGGTGATCTGCACCGTCGTAACGCCGCTCTTGTGCGCGATCGCCTTGATTGTTCGTTGGGTTGTTTCAGTCTCTGGTCCAACGAGCGTGCCGATCTGTTCGGAAGCGCGTGAGTTACAGATCCGCACCGGAATGCGGCCTTCGATCGCGGGTTGAATCGTCTTGGGATGCAAAACTTTGGCGCCGAAGTAAGCAAGCTCCGAGGCCTCCGCGTACGAGAGCCGTTCGATTGTTTGTGCTGCGGGCACCACGCGCGGATCGGCAGTCAACACGCCGGTGACGTCGGTCCAGATCTGAATCTCGTCCACGCCGAGTGCCGCACCGATCAACGCGGCCGTGTAATCGCTGCCGCCGCGGCCCAGTGTCGTCGTCGTGCCTTCCGCAGTCGACGCGATGAACCCGCCAAGCACCGGAACAAGACCATTTTGGACGATGGGAACAAGCGTGTCGTGAGCTTTGAATAGTGTGTCAGGCAGCAACGGCAACGCGCAGGTGTAATAGTCGTCAGTGAGAATGCAGCGACGCGCATCGACGTGCTTTGCCATGGTCCCACGCTCGTTCAGCAGTTCGGCGAGGAGTTCGCTGGACAGCGTTTCGCCGTAAGCGAGCACGGCATCCTGGGTCGGACGCCGGCGCGGCGGATCGACGGCGCTGATTCGCAGCAGTTCGTTAATCTGATGAGCGGCGTTGTCGACTTGTTTCGCAAATGCTTGCGCCGCTGTTGACGTGAGAAGTTCCGCCGCGGTTTGGTGATGACGATGAAATGTTTCTGCGAGTGAAGCGATCGCTTCGACGGGATGTCCTTCGCCGGCGGCAACTGTCGCGGCGAGCAGCGCGTCCGTGACGCCACTCATCGCGGACACTACGACGACAGGCGCGGCACTTTGTTGCGAGGCGACGATGCGGGCTACGTTCTCGAAAGCGTGCGCGTCAGCGACCGACGTGCCGCCGAACTTCATCACTGTGGGCATGGCAGATACAGGCCCACAGATTACACGGATCTTTTTCTTCTGCCTACCTCGATGTTTGCGCCGACACGTAACGTACGAATTCCAGATCGGCCAGCAAATCGAGCTTGTCGAGTGGTATTCGTCCGATCAGCAGATTCGAACCAGCGTGATCGAGCACGATCTCGAATCCCAGTTCTTTCAGTTTCGCGTTCGCCGCGTCTGACTTCTCCGTCAACCACAACTTCACTTCCGCTTTTCCGTCGCGAACGAACGCGGGGTAGTTTGGCGGTTCCGACTTTTGCTTCACGCGATCGACGAGCGCGAGCAGCGTGGGTTGAAACTTCATATTCAGTCGTTCGGCTCGTTGTTCCTCAGGTGACAGTGGCGTCTTGTCCAGCACACCTGACGAAACTGATAACGGCACCAGCGCATTATTTGTTTGAACCGTCGACACGATCGCTGCCGGTGGCGGTGCTCCGCCGCCAGTATTACCAGCCGTACCGGAACCAACGCCGGCTCCTGAACCTCTGCCAACTCCTGAACCTTTGCCCTCGGCAGCGCCACCGCCCCCGCCCCCACGAGCAGCTTTGACGTTGGTTCCCGATTTCGTTCTGGAAGGCACTGGCGTTGGACTTGCGGCTACGGAAAAAGTGTAGTTCCCTTGCCGCAAAGTCGCGCCGTTATAAACGGTAAACAGACCTGTTGGTGCACCGAGCGTGCCGCTCGGTCGCACCTGAGCTTCCGCCATCGGTTGGTTCACCCCCTCGGGCACGTCAACAGGCACATCGATTCGTCGCAGCGTCCCACCGTCCGTCACCGTCATCTCTTCGACCGCGACAAACGAAGTGAACTGCGTCATCAATCCGAACTCCATGCCGAGTTGCGTGATCGTGGTCTCCAAATCATCGCGCATTGTTCCCCGTAGAGCGCCGAGGTAGTCTTCACTCATCAAACTGTCGATTCGCGCCCGCGCCCACAGCGGCGCCAGCACGTCGTGCAGCGCCATCGTCTCAGGCAGCGTCACTTGAATCTCGCGCGTGAACGGGCTGCCCGCCATGTTTCCTTTTAACTTGATCGTTCCCGTGCCCGGCGCGGTGTAGCGTCCGGTCACGACTACCGGCTTCGCGCCGAAGAGGTCCGGAATCATTTTCGGATAGACGTCCGTTACTGCCAGACCACCCCAATCGATCGAAATGTCGGTCAACAGTGGATTGCGCACACGTTGATGAAATCGTTGCGCGGCGGCGGCGCCATCGTCCTGCAAGCCGACGTACTCGACGTCGCCGCGACCGGCAGTAGCCATGTTGTCGAGCAGAAAGCGATTGACGGAGCTGCCGATGCCGAACGCGAAGACGCGCGCGTTCTTGTGTTTCTGGATCTCGTCGATGATCTGCATGTCGTTGCCGACGTAACCATCAGTCATGAAACAGACGATGCGGACGTGGGATTGACTGTCGGACGGATCGAGTGCGGCTTTGATTGCTTTCATCATCTCGGTGCCGCCGTAGCCGGAGTTCGAAGCAACAAAAGCCTGCGCTGCTCTCACGTTCCGTTTTGTCGCACGCACCGGTTGCTCGAACATGATGCGGGTATCGCCCGAAAACGTGATGACGTTGAACGTATCTTCGGGATAGAGATTGTCCAGCGCGAGCTTCATCGTCTCTTTCGCCTTCTCGATCGGAAAGCCGCTCATCGATCCCGAAGTGTCGAGCACAAAGACCAGTTCCTTCGGCGTAACGTCGGCGACGGCAACACGCTCCGGTGGCTGCAGCATTAGCGTGAAGAAGCCGCCCTTCTCGGAGCGATGCGTCAACACTGCGTCCTGAATCGAACGTCCCGCGACGTCGTAACGAAGGATGAAGTCTTTGTTGGGAATAGTCGCGCCTCCTTTGAGTTTGAGACGCGCGCGCGTGGGGCCAGGTCGCTCGATGTCGACCGGGTGCGTTTTCGCGTCGAGAGTATCGACGATTAGACCGGCATCGAGCGTGACTTCGAGTGAGATGTCGTGACCGCTTCGCTCGCCTGCTGCGGAGGGTGGCGCGATCCGTGCAGCATCGGGGACATTACCCGGCACATAACGCGGACCGACAACCATCGGAAACACGAACTCATAGGCACCATCTTCGTAACGCAGCGTTTCGACGTAGCTGATCGTGATCTTCACCTGGTTGCCCGGGAGAATGTTTGCCACCGACTGCGTGAAGATGTTCGGCCGTTCCTGGTCCAGCAGACTCGCCACTTGGCCGCGCGACTTCGCGCCTTCGTAAACGGCCTGCGCCTCTTCGCGTGGAAGGATTTTGCCGCGTACCGTGCGGTCGCCGACGATCATGGTCATGTCGTCGACGGCGGCGTTCTGCGGCAACGGAAACGTATAAACGGCCTCGATCTTCTCGTTGAATGGGTTTTCAAACTGCTGCGTTACGACGACGCGCGAGATGAAACCACTGATCTCCGCTTTAACGTCAGTGTGCTTGAGCGGACATGCCGACTTCGCTTTGCCTTCGGCGTCGACGGCCATCAGCGATCCGGCAGTCTCGCTCGTCTGTGCGAAGACCCTGGTTTCTGAGAAGTAATGCGCGATTGCTACGGGCAGGACGACAACCAGTACCAGTGGGAGA
>DATANW010000491.1:0-19489 GCA_036266055.1 Pyrinomonadaceae bacterium | reverse complement strand
AGCGCCGCGATCTCGTCGATGTTCACTTCGGCTTCGTAGTAATCAGTGCCTGCATCCTGTCCGGCTTGTCCGCTGCCGGTGCCGCTTCCGCTGCCACGACTGTCGCGTCCGATCACGTCGCCGACGCGCGTTTTGCCGTCGCCCTGGCCCACGTGTTTGCCCTTTTGATAGTTGAAGCGAAACTTGTACTCGTCGAGCGCTTTGATCGGAACTTTGACGGTGCGTTTGCCGTCGGAGAGGATGATGGCTTCGTTGGAGACGATCGATCCGAGGTTCTTGCGGATCGCTTCTTTGACGCGATCCTTATGGCGCTCCTGATCGATGATGCCTTTGCGTTGTAGTGACCAGTCGTTGCGTTGGATAGACATAATGCTGTAACTCTGATTTACAGATCCTGTTTTACAAATTCAGCCAATCTGTGTAACAAAGTCTGCGACGACTCCTGTGAACTCCTCCGGGTATTCCTCGTGCGGGATGTGACCGCAGTTTAGAAACACGATCAAACGCGATCCGGGGATCTGCTCGTGCAACCGCTCGCCGTCGGCGAGTGGAATCTCGGAATCGTTTTCACCCCAGAGCAGCAGCGTCGGCTGTTTAATCAGATGCGCCTCGCGCGAGATGCGTTCTGCGTCCCAGCCGCGCACTGTGCGAATGATCGCGCGCTGCGTGCCTGACGCGCGTAACGGCAGATGACGCGCGTCGACGCGTCGTTCGTCCAACACCCATTCGTGCCGATCGTAAACTCGCTTCATTCGCCGGCGCAGCAAACGACGCGACCCGATTAGCAGCGGCGAAACGACGTCGCCAAACACCGGCGAGCTAAACACGCGCATCAGTTTGTAATTAAGGGGACGGTTGTTGCTGACGGTCCCGATCAGAACCAACTTCGCGACACGTTCCGGATAATCGAGCGCGCAAGTCACGGCGACAGCGCCGCCGTACGAGCTGCCGACGAGAGTGGCGCGTTGGATCTTCAGCCGGTCGAGCAGTCCGACGAGGATGCCGGCTTGTCCGGCGATCGTGTACTCACCGTTTCGCGGTTTGCCGGAGTAACCAAACCCGAGCATGTCGATGGCGATAACGCGAAAGCCGGCGGACGCGAGTCGCAGAAACACTTTGCTCCAAACGAGCGTTGAGGAGGCGAAACCGTGAATCAGTACCAGTGCGGGCGCGTGTGGATCGCCGGCTTCCTGGTAGTGAACACGAACGCCGTCGACATCGGCGAAGCGCGAGTGTTCGGAATGAAAAATGACGTGGCGGTTGCGGTTCCAGTCCGCGTCACGTGGACGCAGGAGCAACTTTGCCGCAACCCCGACTGCTATAGCGCTGGCGATCCAATAGCGTTTCTTCATAAGAGGACACGGATAACACGGATTGAAATTGATCCGTGTTATCCGTGTTTTTTGTGGCTCAAGTTAGCGCGACAGTAATGTCCCTACATACGTCAACAATTCATTCGCACAAACCGGACAGTAACCATGCTCTTTCACCAACCGATCGACAACCTCGTTGATGCGACGCAGTTGATCCGGGTCGGGCGTCTTTGCCTAGGTCGTGATCTTCACCACGTCTTTCAAGTCTGCGAAGATCTTCTTCTCGATCGCTTCTTTAAGTCGTTCATGCGAGTTGTATTCAAACGGCTTGCCTTTGCGCGCGTAAGAGCTGATGCGGATCAGGATCTCCTGCCGGAACGTGTTCTTCGCATTCTCGGAGATGCCGATTTGCTCCTCGATCGAGCGCATCAACTGCTCATCCGGATCCATCTCTTCTTCGGTTATTGGATCCTTGATTCGTTCCTTGTTGCAGAACGCTTCGACGTTATCGAGATAGTTGTTGCACATCGTGCGGGCCATCTCTTCAAACGAGTAGACGAACGCGCGCTGCACTTCGATTTTCGCGAGCTCGTCGTATTCCTTGCGCGCCTGCGAGATGTGGTTCAGGTAACGTTCGCGTTGTTCGCTGCTGATTCCGGTGTGCTGTTCGAAACCGTCTTTGATCGCGCGCAGGGCGTCGATCGGATTGATGCACGTGACACCGTCGCGAACGAGCGCGCTCGAAAGTCGATTGATGATGTAGCGCGGCGAGATCCCGTCCATGCCTTCCCGGACCGTCTCTTCTTTCAATTCGCGTACGTCTTTCGACTTGTAACCCTCGACGTCCTCGCCGTCGTAAAGCTTCATCTTCTTCACGATGTCGACGTTCTGACGCTTCGGTTCTTCAAGGCGCGTCATCACGGCAAACATCGCGGCGACTTTCAACGTGTTCGGCGCAAGGTGAACGTTCCGCAGCGCTTCTGACTGGTGCAGGAGCTTGTCGTAAATCCTTTCCTCCTGCGAGACGCGCAGGTTGTAGGGAACTTTCACCAGGATGATGCGGTCCTGCAACGCTTCCGACTTTCGATTTCCGGCGAAAGCGATGTACTCGTTCTCGTTCGAGTGTGACAGGATAACTTCGTCGGCGTAGATCATTGCGAAGCGCCCGGTCTTGATGCTCTGTTCCTGCGAGAGCGTCAGCAGGCTGTAAAGAAACTTCTCGTCGACCTTCAACATTTCGACGAATTCCATCAGACCGCGATTGGCGATGTTCAACTCGCCGTCAAAACGATACGCGCGCGGATCCGATTCAACGCCGACCTCGCCGATAGTGGAGAGATCGATCGAACCTGTCAGCTCGGTGATGTCCTGGGATTTTGGATCGCTGGGCGAGAACGTGCCGATGCCGACACGTTCTTTTTCCGAGAAGGCGACGCGATGAACTTTCACGTCCTCGTGGCGTCCGCCGTAAGTTTTCTCGAGCGCGTAACGACACTGCGGACAAAGATCGCCCTCGATGTAGATGCCGTACAGCTTTTCGACTTCCGCGCGAAGCTGATGTGGAATCAGATGCAGCGGCTCTTCGTGCATCGGGCAGTCTTTGATTGCGTAAACGGCGCCGCTTTCCCGGCGCGTCCAATCTTCGAGACCGCGCTTGAGCATGTTCACAATCGTCGACTTGCCGCCGCCGACTGGTCCCATCAAGAGCAGGATGCGCTTGCGAACTTCAAGCCGCTGTGCGGCTGACTTGAAGTACTCGACAATCCTGGCAATGGGCTCTTCGATGCCGAAAAGTTCGCTGGAGAAGAAGTTGTACGCGAGGACTTCGTGTTGTGTGCCCTCGTTGATCCGTTCGACACCGGCCGCATGAACCATGTCGTTTATGCGGGCATGCGAGAGTTGTGCGATACGGGGGTTTTGGGCGACCAGCTCGAAGTAGTCTCGGAAAGATCCTTCCCAACGCAGCGCTTCGTGCTCGCGACGCAGATCTTCCAAACGTTCACTGATGTTGAATTTTTTGTTGCCATCCTGCTCTTGCATAGCCTTTGAAACCTCTTCGGCTTTCGCGCATTGGACAGCGTGTGGGGAGAGGCCACGCTATATCTCGGTAACCGCTCTTTGCGTCGGGGAACTGCGGTTCATTCGTTCATCAAAAGCCTCGTGATACGCCTCATGCGCGCGTAAGCATGAGCTACGTCCTCGAAGCATGCTTTCTCAATGATCGTTTCAAAAGGAAGTCGCGGTGGGGAACACTGTTTGGAAGCGAATCGTACGCGTGCTTCCTTGGGTGGCCAGTATAGCATAACGATTTACCACGCCAGATATCTTTCGTGAAGTACGACACCGTGCGATTGCCGATTGCCAATTGTCAATCCTAGCTCGGGCGCGACTCTCGGATAACAATGGCCAATCGCCAATGTCTAGGCCAGCACCACGCTCGGATGCAGCCGCTTCGTCGTCGCGTCGTAATCACCGACGGCTATCAGGTGACCACTCTCGTCGCACATCTTCACTTTCTCGCCGTCGGCCCACGAAGTTTCCCCAACTGTCACCTCCATTCCATTGCGTGCGCGTCGCACGTCGTCGGCACTTAGATGCACGAAAGGCAGGCGCGAGAGTGCTGCGCTCGGACGCAGCAGCATGGTCCCAATCGCTTCCTCGCCGAAGCTCGTCTTCAGTTGTTCCAGAGTAACAGCGTTTGTGACAGTAAAATCACCAACACGTGTACGCCGCAGCTCTGCTAAGTGTGCGCCAACGGACAGACGCTTCCCGAAGTCCTCGGCGAGTGTGCGCACATAGGTCCCCGCTGAACAGACGACGCGCACGTAGAAGTCGAACGTGCCGTCTCGGTTATCTTTTACGAGCTGGCCTTCTGGTCTGATCGCTTCGAACTCGTGTATGCAAACGTGAACGGGCGCGCGTTCGACTTCTTCGCCGCGACGCGCGAGTTCGTAAAGTTTCTTGCCGCCGATCTTCTTCGCTGAATACATCGGTGGAACCTGATCGATCCAGCCGCGCAAGCTCGCCATTGCTTGCTCGATCTCTGCTTCAGTCCAGCCACTGAAGCGAGGTGGGTTAGCGGAAATGTGTGGGCCAGGAATCGGGTTTCCGGTTCGATCGCCGGTGTCCGTCGCATAGCCGAGACGGATAATCGCGTCGTACTCCTTGTCAGCGCCGCTCAGAAACTGCGCCAGTCTCGTCGCTCGGCCAACGAGCACCAGCAAAACACCGGTTGCAAACGGATCCAGTGTGCCCGTGTGACCGATACGGCGTTCCTTCAGAATGCGTCGGGCCCCGGCGACTACGTCGTGCGAAGTCATATCCGGCGCTTTGTCGATGACGAGCAGTCCATCCATAGATTTCTATGCCTTTGTGGCTTGGTTTTGTGCCTCTTGTGGTGACCATTTTAGATCAGGCGTGTTTCGTTTTCTTCCCAATGCGTTTAAGCTTGCCGCTCGTGTCAGACGAACTTCGCCGCAAGACTTTTGCGCGCGCCGTCAAGCTTTTGGCGGCGAAACCACGGTCTGTCGCCGAGTTGCGGGAGCGACTGATGCAAGGGAAAGACGTCAAGGGCGTCAAGGGAGATAAGTCCGCTGTTGTCGAGACGGTGATCGCGCGTCTCCGCGAGTATGGCTATCTCGACGACGAGCGCTTTGCTTTCAGTTACGCGTCTTCGAAAGTCAAGCAGCGTCCGATCGGCAGGCGGCGGCTCCAGCGCGATCTGAAACTCAAACAGGTCGATAATGCCGTCGCCGACGAAGCGCTCGAACTCGTCTACACCGAAACTCCGGAAGAGCAGCTCATCGACCGCGCGATCGAAAAACGCATTCGCCTGCGCGGCCGGCCGAAGACACGCGCCGAGGCGAAGAGTCTTTTCGATCATCTCCTGCGGCAGGGGTTTGGGTTTGAATTGGTGAGCGAAAAAGTGCGCCGGGCAGCACGTTACACGGAAGATCCGGATGAGTGCTAAACTCGAATCGACATGACTGGTAACGAAATTCGCGAAGCATTTCTGAAGTATTTCGAAGAACACGGGCACACGCGCGTGCGTTCGTCGCCGCTGCTGCCTGCCGACGATCCGACGTTGCTGTTCACCAACGCCGGGATGAATCAGTTCAAAGACACGTTTCTCGGCATGGAGAAGCGAGATTACGTCCGCGCCGCGTCGTCGCAAAAGTGCGTGCGCGCCGGCGGCAAGCACAACGACCTCGACGAAGTCGGGAAAACCGCGCGGCATCACACGTTTTTCGAGATGCTCGGCAACTTTTCGTTTGGCGATTACTTCAAGGAAGACGCGATCAAGTTTGCCTGGGAGTTGTTGGTCGACGTTTTGAAACTCGATCCGGCGCGGCTGTGGTTCACCGTTTACGAGGGCGACGCGGAAGTGCCGCCCGACGAGGACGCCGAACAGTTGTGGCAAAAAGTCGGCGCGCCGCGCGAGCGCGTCCTGCGCTTCGGTCGCAAAGATAATTTCTGGCAGATGGGTGAGACCGGCCCGTGTGGTCCATGCAGCGAGGTCCATTACTACATCGGACCGAACCCGGACGACGCGGAGAACTCGGCGGCGAACGTGAATGGTCCAGGCGACACGATTATGGAGATCTGGAACCTGGTGTTCATGCAGTTCGATCGCAGTGAAGTCGAACCCGGGAAATACAAACTCGATCCGCTGCCGGCACCGTCGGTCGACACGGGCGCGGGACTCGAGCGACTCGCCGTCGTGCTGCAAGGCGTTAAGTCAAACTACGACACGGATCTGATTCGTCCGATCGTCGATTACACCGCGCGTCTGGCGGACCGTCATTACGAACCGGAGACGCAGGAAGGATTTGCGATGCGCGTGATCGCGGACCACGCGCGCGCGGCAGCGTTTTCGATTGCGGACGGGATTCTGCCGGGCAATGAAGGGCGCAACTACGTGCTGCGCAAGATCATGCGCCGCGCGATTTACCAGGGCCATCACAGGCTCGGATTCGAAGGTGCGTTTTTCAATCAGGTGACGAACTTCGTCGTCGATCAGATGAAGGAAACCTACCCGGAGCTCGAAGCGCACCGTGAGTTCATCGAGAAGATGGTCCGGCTCGAAGAAGATCGTTTCCGCTCGACTCTGACGGTCGGCTTGAACAAACTGGACGAACTATTTGCTTCGACAAAAGGCGCGATGCCGGAGTACAAGGCGCTGGCCCGTTTGTACGACACGTTCGGCACGCCACGCGATCTGATTCGCGTTGGTCTGGAAGAGCGCGGTTTCGCGATTGAAGAAGACGACTTCAACCGGGCGTTCGACGAGGCACTGCAGGAACTGCAACAGACTGACACGACCGTAAAGCACGAAGCCAAGACACGGATTAATCCGGTATACGAAGGATTACCGAAAACCGTGTTCAAAGGTTACGAGACAACGCAGGTCACCGATGCAAAAGTGATTGCCGTAATCGGAGACGAGATCGTGTTGGACCGCACGCCGTTTTATGCCGAGAGTGGTGGTCAGGTCGGCGATGTCGGACTGTTGGTTGGTTCGGACGGGGCGTTGGGCGAGGTCCAGAACACATATTCACCGGTGCAGGGTTTGGTCGTGCACAAGGTCAAGGTGCAGGAGGGAAGTTTCAAGGTTGGCGACGTTGTTTCGGCGGAGGTCGACGTGGAGAAGCGCGACGCGACACGACGCAATCACACCGCGACGCACCTGATGCACGCGGCCTTGCGCGAGGTCCTCGGCACGCACGTCAAACAAGCGGGTTCGGTCGTGGCGCCGAACTATCTCCGTTTCGATTTCTCGCACTATCAGCCGCTCACTATCGCGGAAAAGGAAGAGATCGAACGACTCGTCAACTATCACATTCTGCGCAACGAGCCGGTGCAAACCGATGAGATGCAGATCGAGGAAGCAATGCGTTCGGGTGCGATGGCGTTGTTCGGCGAGAAGTACGGCGAGCGTGTGCGAGTGTTGTCGATCAAAGGTCTTGAAGGCATCTTTTCGAGAGAGCTGTGCGGCGGTACACACGTTCGCGCGACGGGCGATATCGGCCTGTTCAAGATCACCAGTGACGAGTCGATAGCGTCGGGCGTGCGACGCATCAGGGCCATCACCGGCGTCGACGCATACGAGCGTTTTCGCGAATCGGAAGTGCTGGTCGATGAGTTGACGTCAGGTTTGCGCACGTCGCGAACGGATCTTCATGCCACGGTGACGCGGCTTCAGGACGAGCTGAAAAAAGCGCGCCGCGAGGCGGACGACCTGCGGTTGAAGATCGCGAGTGGTGCGGTTGGCGCGTCGACGAATGGCGACGAGTCGCGCGACGTCGCGGGTGTGAAAGTTGTGGCGCGTCAAGCCAGTGGACTCGACGCTGCAGCGATGCGACAGCTTTCCGACACGCTGTTGGCGCGCATCAAGTCGGGCGTGGTTGTGTTGGGACGCAGTAGCGACGGCAAGGTTTCGCTGATCGTTCGCACTTCGGCCGACCTCACAGGCAGAGTTCCGGCAGGCCAGGTGATCAAAGAGCTCGCGCCGATCGTCGGCGGCCGCGGCGGCGGCAAGCCAGACATGGCTGAAGGCGGCGGCAGTCAGCCGGAGAAGCTGAACGCTGCGCTGGAGCAGAGCTACAAGATCATCGAGCGGTTACTAAATCCATCTTAATCCGTGTTTCCGCTGAACTGGCTTTGGCGGAAACACGGATTTCATCAATCACTCACGTCGCGTTACATCGTTTTCTGTTTGTCAGTCAGCGCGATGTTCATCTTCTCGAGCGTGATCTTGTTCAGCGTTCCGGTCACTTTCAGACCCTCCGCCTGTTGATACTTGCGCAGTCCTTCGCGTGTCGCGTCGTCGAGCTTCCCGATTTGTTCCCCGGCGTAGAACCCGCGCGATTTGAGCAGCGCCTGGGCCTGGTTGATCTGTTCCTTCGTGGCGCGAAACACCGGGCCGCGTTTAGTTTGTTTGGTTGTCTGGGTTGAAGGTGAGGCAGTTTCGTTCTGGGCCATGACCCCTGGGGTGAAGACACAGAGAAACAGCAAAGTAAGCGTAAGGAGTTTCTTCATCTGTTTTCGTCCTTTTCGTGAGGCGCGCTGAGCGCGCGGTTAATGGTTATTGGGCGCTGACATCATACAAGCCCTGTCAAGATCGGCCCCGATCTGTGTTCAACAAAGTTGGCAATGGTTTAGCGTGCGTGGTACTATCCCGTTCGGGATGAGTAGGCTTCTTCTAATTCTGGCCATTTTCGCCGCTTTCTACTCGTCTGCCTCCGCTCAAACCTACCAGGTCGATAACTTCGACTTCGCCAACGCCATCCGTATTCAAACCCCGCCAGAGCCTGCTAAGAAGACTCTCCCCGCCCCCACCCCCAAAAAGCTGACAAAGCTCACGAGCTACACCTACACGCCGCCTCCGGGCGCGCTTGTCGAGCTCACGAGCAAACCGCTCAATCCGGCGCTCGGCGAGTTCACCACCGGCAACGCCACGGTCGACTCGTTCATCGTCGAGTCCGGAAAGAAGAATTCAGTCGACCCGCTGCTGATTTATTCGATCATGCACCAGGAGTCGAGCTTCAAGCCGCGCGCGATGTCGTACAAAGGTGCGCGAGGGCTGATGCAGTTGATGCCGGGAACGGCGGCGCGATTCGGCGTCACCAACATCTGGGACGCGAAACAGAACATCGAAGGTGGCGCCCGTTACATGCGCTTCCTGCTGGACCTGTTTGGCGGTGACATCAAGCTCGCACTCGCGGGCTACAACGCCGGCGAGGGCGCCGTGATCAAGTATGGCTACCAGATCCCGCCGTACAGTGAAACGCAGGAATACGTGCGACGCATCGGTCGTCGCTACAGTCTCATTCGCGATCCGGAAGCGGCAGCCGCCGCTCGGAACGGCGAGGTCGCGCAGAAAGAATCCAAACCCCTGACCGTCTACGAACGCAGCGTCTTCATGGTCCGCCTCCCCGACGGCCAACTCCAGCTCGTCAGCCAGTAAACTAAATAAAAATTTATCCGTACTGGTTCGTGGAATCTGTGTTTGAGCACGGATTTAACGAATGATAAGCTTCCGCTCCATGAGGACAAATTCATGACGTGTTCCAAGTGCGGAGCATACGTTACTCCGAGCGTTCGTTTCTGTTCGAACTGCGGCGCGCCGGCCGACCCTGACGCCACAAGGCTCGCGCGCGTTCAGGCGTCGGCGTTGGAGCCGACGATCGATCCCGATCTGGAACACACGGTTTTCGTCGTCCGCCCGACGATGATCTTCGTCAAGACGGGTTACGCGCTCGCCGTGATCGCCGGCATCGCGCTGGTGTTTCTGCTGGCGTCGCTGAACGTTCCCGCGACGATTTCAATCCCCATCGCCCTCGCGCTGCTGTTGATCCCCGGCTACTACCACCTGCGGCGAAACATGGTGCGCTACACGGTGACCGACTCGAAACTGCAAATCGACACCGGCCTGATCGCCCGCACCACGCGCAACATTCCGTTGAGCAAGGTTCAGGACGTCACCGTCTCAGCCAGCATTCCGCAACGGCTGCTCGGTTTCGGCGACATCATCGTCGACAACGCGAGCGACGTGGGCGGTTCAACAGTGATGCACAACATCAACACCCCACGTCACTACGCCGACCTTCTTTTGCGAGAACTAAGACGCTGGCATTAAACTGAGCCGTGTGCTGCCGATCGTCCGCCGGGAACATCAAAGCCTGTGCGGTTTCTAAACACCATTTGTGACGGCCGCACGAGGAGTCTGCGTTTGCGTTTATTTAAAATCGTCATCCTGTCGTTATTTATTTGTGTGCTGGCGAATGCTCAGGAACCAGTGCGCCTCCTGCCGAATCAGCTCGATAAATCCATAGTCAAGTCGTTTCATGAGGCTCCAAGTCTTCCTGCAGAGGCTGTCGCCAGCGAGTCGGCGGAGTATGTCGACCGCCGGGGCGGCCGCGTGTTTGCCGAACTGCTTCGTTTCCCGCAGGACGCTAAGGCTTATGAGCAATTAAGCCTCGCTGCTGCCGCCGCCAAGGCCCAAATCACTCCGGTTTACGGCACCGCGGGATACCAGACCGAAAACGAGATCGTATTTTTCAAAGGACCGCATTTCGTCCGGCTTCGGAATGAAAAAGGCGACGCCGCCATTCTTGCGACAGTGGCGCAGGGAATTAGTGCAGCGCTCGACAAAGGCGATGCAGACATTCCGGCTTTAGTAAAGCACCTGCCAAACCCGGAGGAAGCGCAGAAGACCGCAGTGTTCCTGCACAGTTTTCGTGATCTCAACTCACTCGGAATGCAGCAGGGCGTTTTCACCGCGATCGACACGCAGGGTAATGCGGATGCAGCGCTCGCGTCGTACGGTCAGAGCAAGTTGCTGATCGTCGAGTTCAACACGCCGCAACTGGCAAAGGACAACGACGAGCGTGTCATCGCGCGCGTTCATGAGCTGTGGAAGCTTGGTGAACCCGCGCCCACGGCGTATCGACGGGTCGGCAACTACTCCGTCATGGTGTTTGACGCACCCGACCAGCAGTCGGCGAACCAGCTAATCGATCAGGTCAAATACGAGCAGGTTGTTCGTTGGCTCGGCGAGAACCCGAACATTCTCAAGCAGGCGGAACAGCATTACGTCGATACGACGCTTGGCGTACTGGTGGCGGTGGTGAAGGCGTCCGGCTATGCGTTGCTGGCGTGTTTAGGACTGGGCGGCCTGGCCGGCGCGCTCTTGTTCGCTCGACGGCGCGCTCAAACGAGCGAGGCGGTCTTTTCTGATGCGGGTGGAATGCTTCGACTGAACCTTGACGAACTGACTCCCGAAACCAATCCGGCGCGATTATTAAGAGACCGGAACTAAAACGCAGATAACGCGGACACAAAAAAATGCGGGCTGCTGATTTTCCTGGGAGGCTCCCCCAAGCCCCGTCAGGACGTCAATCAGCAGCACCGCTATTGTTGCTCATCAACTGCGTCACAAACGTAACTCCGTTCCCCCAAAAGAGTGTGACGCTTGCTTTAAATCTTGTGAGAGGATGCCTCCCCCAAAGCCTCCACTCACCGCAGTTTTCAGAGCCTGACCCGATTTACCCTTATCTACCCTTCTTGTTCTGTTCTTCTCTTTGGCAATGACCGTGCCACCAAAACCATTGGACCACCACGTAATAGCGAACCAGCGTTTTGCCCTGATTTCTCTGCATGCGCTGGAAAACCCTTTCGTGCGGAACGCCTCGGAGTCGTTGAGAATCGTACCCGTTCAATACAAGAGAGACCGTACAATCGAACGATAATCGCTCGCTGTTCTTGATTCTTCAGGGGAGCGCGTCGACGAGTTGGTCGATCTCTTCGCGAGTGTTGTATAGGTGCGGGGCGATCCGAAGGCGATCACCGCGAGGAGCGGTGATGATGTTCTGCTTCTTCAAGTGGGAATACAGCGCCATCGGCGTCATCCCGTCGCGATGTCGAACGCAGACGATTTGAGATTTCTCACCCGGCAAGCGCGAGCTTACGACCTCATAGGGGAGCTTGGCCTGCAAGCGTTCGCAAAGGTGATCCGTTAGGTGCTTGAGGTGACGGGCTGTTTGGGCCACTCCCAGGGCCGTCAAAAGCTCCAGGCTCGCGTTTAGTCCGTGAATCAGGGCGGCGGGACCCGTGCCGCTTTCCCATGCGAGCGTGCCCTGGTTCCAGCCCTGATTGAAATTGTGATAGTCCTCGGGGTTCGGAACGCTGGTCCAGCCTACGAGCGTCGGCTGAATCCGCTCTCGAGCGCGATCTGAGAGATAAAGATAGCCCACCCCTTCCGGGGCCATCAGCCATTTGTGACTCGCGCCGGCAGCAACGTCAACCAGCTCCGCTTCGACATCGGTAGGAATAACCCCGAGCGCCTGCATGGTGTCGACGACCAGCAGCGCGTCGTGTTTCCGCGCGAGCCGGCCGAGCCGTTCCAAATCACTGCGAAAGCCCGATGCGTACTGCACGTGACTGATCGTAATGAGACGTGTGTTCTGATCGACGAGTTTTGCGAGGTCGTCAAATTCGATTCGTCCGTTGCGCTCTTCGCACATGCGAAGCTCGACGCCGAACGCATCGCGAATGCGAATCCATGGGTAGACGTTCGAAGGAAACTCGCCGCGGAACGTAACGATGTTGTCACCGGTTCGCCAGGTTAATCCATTGGCGACGCTGGAAAGCGCGGAGGACGTGTTGCGGAGGAACGCGACCTGTTCCGGTCGCGCGCCGAGCAGACCCGCGAGCAGTCGCCGCGCCTGTTCTTTAACAGATATCCAGCTCTGAAAATTGACTGAGCCGTTTTCCTGAACGTCTTTGAGTTGAGCTTCTACCGCTTTAACTGTTGGCAGCGGGAGAGGCGAGACCGCCGCATGGTTCAGGTAGTTATAGCGCCTGGTGATCGGGAAGAGATCGCGTAACGAGCTCTTGGTGAAATCAGGGTGCATAAGGCCTGCCGTAGAACTCTTTGTACAACCAGCCAAGCACACGGGCTTCGGCGGTGCAGAGCGTTTCGATCCAGCAATTCAGTAGAAACTCTGAGCGGCCGCGTTGGAACGGAATCTTTTCCGATTGTTTGACGATCGATCCGCCGCTGCGGAGCTCGAGTTGATACGCCTCGGCGGTCGACTCGTTTGCCTTCGCGGCAGCATCGAGGGCCATCAGCAGTTGGCTGATCCAGGCGTGGAGATCGCGTTCGGAGGCGTTGTCGGCGAGTGCCTGGATGATGCCGATCGCGAGCCGGTCTTCCGCATGGTTGAAGACGAAGACTTCCTCGCCCTGCCGCTGGCTGTACTGCTGCTTCCAGTGAAAGACTTCCTCGACTGACGGATGCTTGATCACCGCTACGCGCTGATCGTTATTCAAGAACCACTCGATCACGTCCGGCACGGAATCGACGTCGACTCTTCCCGCAGCGTCGCGTTGCAGTGGCGGTTCGTTTATTTCCTCGCCGTTCATCACTTCATCAACTCGAACGATGCACGAATCTCGCCGACAACGTCACCGCGGCGGTTCTCGACCGGAAAAAAGGCGTAGCGGGAGACGGCCTCGAGCGAGTCGTCGTTAAGAACGCCGAGTTGTCGTAAAGATTCGACGACGACAGTCGGGCGCGCGCGCTTGTCGTCGCCGTCTTCGATCTTCAGCGCGAGTCCTAATCCGCGCGGCCAGCGTTCGCACGGAAGCACTCCAGCGGTGTAAACGCCTTCAGCGCCAACTTTCGAAACGACGCGTCCACGCGTTGCGCGCATGATCTCGGTGTCGAGCCGGTTGGAAGTACCGCCGATCAATTCCGGAAATGCAGTCATCACGCGAACGACTCGCCCGCATGCGTTCCGAATCATTTTGTCCAACGTTGATGGCGGCGCAACGAGTCGCGCGTACGCGAGCGCCATCGCCCTGACGCTGACGCCAAAAATAGGTGCGGCACAACCGTCAACCCCGACCGCCATGTCCTCAACGGGAACGTCCGTAAACTGCGACACGATGCGCCCGATCATGATCTGCACAGGATTTTCCGGGCTCTCGTAGTTGTCGATCGAAGCGCCGAGCTGCAACGCGGCCGCCAGCATCCCCGCATGTTTTCCCGAACAGTTGTTGTGCAACGCGTTCGGCGTTTCATTTCGCGCGCGCAACTCGGCCGCCGCCTCGGCGCCGTACGGCTCGTGAACGCCACACCTCAGCGCCTCCGGACCGAGCCCGATCTTCTCCAGCATCGACGCGACTATTCGTGTGTGGATTGGTTCGCCGTTGTGCGACGCGCAGGCGAGAGCGACTTCCTCGTCAGTAAAACCAAACCGTTCGGCAGCGCCCGTTAGAAGCAGCGGCAGCGCCTGAAGCGGCTTCGCGGAAGAACGCAGGAACGTGACGTTGTGCGGCGCGCCAAGCGAAGCGACCACGTTGCCGTCAGCTTCAACGGCGGCGACGTGGCCGCGGTGCCGCGATTCGGTTATGCCTCCACGTCGTACTTCGACCAGAGGCTCAGCGATCGGAATTTGTTGGGACATTTACGGCGCATCTTAACACGCCGCTTTTATTGAACCACGGATCGACGAGCCGATCTTTTTTTGCCGCCGAGCGCGAGAACAGTGAGCTTCACCGTGCGGCGTCCGAAACGCATGGCTTCGCGCGAACTCGGCGTCCAGATATCGATCCGCTTGCCGCGCACCATGCCGCCGGTATCGGCAACCACGTATTCACCGCTGTACGTACCCGCTTCGAGTCGCACGCGCGAACCGAGCGGCAGCACACGCGGATCCGCCGCAATGATGCCTTTGCTGACCGGTACACCGCTCGCAGTCCGTCCGCGCAGGCTGTACGCGGTCGCCACGTAATGCGTGGCCGGAACCACAAACGTTTCTTCCTTGGCGACTGACTCGCCGAGGTTACCCGTCTCAGCCGCTTCAATGGCTGAAGGAGCAGCAGCAGCTTCTTCGGCTGGTTTGGAATTCTTGTTGGCTTGGGATTGACCTTCGGAAGAGGCAGGAAGAGTTTCTGCTGAAGATGGACGAGCAGAAAAAATCAAAAAGCAGTTCAGAAGAGCGAGGCAGAGCAACGCGCTTCCGCTGAAGATAGACGTAACTTTCAAACTTTCGGGTCTCCGTTCCGATTTATTTCTATTTTCAGCGTCCTGCGCGAGTCCGTTCTTTCCTATGACTCGTCCCCTGGCTCTAGGAGTCCTGCAATGAAGTCAGCCGAGGTTGGGGGCTTGCATCCTTGATGCGGTGCGCTGAAAAGATCTAACGAGCTTGTAGTGCTATTAAAAGAAAAACGAGCATTAATGTCGTTGTTCCAGGGCAAGAAAACTAGCACACGGGTCGTGAGAGTCCAAATGCAAACCCGTGATATTTTCGAGATAAACCGCACGATTTCGCGGCAATTGCTGAAATAGCAGAGCTTAGAAATGTTCAGTCAATGTGACGCTCGGAAATAGTCCACTGAACGTCAAAGGGCGAGAAAATTCTCAACGATCCGGCGGCCTTCGGGGTGTTCCTCGTCGAAAAGCTCAGGGTGAAACTGGACGCCGTAGACCCGCCGGCCTTTCTCCTGCATCGCCTGGATTTCGCAGGTTTCGTTAGAGGCGGTCTTGCGGAAGCCGTTGGGCAGCGTCTTTACCTCGTCACAGTGGTTGTGCCAGACCGTCAGTTCCGAGGGGAGTCCCTTAAATAGTCCGTCGCCGGTGTTTTCGACGGGCAGGAAGCCTCGTTCGCGTTTCGCGCCTTCGTAACCTTCTCCCGGTTCCACCCGACCCATCAACCCCACTTCCGCGCCGTGTGCGAGAGCGATCTGTTGGTGACCGCCGCAGACTCCGAGAATCGGCTGGCTCGCGTTTTTGATGACGTCGAAGACGCCAGCCAGTGACTCGCGTGAGTACTTGTCCCACGGATGGCTCTGACCGCTGAGAATGATGTGCGACGGGCGCAGGCTGCGCACGCGTTCGAGCGATACGCTGTGGAATGGTTCGGTGAGGATTTCGAGGCCCGGAATCAGACGACCCAACACTGCCCGCAACTCGCGCGGGCTCGCTCCCTGACCGTCGATCGTGTTGTCTACCAGGTAAACGAGCAAAGTTACTTCAAGCAGTAAAGCTTCCCGTTGAAAGCGCCGATATAAATTCGACCGCCGAGTATGGCGGGTGTCGCGTTGATATTATCACCGATTTTCAGTTCGCTAATGTGGTGCCCGTCTTCGACGGAGATCGCATGCAGCCAGCCGGCTTTGTCGCCGAATATGAGGCGGCCATCGACAACGGGTGATGTACCCCAGATCGGACCGCGCGCCTTGTAGCGCCAGACAAGTTCGCCTTTGTCTGCTGTCAGCGCGTGAAGATAACCGTTGTTTGACCCAATGTAGACGCGTCCATTCGCGACGATGGGACTCGCCCAAATGCCGTTTTTTTCTTTGCCGATCCCGCCGAGGGTGGTGTACTTCCAAACCAACTCGCCGGTTTCTTGCCTGAACGCGTAGACGATGCCATTCTCCGCAGCCGTGTAAACGAAACCATTCGCGACCGCCGGCGTCGAATCCGAATCGGCCCCGATCACTGCCTTCCACACGGTCGAGCCATCCGCCAGGTTCAAACAAAACAGATCGCCGCGTTCTGTGCCGATGTACGCGCGTCCATCGACGACCGAGAAACTGCCCTCCATCGATCCGAGACGCTCTGTCTTGTAGATCAGCGCGCCGTCTTCGAGATTCAGCGCGTAGAAGAACCCGTCTTCACCGCCAAAATACACGCGCCCGTCAATCACCGCCGCCGAACAGTCGACCTCGAAGCCGGTTTTGTATTTCCAAATGAGCGAGCCGGTGTGTTTGTCGACGCAGTAGATGTTGTGATCCAGCCCGCTGGCGATCAGCCGGTCACCGACGATCGTCGGCGTCGCCTTGAGACTGTCCAACGTTTGATACTTCCAAACCAAACTGCCAGTGTTTTTGTCGAGACAGTAGAGATTGCCGTCAGCGGAACCGAAGTACACCCGGGTTTCGTCGACCGAAGGCTGACCGGGCCAACTCGATCCGCCCCACGGGTCTTTGTGCAGGCGTCCCGAGATGAACTTCGTCTCAAACTCCCAAACGATTTCGAGCGGACCGCCGGACCATGGTCCGGTGCCGTCAAAATTTCGTCCGGTGCTGCCGAGCCACATCGGAACTGAACTGGGCGGTTTGGGCGTTTGCGGTTGTGTGTGCGCTTCGGTTTTGGAGATGACCTTACCGCCGCAGGCAGGCAGCGACAGTAGCGCCGACACGAGGAGAATGATGGGGAGGGCTTTGGACATTTTTCAGTTTGCTCAAATCAACCACTCGCCTGAATAGACTACTTCAGCGGTTCCAGTAATCACAACTTGATCGTCGGGTCGCCACTGGATGCGTACCTCGCCGCCTTCCATGATGACTCGTACGTCGCGGTCAGCTTTATCGTTGACCATCGCCGCGACTGCGCCGGCACAGGAGCACGTGCCGGAGGCGGTTGTTTCGCCGACGCCACGTTCCCAAATGCGTAGTTCGATCAGTTTTCGATCGATAACGCGGACAAATACGACGTTCGTTCGATCGGGAAACTGCGGATGGTTCTCGATGTGTTTACCGATCGAGCGCCAATCGAGTGAATCAAAGTCGTCTGTGAAAATGCAGCAGTTCGGATTGCCCATCTGCATCGCGGTAATCCGAAACGTTTCAAACGGGTAATCGACGACTCTTTCCAGCGGCGGTTCGTTCGACATCGGGATTGACGGCGTGTCGAATTTGGGTTGGCCCAACTCCGATTCGAACAAATATTTGCCCGGGGCCGGCCGGCCGCGCAAAAAGTATCGCTTCAGACCGGTGCGCGTGCTGAGGCGCAGCTCGTCTTTGTTCCAGAGACCCTGGTAATGAAGATAAGCGACGGCGCAACGAGTGCCGTTTCCGGAAAGCCCCGCTTCGCTGCCGTCAGGATTGAAGATGCGACACGTGAAATCGGCGTCGTCAGTTTCAGACGACTTATCACTTAGGCCGACGATCGCGATGCCGTCACCACCCGCGCCGTAATGCCGGTTACAGATGCGTCGCGCAAACGCGCCGAGATCATTGATCCCGGCCAGTTGCGCGGTTTCAATCACCAGGTAGTCGTTGCCGAGGCCATGGAACTTGGTGAATCGCGGCGGCATATTTAATCGGACGACCCTGATGCCGCGAATAGTTTCTTGAGCCTGCCAGTCAATACCGGCTCGATCGCCAACAGACGTTGATACACGGTGAGCTGACCGCGGTGATACATCTCATGGCTCATCGCGAACGTGAGAGTCGCGCCCTTCGTCGTCGGCTTGCCCGTCAGCCCGGGAACTTCCGCGTCCCAACGATCGGCTTGCGCGTGCATGGCCGGCGCGGCTTCTTCCATGCTGCTGCGAAGCAGATCAACCAATCCCTGCTTGTCTGAAACGTCGCGCACGCCGGCCGCATACTCCGCTCCATGAGCAGCAAACGACTGCCGGAGCAGGTTGCTCTCTTCGCGGCACGTTTCACCGACGAGGATCTTTTGCGTCTCGACGACGTGCTGAAGCAACTCGGCGATGCTGCGCGTGTCGGGCGTCGCGCGAAACGACATCTGATCGTCGGGGATCTTCTCAACTTCGTCGATCAATCCGTTGCGTACGTCTTGCCATTGTTTGATGAGTATCTCTGCTGACATTGCGGGGCCTCCTATTTCAGGTCTGGATTTGGTTTGTCCGGCGCTTTCGTTCCATTCGTAACTGTAGGGCCGGCCTGTGCGTCCGACTTGCCGCTGAACGAAGCCAGCAACACGCCGATCGGATCGATGCAAATGACGCGTGGCTCAACATCGGGGCCGTAGTTGTTGACGATGATCGCGAAAGCGAGTTTCTCGCCGGCGGCCGTGGTGACATAGCCGCCCAAACTCGCGGCCGAACTCAGCGATCCCGTCTTTGCGCGCAGATTGTTTTCCGCCGCCGTGCCGCGCATACGATTACGCAATGTGCCGTCGATTCCGGCGATCGGTAACGCAGCGCGAAATACGTCGGCGTAACGATGTTTGTTCATGAACGTCAACAACTGCACCGTCGCCTCGGCGGTGATCATATCGTCGCGCGAGAGTCCGGAACCGTCGTTGAGACGCAGCGAGTCGGCCCGTACGCCCGCGGTGTTTAGAAAGGCTTTGACTGCTTCAATGCCGAGATCTTCGGAAGTTTGTCGTAATGGCGGCATCGTCGCCGGCGGCGGTGTGAGTTTGCCGAGCGTCCGCAGAATCAATTCGGTGTAGAGGTTCTGACTCGGCTTCAACGTCTGCGCCGCGATGAGGCCGAACGGCGGCGAATCAAACGTCGCGATTTCGAATTGCACCTTCGGCAGCGGCGCGCCGCTGACGTTTGCGATCTGGGGGATGGGCGGAAGAACGGGTTGGCTAACTGGTCCGGTCGTGCGCGACTTTCCCGTTATCATGACGCCGTTTTGCGCGAGCGCTGTTCGCAGCAAATAGACGAAGAGCAGCGCGGGATGCGAGATGGCTACCCCGCCCGTGTAGCCGGGATCTCCGAGCGGAATGTTGCCGACAATCGTGACCGTGTTTTCACCGAGGCCGCGGTGAATATTCAACTCGCGTTTCGTTCCTTTTGCTGCGGTCGTGACTTTGTTGACGATCGTCAGCAAAGGGTCGGCTGGGCCAGTGGTGATCACTGCCGCTGCGGTGACCTCTTTTCCCGGCTTGATGAAGAGATCGAGTG
>DATANW010000490.1:0-5321 GCA_036266055.1 Pyrinomonadaceae bacterium | reverse complement strand
GTGGCCTTATCCGACGCGTAAAGATCCCAACAACCTCTTTGCCCGCACCGGCACTCCGGCCCACTCAGATCGATCGGAATATGTCCGAATTGGCCGGCTGTATTGTTGCCGCCGCGATAAAGACCCCCATCGATGACTACGCCGCACGCCAGGCCGGTGCTGACGCTGACATAGAGTAAGTTGCGAACGTGCGCATATTGCGCTTTGCCATGCCAGATCTCGGCGAGGGCCGAACAACGCGCTGAGTTGTCGATGATTACGGGAAGATTCGTTGCTTTCTCGAGGAGATTCACAACCGGGACGTCGCGCCACGGCAGGACCACAGAGAGAAGAAATTTTCCGCTCTGATTGTCGACCAGACCCGGCAAGCTCACGCCGATGCCGGGAAACTCAATGAATGAATCGTGCTTGAGTTGAAGCTTGCGAATCTCCTTGCCGACTTTGCTAAGGAACGCCGTCGCAATCGATCCGGTTTCGAAACTGACGCGTGAGACGATGCGGTTGTTGAAGTCGCTTAGCGCCAGGATCGTTTCATCGGCTCGAATGTCTACGCCGAAAAGCCCAAACCGATTCGCGTTAAGCCTTAACGGCGTTGGCGGTTTACCGCCGATCGGCGTGGTTCTTCCCGACCCTTCCTCGATGATGCAAGCGTCTTTGAGTAACTCGCCGGTGATCGTCGAGATTGTAGCTTTCTTCAGGCCACTGATCTTCGCGATCTCCGCCCGCGAAATCGGCTGCCGATCCGAGAGGATGCTCAGCAGGATGCGGCGATTAACCAGCCGCAGCATGTCGTGTCCGGCAGCGGTAACGTCCGCAAGGTTCGGTTTGCGTGTGAAGTTATGACGCGAAGCGCTGCTCATGATACCCGACGGTTATGTCTTGCCTTCACTAGAACGTGAGCCGTAGTTTGGCGCGAATGGATCGACGATTATCAATTCCCTCCTGCGTCCAACTGAATTGATTGCGTCCAAAGTTCGGGTTTGGGTTCACGCTGTCGGGCACGATTATCGGCTGACCTGACGAGTTCAAAGCGATGTCGAAATCGCCGAGGTTCGCGAACTGCGTGTCGAGTGGTGAAAGCAACGGATGGTTGAAGACGTTGTTGAAATCTACGCCCACCTCGAGTTTCGTACTCTCGCTGAATCGGAAAAACTTCCGCAGTCCGAAATTTACTCCCCACGTTCCGGGCCCGATGAGAGAGTTTCGTTTCGCAACGTCAGCGTTGTCGAAAACATCCGCGCCGGTACTCGGTACCGTGAAGGCAGCGGGATTGAAGAACCGATCGCCACTTGCGCCCGCGTACGGATCGCCAACAAGTCGGGGACGGAAACTCGGACCACTAAAATCGCCGACCGCATCGACAAAGCCGCTGGCGATGTTGCCCGGGAAAACCGGACTGCAGTTGTTGCACGTCCAGAACGGCGTAAAGCCGGTGCCGCTCTTGGCAAACATGTTCCACGAGATCTGAAAGCCACCCAACACAGCGTCAGTCCCTTTCGAGAGTGAGTTGCCATACCGTCGTCCACGACCGAAGGGAATGTCGTACGCGCCGTACGAAACCAACCGGTGACGTGAAACAAAGGAATCGGTCGACAGGTCCGTATCGGGATTGAACTGATTGTAGATCGCGCCGCCGAGACTCGAGTTACCGATATCCAGACCGCTCGACTTCTGATCGAGCAAAGTATACGAGACGTTGAAAGTTAGACCACGAGCAAACCGGCGGTTAACTTCCACCTGGAACGCGTGCGAGCGACCGTGGCCGATGTTTCCATAGCTCGCCAGGAAGTCGCCGAGCCCGTCCGGAAACGGCCGGCGCGCCTCGTCTTCGGCTGACTCAACGCAGTTGCCTAAGTCCGTTGTGATCGCGCCCGGTGTCGTTTCGTAGCAGGGATTTCCTTCACCGTCGGTGATGCCGAACGGCGTATTGCTTGGCGCTAACTCGTTCAAATCGAAACCGCCGATCAAACCGTGTTGGCGGGCGCCGATGTAGGAAAAGCGAATTCCGAGATCGTTCGATAACTCGTGCTCGAACGTCGCATTGAATTGCTCGATACGCGGGCTCTGCAAATCGAAGGGGATCGCATTCGCCGCGATTCCCTGGACCGATGCGAGTACTGCATTGTTGAAGGGAGTCAATCCGCGACCGAAGTTTCCGCCCGCCGGATTGATCCCGAGTGGGAGGCCAACCCTCTGGTTGGTCCTGACCGTTTGATTGAACGTGTTGGTCGCGATCGCGTCGCGCATTCCCTGGGCAGCGGAGGTCGGATAGACCAGGGCGTAACCGCCACGAATCACGCTTTTTTCCGTGACGCGCCAGGCTGCGCCTAGACGCGGCGCGAAGTTGTTCTTGTCCGTATGGGCGAGCCCGCGTCCAACACCGGCTTCCGCCGCCGTCACGGTTCCATAGTTGATAAAGAACGGGTGAATCAGCGCCTTGACTGCCTCCGTTGGTACAACGAAACGGCCTTTCCGGCCGCCGTTTCCGGTACCGTTCGGATCAAAGTTAACCATCAGGTCATTCTTGTCTACGAACGGAGTGATCAACTCGTAACGCAGTCCGAGATTCAGCGTTAACCGCGGATGGATCTTGTAGTCGTCCTGGAAGAAAACGCCCGACTCACTATTCGACACGTCGAGAGCAGGACGAGCATTGCGAACGAAAAGCGCTGAGTTGTTGACCGTCGACGGCATCCCCAGCAGAAACTGAGCAAAGCCGTTGAAGTTGGCGCCCCAGGTTAGAGTTCCGCGCGGATTGTTTCTGTTCAGCGCAAACCCGTCGACAGCCTGGTTGTGGACAAAGTCGCCGCCAAACTTGATCGAGTGCTGCCCCTTGGTCCACGTGACTGTGTCACCGAAGGTTGCTAATTTCTGGTCAAGCGGGCGATCGGTGTTTCGACCACCATTCGGAATTCCGGAAAAAGGTCCAAACGTGAACGCCACCTGACCGGGAGTGTCAACCAGGCGGGCGCCAACAACGCTACCGTACGCAGCGAGCTCCTGCTCGTTGAAACCAATGCTCGACAAAAACTCGCCGCTCGTCATGTTTGCACGGCGATACAGAAACTGGTAATTGATGCCGCCACGTAATTCGTTCACCACTGTGTCTGAAAACAGACGCGTGTAAGACAAAGAGAGCGTGTGATTCTTCTGATGTTGCGAAAGCAGACCGAAGGCCGGCAGCGGGTTGGCTACGAGGGTGCGGTTGCCGCTGCGAACCTGGAAGTTGTAGACCGCGTAAAATTTGTCCTTGTCGGAAAAGTCGTGGTCGACGCGTAACGTCGCCAGATCTCGGGTTAACAAGCCGCCGAAGCTTTGCGCGAAGTCGGCGACGCGGCCGGTAGTGTTTTGACCAGCGGCGTTTGCGTTCAGCAAAGGCGCCGAAGGATTTGGGTGCGGATAGTACGCGTTGAGAAGATTAAGCGCGAACGGATTCAGCAACCGCGAGGGGATGGTTACAAAGCGGCGGGTACAATTCTCAGGGTGAGCGCCGCAGTCGGTTCCCGTCAGAATCGTATTGTTCGCGAGCTCCTCAGCCGTCAGACGAGAGACCACCGAAGCAGGCACTACGGGTTTACTGTTATTGACGATCTGGGTGAAGTTTCCCGCCAGCACCAGTGAGCTCGGTAAATTGTTGGACCTCACGCGAACCGGTGCGAAGTCCCAACGTCGCTCGTATGACATGAGGAAAAAGGTGCGGTTGGTGTGCGGAACCGCACCACCGAAAGATCCGCCGACCTCATTCAAGTTGAAATAGGGTTTGACGTAATTGGGCACGGCGCTGGTCGGCAGAAAGTTCGCTTCATCAATCTTGTCTTGAATCGTCCGAGCGGCGAGTGCCGAATTTTTATTGTTGTAGAACAGCGAGCCGTGATAGTCCGCCCCGCCACGCTTCGTCTCGATGCGAATGTTGGCGACGCCCGAGTACTCAGCCGTGAAATTCTTCGAGAGCACGACCAGCTCACCGACCGTTTCGAGCGAGGGCTGGCTGGACGTCGGCTCACCAAAGATGCCGCCATTCGTACGCTGGCCATCGAGCGAGAAGGTTGCGCCGTAGCTCTGCGCGCCGATGAACTTAAAGGTGCCATCGCCGCCAGGGCCCTGCGTGATGTCCGGATTCAGGTAGAGAAATTCCAGAATCTCGCGGCTGTCACGCGGCACTTCCTGAAGCTGACGATTGTTGAGTACGCCCGCGATCACCGGTTGCTCTCTCTGGATGAGACCCGCGTCGGCGCCACTCACGATGACCGTCTCGCTCTGAGTGCCGACCTCGGCTTTCAGATCAGCGCGAACAGTTTCCGATCCACTGATAACGGTTTCGACCACCGTCTTCTTGAAACCGGCTGCGGTTACGGCGACTTCATAAGTTCCTGGCTTCAAGGCAGCGGCTTCATAATTTCCCTCACCGTTGGTGGTCAGGTCTCGCGTCAGGCGAGTACCTTTATCAGTGATCTGGACTGCGGCGTTAGGAATCACGGCCCCGTTCGCGTCCGTTACGGTGCCACGAATCGTTCCGAGGTTGGTACCCTGGGCCTGGGCATTCCCGATACAGCACAAGAGAATTCCGGTCACCAAAACACTCATCATGATTGTGCGTACGATTTTCATCTCTCGACTCCTTAAACTTGGGAGGTTTGTTCGCGTTTCAAACGAACCCGCAACTGTCAAGTAAGAACCTTGCTCGGAAGCGGGTTAGTCTGGAACTGGAACTAACCTGCCGTGTTTTTTACTGTTCTCGTTTTGCGCTACTCGTCTGAGCTGTTTCGCTGTGTTGGACTCGAACTAGTCCGTGGCTTAACCAAATCTGGCGCGCTTATAACATTCAGCCTCGATCGTTTGCAAGCGGAAACTGCGCGACTCACCGCTTCGCTGTCTCGCCTCGCCGCGGAATCACTGGCAGGATCAACGCCGAGCTGCGCTCGCGATCGTGATAGATCGTCTGATGCGCGCGCACCGTTCGCGTCGAGCTCATAATGTCTTCGCCCGTGTTCAGGTTGCGATTGAATCGGGGGAAGTTACTGCTCGAAATGTACAAGCGGATCCGGTGTCCTGCCTTGAACACGTTCGCGGTCGCCCACAGGTCGATCGTGTACTTGTAAACTTTGCCCGCGACGACTTCCGTCGCGTTTTTAGTGCCTTCGCGGTAACGCGCGCGCACGATGCCATCAGTCAGTAAACGCGCGTAACCATTCTCATCGACGTCAACCAGCAGCGCAGTGAAATCGGTGTCGAGAGCCGAAGTAGAAGCATAGAGCTCGAGCGAAATAAAACCGGTGACTTCGGTATCTTCAGACAACGGCGGCGTGGAAAAAACGAGCACA
>DATANW010000489.1:0-8082 GCA_036266055.1 Pyrinomonadaceae bacterium | reverse complement strand
GAGCGGCTTTCTGAACTTGAAATGGAGATTCGAAAGCTTGGCGCGTCCGGCACACAAACCGAAGTCACAAGAACAACACGGATAAAACGGAATACTAAGAGCAAAGGACGCCGTTAGTCCTCGCGCTGGTTTTAAAACTTCGAAACAAAGGAACCTAAGCAAATGGCTGTCGAAAGAGCACCAGGCGGTACTAGTCTAATAGACGTCCTTGATCGTGTGCTCGACAAGGGCATTGTGATTGACGCCTGGGTCCGAATCTCCCTCGTGGGAATTGACTTGATTACCATCGAAGCTCGCGTGGTTGTTGCTTCAATTGACACTTACCTCAAGTACGCTGAAGCCGTAGGTTTGACGCCGGCAGTTTCGCGCCCGGCAATCACCCCCGGAACAGAAACCGTTGAGACTGACACGCGTCGCCGAGTCACAGTCGAGGTGGAGAAGAAGTAACACACGGCAGATCCGTGTTTTGATGTGTGCGGCAAACACAGATTTTAAGTCATGGGAGAAGTCCCCACAGAGTTAACCTTTGCCACGGTCCCGCCGATCTCAGATAACGACCGGATCGGTTCCTACCTGCGTCAGTACGACGTGTTCGTCGAGACCACGACGCAGATGCTGGCGACGCCGCGGTTGAATGAACGACTCCTGCTCGCGCTGGAGGGCATTGCCAACATCTTCGGCCACCGTCAGGCGGCCATTGCCGTCATCAACGAAAGAGACGCGGAACTAAGCATTCGGGCGGCCACCGGATTCGACGTCGAACTGCCCGCGCGCGCCGAGATGCCGCTCGATTCGAGCGCCGCTTGCGTGCGTGTGATCCACGATGCGGTGCCGCTGTGGATCTCGATGAAGGAAGACGTTGCCTCTCGCACTCTCTTCGACAAGATGCAGTGGGAGCACGACGTTATCGCACTTCCCTTGTTTGGAATTTCCGAGATCTCGCCAACCCGCGGCCGCGAATCGAGAACCGGTCCGCGTCTTCCCGGCCAGTTTTGGACTTACGATCCCGGTTCACGTCTGGGCGTGCTTTACGTCGGTGCCGATAGAGAAGCGGTCGATCCGCTTTCGTTGAACCTGCTGAAACGCTTCGCGGATCGAGTCGGGATCATAGCGTCGCTCGCCATTCACCAGGAAAAACTGGTCAGCACGGTCACAAAGCTCCAGCGGGAGCGGCAGTGGATCGAGTCGATCATGAAATCCGTGGCCGATCCGATCGTGCTCACTGATCTTGATAACGAAATTCTGCTGCAAAACCGCCGCGCCGAGGAATTGTTCAGCGGCTCCGCCAACGCCGGTGAAGGAAAACGCCGCGCGTTGAAAATGAACGACCTCCTTTTCTCCGCGTATCTTTCCAGCGCGACGGTGTCGTCGTCTGAAGTTGTGCAGCGAGACATCACGCTCGTCGATCCGCTCGAAGGTTCAGATATTCACTTCGAAGTCATTTCAACTCCGGCCGCGAACGCGCGTGGCGAACCGCTCGGCCTGGTTTCGATCTTCCGCGACGTTACGGATCTCCGCGAAGCGAACGAAGAGCTGGCGCGCAACTTCCTCAAGTTGCAGCGGGCGGAAGCCGATGCAACTCGTGAGCGCGACCGTCTCGACCTGATCATCGAAAACGTCGGTCACCCGATCGTCGTCTGCGACTCGGCGGGCAATTTCATTTTGTTCAACCGGCGTGCGGAGTTGTTGTTTGAAGAGAGGTCGTCGTTCCGACATGCTGCGACCGGCGCGGTTCGGACGAATGCTGTGAAACTGACGTCGTTCATTTCCGGTCTGGCGTCGGCCTCGGAGACCGGGAGGCAAGCGGAGATCGAATTGATCGATCCGGAAAACGGCAGACTGTTGCCGATGGAGATCACAGCGCGCGAGGTGTTGGATCCCACGGGCCAGGTGACGGCGGTGGTTTCGATTCTTCACGACCTGACGGAGATTCGCGAACTCGAGCGACGGCGCGTCGAGCAGCAACTCTTTGAATCCGAAAAACTCGCCGCGGTCGGCCGGCTGGCGGCGTCGATCGCGCACGAGGTCAACAATCCGCTCGAAGCGATCAAGAACGCGCTGTATCTGATGGAATCGGGATCCGAAGGCGACAAGAACTCCCGCTTCCTCGAAATCGCGCGCAAGGAAACGGAACGAGTCTCGCACATCATCCGACAGATGCTCGGCTTTGCTCGCCGCTCGGGCGAGGTCGATTGGGTCGACGTGAACCAGTTGATCGAAGAAACGCTGGTGCTACTCGAAAAGAAGATGCGCCAGTTGCGCATACGCGTGAACCGTCATTTCGACGAATCGTTGCCGAAGATTCGGGCGCGTGCCGATCAGTTGCGGCAAGTGATCCTGAACCTGATCATCAACGCGCAACAAGCCATCCAGGGTAGCGGTGAAATCACGATCAGCACGTCGCGTTACGAACAGGCGCTCCAGCCTTCGATTCTCATCCAACTTAGCGACACCGGCGTCGGCATAAGCGAAGACGATTTGAATCGTATCTTTGAGCCGTTTTTCTCCAGTGGCAAAAAAGGGACTGGTCTGGGCCTCTGGGTGACGCAGGACATCGTCAGGCAGCACGGTGGCCGTATCGAAGTGACGAGCGAAAAAGATCGTGGCACCGTCTTCACGATCATCCTCCAGGTTGAATCCCCAATTCTTGAAGCTCAGGAGACCGAACAACGGTTAATAACGAGATGAGCCACAGATTGGAACATATCGACAGGGACTTAACGCTGGATGACGGCAACGGCATTCCGGCATTTGTGCGTGACGGCCGGTTGCTCGTGGTTGACGACGAGGAGAGCCTGCGCATCACCACGGCCGCCATACTCGAAAAAGAAGGTTACAACGTCGACACCGCGTCGAGCGGTGACGAGGCGATCGCGCTGCTCGAGGGCAAAGACTACGACCTCGTGCTCACAGACCTCCACATGGAGGGCGGCGACGGTCTTTCAGTGCTGAATCAGATCCGCCGGAATTCGCCGTTGACGATCTCCGTCGTGCTCACTGGCTTTGCTTCCGTCGAATCGGCGATCGCCGCACTGCAGGAAGGCGCCTACGACTATCTCGTCAAACCGTGTGACATCGACAGCATGAAGCACACGATCCGCCGCGGCGTCGAACATCGCCGTCTCATGCTGGCGGAACAGAAAGCGCGCGCCGATCTGGAGCAACTCAATCTCGATCTTGAAAGAAGAATCATCGAACGCACTGCCGAGCTCACCCGGCTAAACGCAGAACTCGCTGATGCCAATCGCGCAAAAGACGTTTTCCTCGCCACGCTCTCGCACGAGCTGCGTACGCCGCTGACGCCCGTCGTCGGTTGGATCAAGCTGTTGCGCAGCGGCAATCTCGACGAGAAGAGCGTCGCGCAAGCGCTGGACGCGATCGAACGAAACGCGTGGTTGCAATCGAAGTTGATCGACGACCTGCTCGACACTTCGCGCATCGCGACCGGAAAGCTTCATTTCGAACCCAAGCCCACGGACCTCAACACCGTCGTCAAGGCCGCGATCGACACCGTTCGCGCTTCTGCCGCCGCTCGCAGTATCGAAATGTCGATCACGTTGTCGCCGGCGATGCTGGTGGTGATGGGCGAGCCGGTGCGTCTCCAGCAGATCGCCTGGAACCTGCTCTCGAATGCGATTAAGTTCACCGAACCAGGCGGGAAGGTCACGGTAATGACGCAGAACGAAGGCTCACAGGCGCGACTCGTCGTGACAGACACTGGCATCGGTATCGATCCGGATTTTCTGCCGCATGTCTTCGATCGTTTCAGACAGGCGGACGGCTCGACGTCGCGACGCCACGGTGGACTAGGACTGGGTCTCGCTATCGCCGATGCGCTCGCAAAAATGCACGGCGGGAAGATTGAAGCGCTGTCAGGCGGCGCCGGTCAGGGCTCGTGTTTCACGTTGCATGTCGAATTGGCGACGGCTGAGCGAGTCGCTCCCGAAAAGTTCGCCGAGAAACCCCGTTCATTAACCGGGCTCGACGTGCTCATCGTCGAAGACTCGATCGACACGTTGACGCTTTTGAGCGCCATGTTCAGTCGTGAAGGCGCAAATGTCGCGACGGCCGCGTCAGCCGCTGAAGCATTGGAGCAAGCGGTGAACAAACGTCCCGCGGTAATCATCTCCGACATCGGCATGCCCGACATCGACGGCTATCAGCTTCTCGAACAACTAAAAGTCATCCCCGGCATGGACGATGTGCCCGCCATCGCTATCTCCGGCTACGCCAGTGATGAGGATAAGGAGCGCGCGCTCGGCACCGGCTACCACGCCTTGGTTCCGAAACCAATCGACATGGACGTCCTCTTCAACCTCATCCACGACCTCAACCTCCCCCAACTGACCGCGGTCAACGAGTAAATCGCCCTCCAGGACTGCCCGATAACCGGACTAGAAGCCCTTTAACATCAATCAGATTGACAAAATCAAAACTGTAACTATAATGGTTACAAAACGAAACCCCGGATTCCCCGGAACGTATTTGAGATGTCGACTAACAGCCGGTTCGCCGTAGCCGTACATGTGCTCAGTTTGATGGCCTGGTCGGGCGAGGAACCCTTGAAATCCGAGCAGGTTGCCGAAAGTGTCAACACGAATCCCGTGGTGATTCGCCGCATGTTGCTCGAGCTCGCCGATGCCGGGTTGGTCGTTTCGCAAACTGGCTCACTCGGCGGTTCGCGACTGGCAAACGATCCGGCCAAAACAACCCTCCTAGATGTGTACAGGGCACTCGAATACGGGGGCGTTTTTTCGTTACATCGAGCGCCTCCCAGCCGCGATTGTCCGGTGGGTGTGAACATTGAAACCGTGTTGGGCGAAGTGCTGATGGAGGTGGATTCGGCAGTCGAGCAGGTGCTGGCGAAAATCACGATAAATGACGTCGTGCAGAGATTGAGGCCGTGCGGCGCCGCCACCAAAAACGCCAGCCTGGCGCGGAACGGAACTGGAAAAACGAACGGTCGTAACGGCGTGGGGAAAACGAACGGCCGCAACGGCAATGGCACGGGGGCGGTTACGAGGAATGGCCGTAAAAAGCAGTATGACCAGAGGCAGATAACTTTGTCCGAGTTGCGCAACGGTACAAAGAACCGGAAGGCGAAAGCTGTCCGGCCTGCCTAACAAACGCGAGAAAGGAATGTCTTAATTGTCCAGGCTTGAAAAAGATCAAAGCGGTATCGAGCTCATGAGTTCGGCGAAAGGCGAGTTTGTTAACCTCAGCGAGGAACTGACAGACGATGCCGTGTCGATTGAGGATATCGACGAGGTTTTGCAAACCCTCGAAAGAGCGACCAGCAGTGAAGCTGAAATCGAGGAGCCTTTGATCGAGGAGTCGTCGTCTGCTGTCGAGTCCGATGAAGCAATGAGCGAAGAGGTCGAGCTCGACCTTTCCGCCGGCGAGATGGACAAGACTTCAGATCCCATCCGCGTCTACATGCGGGAAATGGGGGTAGTGCCGCTGCTCACGCGCGAACAGGAAGTGTCAATCGCCAAACGAATCGAGCGCGGCCAGAAGCGCGCTGAAAAAGCGATTGCGCGTTCGCCAATCGCAGTGGTGGAACTTTTCAGAATCGGCGATGAGTTGGCCGCCGGAGCACTAAACATCCGCGACGTCGTCGCTTTCTCGGACCAGATGGAAACCGAAGAGCACGAGGATCGCAGCGAAGAGTATTTGCAGTGGACGATCGAAGGGCTGCAAAACATTCGCGGGCTTTACAAACGAGGATTGAAGGAATTTGAGCGCTTCGCCGACGAGCAGAAGATCTCGCGCGGCAAACGTTCGAAGAAGTTGTTGCGTTATCGACGGAAGCTGGCTCGGACCCGCCTCGAAATCGCGCAGGAGATCCGTGGACTTCATCTCAAGGAAGCCGCCCGGCAGCGTTTGATCGCTGCTATCGGCGCCGTTCACAAGGAAGTGCGCACGCTCGAACGCGAAATCGAATCGTATTCCGAAAAGCTCAAACGCAAAGGATTGAAGGCTGACAAGCAGAAGGAATTCCGGAAGCATGTCGCCACCGCTCGAAAGCGGCTGAAAGAGATCGAAGTCGAACACCACCTGACGCCGTTGGAGATCAAGCGATCGCATCAGATGATCGCGGTCAGCGAAGCCCAAACGGCCCAGGCGAAACACGAGTTGACCGAAGCTAACCTTCGTCTCGTCGTTTCAATCGCCAAGAAATATCAGAACCGCGGGTTGCAGTTCCTCGATTTGATTCAGGAAGGTAACCTCGGTTTGATGAAGGGCGTCGACAAGTTTGACTGGCGGCGCGGTTACAAGTTTTCCACTTATGCAACCTGGTGGATTCGCCAGGCAATCACGCGCGCGATCGCTGACCAGGCGCGAACGATTCGCATCCCGGTGCACATGATCGAGGTGATCAACAAACTCAAGAACACCTCGCGTGAACTGGTGCGCGAACTCGGACGCGAACCAACGACCGAAGAGATCGCCAAGAAGATGGATACCTCCGTCGACAAAGTGCGCAAAGCGCGCAAGTTGATGCAGGATCCGATCTCTTTGGAAACGCCGATCGGCGAAAACGGAGATTCGCAGTTAGGCGACTTGATCGAAGACAAATCGAGCGAGAGCCCGGCTGCGCGAGTGATCACGTCGAACCTGCGAGAGATCGCCGGCGACGTATTGCAGACTTTGAGTCCGCGTGAAGAGCGAGTGATTCGTTTGCGGTTTGGTCTCGACAACGGCGGTCACGAACGGACGCTGGAAGAAGTGGGCCAGAACTTCAACGTCACGCGCGAACGCATTCGACAGATCGAAGCGAAAGCATTACGTAAACTGCGGCACCCGTCGCGAGCGCGGTTGTTAAAGAACTTCCTCGAAGGCGAAGGCAGCTAATCGAGGTTCATTTAATTTTGGGAGATTAACGCCAAATTAGGAGCGATTGAAACATGAGTGAATTTGTCAAAGAAGTGAGCGATAGCTCGTTTGAAAAGGACGTACTGGGCTCCAGCAAGCCCGTGCTGGTGGATTTTTGGGCGCAATGGTGCACGCCCTGCCGCATGCTGGCGCCGACTGTTGAAGCTGTCGCTCAGCAATATAACGAGACAGCTAACGTCGTTAAGTTGAACGTGGACGACAATCCGTCAACAGCGCAGCGTTACGGCATCAAGGGCATCCCAACGCTGATCCTCTTCCGTGAGGGCAAGGAAGTCGAACGCGTCGTCGGCGCGACGAGCAAAGAGTCGATCACCCGCATGATGGAGAAGTACACGACGCTAGTCGCGTAACAGCGCGAGCGTTTATTGAAAATCGAAGGCCGGGCGCGTCACGTCCGGCCTTTTTGTTTTTGTCGAAAATCCGTGGGAAAATGCCGCCATCTATGGAGCAGGTGAAACCTCAACGGCTCATTGTCGGTATTACTGGCGCGACTGGGACGATCTTTGGCGTGCGCGTGTTGCAGATGCTGCATGGGTCGGGGGTTGAGACGCATCTCGTCGTGAGCAAGTGGGCGGCGCGGACACTGGCGCATGAGACGCCTTACTCACTAAAAGAAATTCAAGCACTAGCAACGCAGAGTTACGGCAGTGGCGACCAGGGTGCGACGATCTCCAGTGGATCGTTTGTCACCATCGGAATGGTGATCGCGCCGTGCAGCATGCGCACACTCGCCGCGATCGCGCATGGACTCGGCGACAATCTGATTCATCGCGCCGCCGACGTGGTCCTCAAAGAGCGGCGTAAACTGGTGCTCGTCGTACGCGAGTCGCCGTTCAACGAAATACATCTCGAGAACATGTTGAAGCTGGCGCGCATGGGCGTCGTGATTCTTCCGCCAATGCCTGCTTTCTATAATCATCCACAGAGTCTCGACGACATGGTCAATCACGTGGCGATGCGCGTTGTCGATCAGTTTGATATTCATCTCGACGTAATGAACCGGTGGGACGGTGTGTTGCTCGATCAAAAGCGATCGGCGGAGTAGGACAAGGAGGAAGTCGTGGGAGAGATGGTTGAGTTTCCGGTGAGTGGTGGCAGCATCAGTGGCTACGAAGCGTCGCCGCAACAAGGCGGTGGTCCGGGGGTGGTCGTGATTCAGGAGTGGTGGGGACTCGTGGACCACAT
>DATANW010000488.1:0-3353 GCA_036266055.1 Pyrinomonadaceae bacterium | reverse complement strand
GCAGCACAGCTCGCGGGAAGAGCGCGAGAAACTTCTCCGTTACTTCAAGAACACCGATGGCGATCAGTTCATCGGCGTACGCATGGGCCAGGTCTTCGCGGGTGCGAAAGAGTTTATCGACATGGCGCCGGACGAGATCGAGAAACTACTCGACAACAAGATCCACGAAGTACGAGCCGCCGGTTGCAGCATCATGGACAAACAGGCCCGGCGCAAGAAAACGACGCCCGAACGTCGCAAGGAACTTTACGACTTGTACCTGCGGCGTCACGATCGCATCAACAACTGGGACCTCGTCGACGTCTGCGCTATTTACGTGGTAGGCGGTTACCTCTTCGACAAGCCGCGAGCCGTGCTCTACAAACTCGCGAAATCGAAAAACATGTGGGAGCGGCGCACCGCGATCGTGAGCACCGCCTACTTCATTCGGCAGCGCGATCTCGACGACACCTTCAAGATCTCGGAAATGCTGCTGAACGACAATGAAGACCTGGTCCATAAAGCGACCGGTTGGATGTTGCGCTTCGCCGGCGACAAAGATCGCGCGCGCCTACTGAGTTTCCTCGACAAGCACGCCGCAACGATGCCGCGTACCGCACTGCGCTACGCTATCGAAAAGTTCGATAAGAAACAGCGCGATCATTATCTCAGTCTCAAAAGCGAACGTAGGAAACACTGATCAGGAGGATTCTTTTAGCTTTCGCAGACGCGCAATCGGGCGGGTTAACGACTTCCCGGTTTTCAGCATGTCGGCCCACAGATCTCCAATGTCGGAAACACGCTCCTGCATGTTCCGCAACGTCAGACTCCTTGGTCCAACTTCACCACTCTCGACCTCTTCCCACGAACACGGAGCCGATACAGGCGCGCCGGGTCGTGCGCGTACCGTGTAAGCCGCGGCAAACGTTGCGCTGTATCCGTTGCGTCCGGTATCGACGAGAATACGCCCGCCGCGATCGACCTTGCTGAACTCCTGCGTCAGATTTTCGGGATCGCGTTTCACGAGGATCTGTCCGACAACATGCGCAAAATGCGCGACTGTGCCGAAGTCTGACTTGCCGTCGAGCGGCACTGCGATGTGAAAACCTTTCGATCCGGACGTTTTGATCCAACTCGGCAACCCTAGCTCCGTCAGCAGGTCCCGTAAACTCAACGCCGCGTTTCGCAACGCTTCCAGATCGTCCGCCTTTGAAGGATCGAGATCGAAGACGCAGATGTCCGGTTGATAAAGGTTCGGCGCGCGCGATGGCCAGACGTGAATCGTGATGCTGTTCTGGTTCGCTAACCACAGCAAGCCTTCAGTGTTCGTGACGATGGGGTGATGGACCGTCCCACCATGCTTCGGCACTTCGACGCGTTCCAGCCATTCCGGAAAACCCTTCGACACGTCTTTCTGAAAGAACCCTGGCGCATCAATCCCACGATGAAATCGCTCCATCGTGATCGGACGGCGACGAAGGTGTGGCAGCATCACCGGCGCGATCGTTTCGTAGTACGACGCCAGCTCGCCTTTCGTGATCCCCTCGTCGGGGAACATGATCTTCTCAGGATGGGTGATGATCACTTCACTACACTCAACAGCCGTGGGTGCCGCAACTTGCCATGGCCGGTCCATTCAATGAACCCGACGCTTACCACAATCTCGGGCCGCACCCAATGCACGCGCAAACGCGGTAGACCAACCGCCTTCGTGAACGGCGTGTTTTCGATCTCGAGCTTGTCGAGTCGCTCGCGGAGTTCCAGCAGCATCGCGTTGTCGAATCCGGTCCCGATCTTCCCGGCAAAAACGAAGTCGCCGTCTTTATGCTGACCAACCAGCAGCGCGCCGAGTCCAACCCGTTTGCCCTGCGGATCGGTAAAACCACCAACAACGAACTCCGCCGCCAACTCGCATTTCATCTTCAACCACTGTTTCGAACGCTTGTGCTCGTACGTCGAACCGCGCCGCTTCGCGATCACACCCTCCCAACCTTCTCGTTGCGCGAGTTCCCACGGCGATGAATCCTCGATCAGCTCGACCCGATGAAGCGGTGGCTGAAACGGCAGTTGGGCCAACGACGCGCGCCGTTCTTCAAGCGGCAGCGACGTAACGCTGCGCCCGTCGAGCCACATCACGTCGAACACGTGATACGCGACTTTTCCGCGGCCCCACGTAATCTCGCCATCCAAAATCGCGTTCTGGACGGGCAGCTTCTTGACGGCTTCGACAACTGAAGGTATGTCTTGCGGGAGCTGATTGCGCGAGAAGAGTTCGACGCTGTCGCCGTACTTGTACGCGAGCAGGCGAATGCCGTCGAACTTGCGCTCGAAGATCCATTCGGGCCCGGTGAACCGCTCCTGCGTCAACGTCGCGGCCATCGGCACGAGCCATTTCGGAAACGAAGACATGCAACCAAAGATTACAACATTGCTCAGCACACGACGCGACTTTCTACGCGGCGCGATCTCCACGAGCGTCGTTTTGATGGCGGCGCGTGCCGCGCAAGCGTTCGAAACGAAACGTCGATTCGCTCCGGTGAAAGTGGCGCGCAATCGCGTCATTCGCGAGGTTGTTGGCCTGCGGCCGTATCGTCCGGCGGGGTTCGTTGTCGAGGCGCAACGGTTCGGAAGCAAACTCCTCGTGCACAACTACGGGCACGGCGGCGCGGGCGTAACGCTTTCGTGGGGCACCGCGTCACTCGCACTCGATCTCGCACGAGATTTCATTTCACAAAGACGCGCCGCTCCGACGCGCTTCGCCGTTCTCGGTTGCGGGGTCAGCGGACTCACGACCGCTCGACTCTTGCAACGTCACTTCCAGAATGGACCAGGAACCGTAACCATCTACGCGAAAGACCTGCCGCCGAACACGACGTCGAACGTTGCGGGCGCGTGGTGGTCGCCGACTTCGGTCTACGAAGCGCCTGTCGTCACTGCGAAATTCAACGAACAGTTTCGCGCGGCGTGCAAGATCTCGAACCGCGCGTTTCAGTTGCTCGTCGGGGCAGAGTACGGCGTGCGGTGGATCGATACTTTCGAGCTGATGCGTCATGAAGCCGGACTGCAACGCGAACTTACCGGCGGCAACGATCTTTACTATCAGGCCGAGGTTCATCGCGATCCCGACACGTACTTCGGCTTTCCGATCGTGCGCGAGTACACCTCGATGCTGATCGAGCCGTCGATTTATTTGAGCGCGTTGCTGCGTGATTTTTACATCGCGGGCGGCCGGGTTGTAGTTAAGGAATTCAAAAGCCGCGCGGAGCTCGCGCGTTTGCGCGAGCAAGTGATCTTCAACTGCACCGGACTCGGTTCACGCGCGCTGTTCGACGATAAGGATCTCGTTCCCGTGCGTGGTCAACTGGAAGTGCTGC
>DATANW010000487.1:0-9121 GCA_036266055.1 Pyrinomonadaceae bacterium | reverse complement strand
AATGTGCATCCAGACGTTGGCGGCCATGATGGTCCCAAACATCGCGCCGACGTGAAGGTATGCCGCACGCGCACTGAAGATCCGCGTTAGACCAAACGAAAGCGCGACGATCAGAACGTACGCTACCGCGGCGAAAAGCTTCTCGTTGCGACCCAGCGGCGACATCATCATCAAATCGTAAATCGCGCCACCCGCGACGATCACGCCGATGCCCAACGCGACTGCGACGCCGACACTCATTTGTCGCACGTCAGGATCGATCAAAACGCCGCCGCCGAGATAATAAATCAACACCAGCAGCAGCAAGCCGCTGAACCACGTGGTGAACGCTTCCCAGCGAAACCAGTGCAGCGTGCGCGAAACGAGATCGGGCACTTTGCGTCTCTCGACGACGTAGAAACCGCCGCTGTGGACCATCCATACCTGCGGGGTCGCGCCTGTGTTCGCAGCGGCTTTCTCTTCTTCAGTGAGTCGTGCGTCGAGCCAGGTGAAGTAATAGGTGGTCCCAACCCACATGATGCCCGCAAACACGTGCACCCAACGAAACAACAGGTTGAGCCATTCGGCGAGGGTCGGGTCGATAGTCATTGAGCTTTGAGCTTGGTGCTTTGTACTTTGTTCTTCGTACCAGGTCGTGGATTGTTCATCTGAATGTTAACGGTTGAGTGAGCGAGCAAAGCACAAAGTACAAAGCACAAAGCTCGAAACAGAGCGTTTGGCCGACGAAACTTAACTCCCGCGATACGTCGAATATCCGTACGGACTGATCAGCAGCGGAACGTGATAGTGTTGCGACGCGTCGTCAACGTTGAAGACGACCGTCACTTGCGGGTAGAAACAGCCGGTGCTGAGCGCCGAGAAGTACGGCTCAGTGTCGAAGACCAGCCGGTAAGTGCCGTCGGCGACAGGTCGATCAACCAGGAAGAACGGCTTGACGCGGCCGTCGGTATCGGTCCATGCGTGACTGAGTTCGGTCCAGGTCTCGTCGGTGTTTTGAACTTCCAGGCTGACGGCGACGCCACTGGCCGGCGCGCCGCGTGACGTGTCGAGTATGTGGGTCGAGATGGTGCTCATCCGTGGTGCTCAGTTTACCAGCTTTTTGAGCCGCAGTTCGGTAATCTTCGCTTGTTCGGCTGCTGCGATTTCCAATTCGACTTCGCGCTCGTTGCTCAGCCGCTCGCGGAGGATCGCGAGCATTTCAGCGGCTGATTTGCCGGTGGCGCAAACGATGAATATGAAACCAAACTTTTCTTCGTAGGCGCGGTTCAGTTGGGCCAGCTCGGCCAGTGTTTCCTGAGCGGCGGTTTGCACGCCGGATTGTTCTTGTCCGGACCACTGTTTCGATTCACTGGGGACTTCTGCCGCGGCCTTTTTCTCGCCGATTTTTGGGTGACTGTGAAAGGCCTCGAGCCAGTCAGACCGTTCCAACGACCACCACATTTCGTTACCGCGCAAAGCCAGTCCTTCGATGGTGGCGGCGTACTGGCGCAGTTGCACCATTGCCTGCGCCCATTTCACCGAGCCGCAGCATTTTAAGAACTCTTTCTGCGCTTCGCCGGGCGGAAGGGCCTTCAACGATTCGAAGTCCATCACTCAGCCACTTTCCCGTAAACGCGCAACCGGCTGACGCCGCCGTCCGGAAAGATGTTGAAGCGTAGATGCGAGGCGACGCCTGTTTCCAGCAACTCGCGATCGAAATAGTGTCGCGTGTGGGCCTGCAATTTTGTGCGGGGCAGAAGACTGGACCACGCAATCGACAGATCCGTCAGGTTCTCTTCCGAGCCGGGGGCGACATTGTAAGTCTCGAGCGAACAGCTTTCGGGAAAGTTGCCTTTGAAGTGCGACGTGTCTACCTCGATGGATTGAATCACGCCCGGCCGGCCGAGTTTTATGATGGCCCAATCGTGACCTGGACCACGACGACGTTTTGTTTCCCAACCGTCGCTCATGTTCGCGGCGCGACCCGGCATGATCAGGTTGTGACGGTGACCAAAAAACATGTCACTGCATGAAACTACCAGCGCGCCGTTTTCTGCCGCCGCGAGATCGATATTGCCGCCGGAGCGTTTGAGGCGGTCCCAATCGGGAGCTACGAGGCCATACACGCGCAAACGCGCGACGCCGCCGTCGGGATATATCTTGAAACGAAGGTGCGTAATGCGCTCGTCGTACTCGATCGGGAAATTGTTCTGACTGTCGCCGGCGAGCGGCATTTGCGGCAACAGCGGAATCCATTGGACCGACTCGTCTGTTAATTCTTCAACGGTCGGCAGGCCGTCAAACACAGCACCCTCGAGCGAACAGTGTTCGGGATAGTTGCCGCGGAAGTAACTGGTATCGACAGTGACGCCGCGGACGATCCCCGGCAGCCCGAGACGGATGATGCACCAGTCGAAACCGGGTGTGCGGCGGCGGCGGCTTTCCCACCCATCCATCCATTTCCCGCGATCGGTGTATTCGCCCTCGCGCCAAACCGGCGCGCCGGCTTTCAAGAGATTTTCTTTCGGCGCGAAGAAGTCGTCGTTGGCGAATAGCACGGCGCCACCGAGTTTCTCGGAAGCGAGATCGATTAGTTCAGTGAAGTTCATAATTCACAAGAGGTAAACACAAAAGGCACAAAAACCACAAAAGGCACAAAAACAATAAACGAGGTCAGATTAGGGGCTCATTCACGTCCAGAGCGTCATCGGTTCAGGTCAGGAGCGTCATCGGTTCAGGTCAGGAGCCTCATCGGTTCAGGTCAGGAGCGTCATCGGTTCAGGTTAGGATGTACTTCTTGATTTGAAGTTTTGGACCTCCAAAGTTGATTAATAGCCCGTGTTGCATGCCCGTAGCTCGCAGGTAACCTAGCAATTGTGCGCCATGAGCATCAACGAGCGCGCTGCAACTCTTGATTTCGCAAATCAGCACTCGCGCAATCAAGATGTCGGTTCTGTATAGGCCCAGGAGCGTACCGTCCTCGTCAAATACTCGAATGCACGCTTGCTGCTCAACCGGGATGCCTTGCTTGCGAAGCCGATGTGCCAACGCATTCTCATAAATTTTTTCAGTAAACCCGCTACGCAAGTACTTGTGAATATCGAAACTGGTCTGTCGTATTACACCAGTGAGCTTGAGGACTTCACCGTCGTGAGGAACGGTATTCATGACTTTCTCTCCTAAACTGTTTTGTGCCTTTTGTGTTTTTTGTGCCTTTTGTGCCTAATTGTCTCCCACAAGCATAACTCCCATCGCTTGCGCCGCCAGCTTCCCGCGATCGTATATCTTCCGACCGCGCAGGAAAGTCTGCCCTACGACGCCCCTCAACGATTGACCATGATACGGCGTGATCTTGTGGCGGTGATGAAGTTCCGCGGCGTTGACGAGGAACTCGCGCTGCGGCTCCCAGATTACGAAATCTGCGTCATGGCCCACAGCGATCATCCCCTTGCGTGATTCGAACCCTACTTGCCGCGCAGGATTCTCACAAAGCCACTTCGCGAGGTCGTGAAACGAGTACCCGCGCCGTTCCGCTTCGGTCCAAACGATCGGCAGGCGCAGTTGAAGCGACGAGATGCCGCCCCACGCCGCTAAAAAGTCACCCGTGTGACGCTCCTTCATCACGCCCGGACAGGGCGAGTGATCGGAAACGATCATCTCGATCGTTCCCTCGGCCAAACCGTCCCACAGCCGTTCACGATTGCCGCGCTCCCGAATCGGCGGACAACACTTAAACTCTGTCGCGCCCGATGGCACCTCGTCCGCCGCAAAATGAAGATAGTGCGGACATGTTTCCGCGCTGATCGTAACGCCGTCCGCGCGCGCTTCCCGCAGCAGCGGCACAGCGTCCGATGACGAAAGATGAACGATGTGCACGCGCGTCCCAAACTCACGACTCAACCGAATCATCAGCTTGACTGCTTCGTCCTCAGCGGCACGCGGGCGCGAATCAAGAAACGTCTGGTAATCAGCAGTGGAACCGGAGGGAGCAACCGAAGCGCCATCGATCGGTCCCGGCAATTCCGCATGGACGATCAACAATGCGCCGAGTCGCGACAGCTCCGGCATCGCTTCGCGCAGATCGTCTTCGGTCACATACTGAAACTCTTCGACGCCCGACGGCACCAGAAAGCACTTGAACCCAACTACACCGGCTTCGAGCATCGCTTCCAGCTCGGCAGTGTTTCCCGGCACCACGCCACCCCAAAAGCCGACGTCGATAAACGACTTGTGCTTCGCATCGGCGAGCTTCGTTTTGAACGCGGCGAGTGTCGTCGTGGCCGGAATCGAATTGAGCGGCATGTCGACGAGTGTCGTGGTCCCACCGGCAGCCGCGGCCGACGTCGCGTACTCGAAACCTTCCCACTCAGTGCGCCCGGGTGAATTGACGTGCACGTGCGTATCGACGAGTCCGGGCATCACAACCGAATCTTCCCCAGCCTCGACCAACTCGCAATCGCCGGCAATGTCGTCGTAGTCGCGCACCGACTCGATCAAACCATCGCGCACGTGAATCGATCGAGCGCCGATCGATTCGGGCGTGACAACAGTTCGGCCGCGAATAATCAGATCCGGACTCGCCATACTGACTTTTAGGTGAACACCGGCGGCGGTGGTGGAACGTTAGGCGCCAACGGACCCTCGCGCAAGCCAAACACCTGTTCGTAAGCAACCGCAATTGCAGAGTAGCTGATTGGAAGCACGAAGTAGGCGCCGACGAAGCACATCAACAACCCCGCCACACTCAGCAGAAAATTGAGGCCGATCAATCCGAGCAGCCCGAAGAAGTTTGCCATCGCGGCTTTGAAACTCAGCTTTGTGGCGTCCCACGCCGAAAGCCCCCGGTCGACGATCAACGGGTAGACGAACATAAACCCGATCGAGATGAACATGATCACCGCGATCACCACCAACCAAAACAACGCATACACGAGCGCAATCGTCAGCAGCACAAGCCCGTTCGGTTGCTGATTTCCCTGGGCAACCATCGCGACGATGAAAAACACGTAAAAGAGAATGTAAGCCGGGACGATGATGATGATGACCGGTACCGAGTGTATCAGCGACGCGAGGATGCTTTGCAGAATGTAGTCGAAGCCCTTGAACAGCATGCCGAATTCGACGGGTTGACGACGACGCATTGTGAAAAACGTCAGATAGAGGCCGCACATCATCGGCCCCATGAGTATTCCCACTGCCACGGTGATGATCGCGCCGACGAAACACATGCCGAGGATCAGCCAGTACTGATTCTTGATCAGGTTCCAGCCACCCTTCACACACTCGACAGGGCGGACAACGTTTCGATTGAAAGTGACTTGAGGGACAGTTGCTGACATTAGTTTTCCTTGCCGGATCAGATTGACTGCAAAAACCGTCCTACGGAATCGGCCGCACGGGTAAACCGACACGTCCCGGACCGTTGAGTCGTTCCAAAAGAACCACGATCCATGAAGAACATCGTTGCGCGCCGAGGCGATAGAACGCTCGAGTACGTGCCGCCGTACGGCGAGCGAAAGTACGTCGAAAAGAAAGGCACGAATGTGTATTGCGTCTTCGAGGGAAGCTGATACCAGAAGCCGGTGGTTCTGAATCGACGCCGGCGCAATTGCTCCAGGCGCGTTGCCATTACCGAGCCGGTGAAATGCTGTCCTTCACCGCGATGCTGGCTCCAGACGTCGAAGTTGTCGGTGATCTTGCTGCTGCATTCAGTGGTGTTGACGCCGCTGATGACCCGACAGCTGCCGATCGATCGTTCACCGATTTGCACTTTGCCTTTCCGAACAACGATTTCATCGCTGCTCGATCTGGCGTTGATACGATAGTTTCCCTCTTCGGCGACGACGGCCGACGTCGATGGTCCACTGATCAGAATGTCCGGCAGCTCTTTGCGATCGAAGCGAGCGACGTCGAGTATCGCCGAGCCACGCAACACTTTGAACGCGATTGTTTCGTTCGACAGTTGTTCAAGCAAAACTTCCGACTCACCGTCCATTCGCAGATACAGATCCGGAAACATCATCAACTCGACAAAGCTGTGCCGGTTGGTGCGCAGCTTGTCGCCCGGTGCGAGTTGCGACTTTTCCGTCAGCTCTTGCCACGTTTTATCCGCTGAACTGAACTCGACGCCGTCTTCGACAAAATTCACCGTGCCGGGTTTTGCTGAAACAACGTGAGGATTGCCGCCGCTGCGCTGATCTGACGGCGGCATATCGACCATCGCCTCGCGGCCTTCTTTCTTCTTCGCCCAGGGAGCGTCTTTTTTCAACGCGTGGTTTGCCTCGACGATCTTGTCTGAACGTTCGCGGCACCAGGCGTCGAATGAGTCTTCGGTCTTTACGTCGACGTCGGCGATGTTGACTGTTCCGCGTGCGGAAGTCGCGGCGCGTTTTTCTTTCACGCGCCGGCCGTCGATCAGTGCTTCACCTTTGCGGACGATAAGCTCGGTGCGGCCTTCGGCGACGTTGATGCGAAAGATGCCGGGTTGCGTGAGGAATATTTCGGCACTCGGCGTGATCACGCGGATCAGTTCGAAGCCTTGCTTCAGCGTTTCGAAGAAGTCTGACGTGTCTTCCCAATCGTTTTTCAGCAGTTCGAAACTGAGTGAACCCTGGTTGAGTAAGAGTTTCAAATGATCGTAGCGATCGTCGACAAACTGACAGTCGGTGCCTGGTCCAACTCGCAACAAGTTTCCGGGTTGAAGCAACAACTCGGCGCGTGCGTTGGCGCCAGTGCGGATCGCATCTGCCTGCTTCAACTCGAAAGTCGCTTCAACCTCGAACTTCGCGTTTTCGCGGACGTAAGCGACTTCGCCTTCGACTATATTCGCACGCACGCCGCTGAGGATCGCCGGAACATTTTCGATCTGCTCCTCCTGCTCCTGCGCCGTGGTGTGCACCACGAGAGTTGCCAGCATCAGCAGTAGCAACAGTGTGCGCCGATGGTTTCGCATCTGGTTACGGGTTCAGCGTTCGTACAAAGTCGGCGAGCAGGTTCGACGCCACCTGCAGACGGTAATTTGCAGTCGACCGGATGTCGTCAATGGGAGAGATCTCGCGCAACAGGCTTGCCTGCGCTAACTTCGTTGTTGCAGCGTCGGGTTGTTGACCTCGCAGCGCGTTTTCCGTTTGCGTGCAGCGGACGACGATCGGCGCAACGCTGCCGAGGACGATGCGCACGCCTTCGATGCGACCGTTGCTCATGCGGCCGGTGGCTGCCAGGCAGACCTTCGAGATCGCCTGCGCCTTTCGTGTTCCGACCTTGCGATAGTAATGAATTGCGCCAGTAGTGTTGCGCGGCAACCGGATTCGCGTCAGCAATTCGTAAGGGCGCATCAGCATCTGCTTGTAGCCGGTGTGAAAACCCTGATACGGGAGCCAACGTGAACCTTGCGTTGAGACTAACTCAATTTCGGCGTCGTAGGCGAGTAGCGCCGGCGGTGAATCCGCCGCGGGCGAAGCGTTGACGATGTTGCCGCCGAGGGTGCCGCGGTTTTGAATTGCGAGTCCGCCGGTTTCGCCGGCGGCCTGGCAAAGCATGGGAAATTCGCTGCGCAGAACTTCGTGCGCTTGCACGTCGGTGTAAGTGGTGAGCGCGCCGAGTGTAACGTGAGCTTTGCTTACTTCGATGCCGCGAAGTTCGGCGAGCGGCCAGATGTTGACGTAGTTGCGGTGGTCCAGTTTGCCTGCTTCGAGCAGGACCATCAGGTCAGTGCCGCCGGCGAACGGTCTCCAAACTCCGGGTTCGTTGGCGAGCAGCGACAGGACGTCTGCAAGCGAACGTGCTGTCGTTAGTTGGTAGTTTGGAATGTACGATCTCATCGACGCGTGTTATCGACGGCCCGAATCACGGATTCGAAGATCTTCATGTAGCCGGTGCAGCGACAAAGATTTCCGGCGAGCGCGGTGCGAATGTCAGCTTCGGTTGGTTGCGGGTTTCGCTCGAGGAGATCGACAGCGGCGAGTACCATTCCGGGTGTGCAGATTCCGCACTGCGCTCCGCCATGTTCGATAAATGCTTGTTGCACGGCATGAAGCTCGTCGTCGTTTGCCACGCCCTCGATCGTTCTTATTTCGCTTCCATGAACCTGCGCGACCGGAACGAGACAGCTATTCACGATCCGCCCATCGATCTTCACGGAGCAAGCCCCACACTCCCCCTCACCACACCCCTCCTTGGTCCCGGTGAGCTGCAACTCCTCCCGCAGCACATCCAACAGCCGCGCCATCGGATACACCTCAACGCGCTGCTCCTTTCCGTTAACTTTGAACGAGACTTCGCTCTTGTGGGTCATGGACACCTGTGCGGGAGCCCGACAAGAAAAGGCTTTAAGTGCTTGCCTGGCGCTGAGGCCAAGAATAACATGTCGTCATGTTGGATTGGAGCAATTGCCCGGAAGTTGAGCGGCAGGAAGGAACAGTCAGTGGCGCGTGGGTTTTTCGCGGCACTCGTGTGCCGGTAAAAGCTCTGTTCGAAAACCTGGAAGCGGGAGCAACAATCAATCAGTTTCTCGAATGGTTTCCCGGCGTCACACTTGATCAGGCCGTCGCCGTCCTCACTCATGCCGAGCATAGTTTGCAGGAAGTCTGAAAAATTCTCACGTAATTAAATGCAAATCCTCTTCGATCAAGGTACGCCCGTGCCATTGCGAGAGCACTTGGGTAACCACACTGTAGCAACTGCATTCGAGTTAGAATGGTCTACTTTGAAGAACGGTGAACTTCTGGCGGCAGCGGAAGGGCGCTTCGACGTCTTAATTACAACGGATCGACAAATCCGCTTTCAGCAGAATCTTGCCGGAAGAAAGCTGGCTATTCTAGTTTTTCCATCTACCAGTTGGCCGCGCCTCCGAACGTGCATTCCGCAGATTCGTGAGGCGGTTAAGAGTTGTAAGCCAGGCGAGTACAGAGAGGTCAACCTATGAATTCTGCATCAACATCTCAGGCATGAGTGGGATGTGCGTGAAGCTGGCGCCGGTGGCGTTTTCGAGGGCGTTCAGGATTGCAGGCGCGGCGCCGTCCATTGGTAACTCGCCGATGCCTTTTGCTCCACCTGGTCCATAGGCGTAGGGGTTCTCCTCGAAGTAGACGCGGATCGGAGGGATGTCGACCGGCGTCGGAATGATGTAGTTGGTCATCTGGTT
>DATANW010000486.1:0-18170 GCA_036266055.1 Pyrinomonadaceae bacterium | reverse complement strand
CGAAGACAAAAATGTTGAGGGCGATGATCGCGTAGTTAACGTACGGGAACGTCGTCCGGTCACTGTTGTCGTCGTAGAGCGGAAAGACCATCGTCGCTATGCCCCATTCGCCGGTAAATTACGCGCCTCATTCGCGAAAGCGCCAAGTTTAACTTGTCGCGTATGCGCAGATTGTAACGTCGCTGTTACTAAAGCGTTAATCCATAACCCGGTTTGCAACGGGCACGCCCGCGTGAACGATCGCTGGTTCGTGCGGCCGCAAAAGTTCGTAACCTTCCGAACGGGCCACGTAAGTCGCAGCGGTCAGGTCGCCGGTGACGTTGAGCGTCGTGCGGCACATGTCGAGTATGCGATCGACACCGAGAATGATTGCGATTAACGCTGGATTTACACCAATTGTCACCAGCACGCCGATGATGAAGGGAATCGAACCTGACGGTATGCCCGCCGTGCCGATGCCGCCGATGATCGCGAGATAGACCACCATCAACTGTTGCCCGAAAGTTAAATGTACGCCGGCCAATTGGGCCAGGAACAGGACCGTCACACCTTCATAGAGCGCCGTGCCGTTTTGATTTGCCGTCGCGCCGACAGTCAGGACGAAGCTGTTGATCTCCTGCGGCACGCCGAGGTTCTGCTCCGATACACGCAGCGCGGTCGGCAAAGTTGCATTTGAGGAAGAGGTTGAAAAAGCCGTCAGGATCACGGTCTTGACGCGCCGGAAGAACTCGAGCGGCGAGATGCGCGAGAGGAAGTAAAGTGAAAGCGAGTAGACGCCGAACATGTGCAGTGCCAGGCCGATCAGCACCGTCGCCACGAACCAGCCAAGCGCCTGCAGGAGATCGAGCCCGAAGCGCGCCGTCGTGCTGAATAACAAGCACGCGACCGCAAACGGCGCGAACTTCATAATCATCTCGATGATCTTCGCGGTGATCTCGTAAAGACCTTCGAGCACGCGCAACACGGGCGCGGTTACGGTCACCGGCAGGAGCGTGATGGCGATTCCGATCACCAACGCGAAGAACATGACGTGCAGCATGTTCGCGTCTTCTTTGCCGGAGACGGCGTAGAACGGGTTCTTCGGCACGATCGTTTCGACCACGGACATCAGCGGAGTCGTGGTGCTGGCGGCGCTGGTTGCGTTTTGAACTTGAGTCGTGGCGGCGGTGGCGAAGCGTTGTTGTAATGCCGCCGCGGTTGCGGGATCGATACGATCGCCGGGACGGATCGTGTTCGCCAGAGTTAGACCAATCGCGACTGAGATTGCCGAGATCACGAGACAGTAGACAAACGATTTGAGACCGACGCGTCCGAGTTTGCGAATGTCGCCGATGCCGGCGACGCCGACGACGAGTGAAGAGAAAACCAGCGGCACGACGATCATCAACAGCAGGCGAAGAAACAGTTGGCCCACCGGGTTGGTGATGTTGTCGATGAGCCAGGCGACGCGCGGATGGTCGCCGGTGAACAGGCGATTCACGGTGACGCCGGCAATCACGCCAACGACCAGGCCGATGAGGATCCTGGTGTGCAGTGCGAGACCACGCGGTTTGTCGGGTGTGGCTTCGTCGAGATCGGTGCCTACTTCGCGTTCGAATTCGTCGCGGTGCAGTCGGTTGTCATTTTCTTCGGGCATGTTGGTGTCCTGTTTCTCGCCTTAAATGCGAGTCTCATGGAGAAAAAAATTAAAAAAATTCTTTTTTAAAATTCTTTTAGCCGCTGGTCTCTCGCCAGCGGGAGACTCATGTTCTACCGGCCCCAACGTAACTTGTCCCTTAGCACATCAAAATAATTCCGATTGCTGGGTTGCACGAGATTGAACGTAACACTGCTCTTTCGAATGACGACGCAATCCTCGACCTTCAGCGAAAAACCAACCTGCCCGTCCAGCGTCAGCGTCACTTCTTCCTGGTCCGTCTTCAGCAACAACTCGATCGTCGCGTCGTCAGGCACGACGATCGGACGATTCGAAAGCGTGAACGGACAGATCGGCGTGATCACGACGGCGTTCATCGAGGGGAAGATCACGGGGCCGCCGGCTGAAAGGTTATAAGCGGTCGAACCTGTCGGCGTCGAGATGATCAAACCGTCAGCGCGAAAAGAATTGACGAAGCGCTGGTTGAGATACGCCTCGATCTCGATGATGCGCGCGAGTGCGGACTTGTTGATGACGACGTCGTTGAGCACGCGATTGCGGGTGATCAGCTCGCCGCCCCGACGCAGTTCCACACCAAGCATGACTCGTTTGTCGAGACGAAAATTCCCGGCAAGAATCGATTCGAGTGCCTGGTAAAGCTCTTCAATACGAAACTCGGCGAGATATCCGAGCCCGCCGTAATTGACGCCCAGCACCGGCACTTCGCGATCGCCGAGCATGCGGGCGGTGGCGATCATCGTACCGTCGCCGCCGAGCACAAGAATCAGATCGACATTCGCTGCCAGATCCTCGCGCGGCGCCTGATCGACCGGGCAACCGGTCTCGTTCTCGATGCGATCGCGTTCGAGCTCCGGCGTCCCGACGAGCGTGATGCTGCGTTCGTTGAGCCATGTGACCAGCTCACAGACGGTCCTTAAAGCGTCCGGTTGGTTCGGCTTAAGAACGATTCCTATGCGCTTGATTGGCGACATTTGAGTGCGCGGCGGGGATAATACGGGGCCGCCGTTTATGTTTCAACTCTAAACCAGCTTCGGCTGCCGACGTCTGCGCGACGGTTCAGCAAACAACCCTCCAACCCTGCGGCTCCGCCGCCTGATGTGAGGCGGGGCTTGGCCCCGCCGCCGTTGAGAGTTCAGCTCTAAACCAGCTTGGGCTGCCGACGTCTGCACAACGGTTCAGCAAGCAGACGGTGCGTCGCGGCTACGCCGCCCTGATGTGAGGCGGGGCTTGGCCCCGCCGTTCGAGCCCATTCAAATTTTGGGCTGCGCCCTCTAAACCCGCTGGTAGTGCGCCAGGAATTCGACGTTGCCTTCGGCGCCCTGGATCGGGGATTCGATTACGCCAGCGACGTACAGGCCGAGTTCCGTGGCTGTGTTGTTAACCGTGTCGACTGCCTGCGCGTGTTTCGCCGGGTCGCGCACGATGCCGCCGCCACCCACCTCGCCGCGTCCCACTTCGAACTGCGGCTTGATAAGCGTCACGATCGAACCACTCTCGCAAATCAGAGGCACGACCGCGGGCAGGATTTTGGTAGCTGAAATAAACGAGACGTCGATGACGGCGAGATCAAACCTCGTAGGAAAGTCCTCAGGTTGCAGGTAGCGTGCATTTATACCCTCTTTGACGACTACACGCGGATCGTTTCGCAGTCGCCAGTCGATCTGGTTGTGACCGACGTCGATCGCGAACACTTTTGCCGCGCCGTTTTGCAGCAGACAGTCGGTGAAGCCGCCAGTCGACGCGCCGACGTCCAGACACACAGCGCCCGCGACGTTCAGTTGAAACTCACGCAACGCCGCTTCGAGTTTCAACGCACCGCGACCGACATAGCGCGACGCCGGATCGTCCGCGTACTTCACGCGGGCGCGTCAATCGGGAACTGATCGGAAGATTTCGCGACGCGCTGCTCGTCGACAAGCACAACTCCAGCCATGACCAGCGCCTGCGCTTTCGTGCGCGACTCGGCCAGGCCTCGTTCTACGAGTAGTTTGTCTATGCGCTCGCGCTTCACGTTACGGACATTACACCATAACGCGAATGTTAAGGATGGAACTAGCTAACTACATTACTTAGGCCTGACGTCTCCATGCTGACGAAACGACGGCGCGCGGCGTGTCGGTCAGCCGCAACTCGCCGGCGCACGCGTCGCAAAGCCACACGATGATGTGTGGCGCATCGGACCAAAAGAATGAACTGACTTTTCCCGCAATCTGCACGGCTTGATCGACGCGCAGCCGTTGCAATGCCTGAATATAAAAGACGCCATTATAAAAATCGCCCTCGCACCCTTCGTCGCGATGAATACACTCCCGCTCACGAAACATCTGTCTAGTCATGATGAATCACCAAATCTCCTCGCGCCGTCGAGCGCGAATATTGAACCTTAAATTGAATGTCGGGGTTTATAAGTGAGAATAAAAACTGGCTGGGCGAGATGATGCCACTCGATTGGTAATCCGTCAACAATATTTAACTGCAGGGTGGCGAGATAAATGCGTCGCGGACGTTATGGACGTTGAGAGCGACGTGTGCCTTCGAAGATCTCGTCGACGCGAGAGAGATCGCGATCGCCGCGATTGCGACGTTCACGTCGTGCGACGCGACGCGCGCGCCGTTCCTGCCACTGTTCGTACAGGACTGCTTCGCGGATCTGCCGGAGTTGTTCGTCTTCGTTAGGCTGCACTCCGGCGCGGTCGTTCAAAGCGTCGCGATCCGGGTAGACCATTCGCGGTCGTTCGGCCAGCGATTCGTGTCGCTTCGGAGTTGTAATGATTGCCCTCGCAGGTTGCTCGACGGGCGCCTCTTCAGCAGTTGCGGAACCGGCGAGTGTATCTTCTTCGCTCGGCGTCTGCGCTGTCGCGGTTATCTCGGGTTCTGCAACTTGCGGTATCTCCGCGCCGGCTGCAATTCGCTTCACGCGCACCGCCACCAGCGCCGACGCCGCGCCGAGCATCATCGCAATCGCAAACGCACCGCTAAGAAACCACAATCTACGAAGTCGGAGCTTCGCGCGAATCTCATTCAGCGGCACGACAGGCTGCGCGCGCCGCACGACGCGACGGTCCTCGAAATGAGGCGGCGACATCGCAGTGCGGAGTTCTACAGGATTCTCGAACAGTTCTTCCTTCATCGTTCAACTGCGTCAGGGATGTAACCTGGCCGGGAGTACAAAATCTCGTTGCAATCACGAGGCCACGCGGGTGTGGTTCTGGTTACACGGATTTTTGGCGGGAAACGGCGCGAACAACAGGGCAGCAGCGATCAGAACAAACGATTTGGTGCACCGAAACGTCGCGTTTTGTTACAAAACAACGCCCGCTCAGCTTATGCCGCGACGAGATTTCGCGCGACGGTCGTCAAGAACCTCGACGCTCTCTTTCACCCGACTGTAAATTCCGTCCGCGTCAAGCCCATACTTCGCGAGCAGCAACTTCGCATCACCGTGCGTGATCAGTCTATCGGGAATACCCATGCGGACCACCCGCACCTTGTCCTGAAGTCCGTTCTCTTCGAGCAGCTCCAGCACGGCTGAACCAAACCCGCCAGCCAGGTATGCTTCCTCGACCGTCACGATCAAACGCTTCGTGCGTGCGAGTGCGAGCAGCAGCGGCGCGTCGAGTGGTTTTACGAAACGCGCGTTGACGACAGTCGTCTCGATCTTCTCTTTCGCCAACTCGTCCGCCGCGGCAAGCGACGGATGGACCATCGCGCCATAAGCAACGATTGCGACCTCGCCGCCGTCTCGCAGAATCTCGCCCTTTCCGATCTCCAGCAGCTCAGGCTCGCGCGTGATGTCGACGCCGACGCCGTTTCCGCGCGGGTAACGCATCGCGGCGGGACCAGTGTGCTCGAGCATCGTGTGAAGCATGTCGCGCATCTCGCCTTCGTCTTTCGGCGCCATCACGATCACGTTCGGCACCGCGCGCAGGTACGCGATGTCCAGCAGACCGTGATGCGTTTGACCGTCGCCGCCCGCAACGCCGCCGCGATCCAAACAGAACTTCACATTCAGATCCTGGATGCAGACGTCATGGACCAGCTGATCGAAACCGCGTTGCAGGAAAGTCGAGTAGATCGCGCAAACAGGTTTCAGACCTTCGCACGACATGCCGGCCGCGAACGTGACGCAATGCTGTTCGGCGATACCGACGTCGAAAGAACGTTCGGGAAACTTCTCGAGCGGCGTGCAAATACCCGTTCCGTCGGGCATCGCCGCAGTCAACGCGACGACTTTCGGATCTTTCTCCATCAACTCCGCCAACGTATCGCCGAAGACTTTGGTGTACGTCGGCGCTTTAGCGGAGCTTTTCACCGGTTTGCCGGTCGCGAGATCAAACGGCCCCGTCGCATGCCAGCGATAGTAATCAGGCTCGGTTTGCGGAAAACCTTTTCCTTTCGTCGTCAACGCATGAACGATGACCGGACCGTCCTTGATCTGTTTGGCCTCGTTGAGTGCCGCAACCAACGCGCGCGGGTTATGCCCGTCGACGTAGCCGATGTATTTGAAACCGAGCTCGCTGACGAGCGCGCCAGGCAGGACCACTGCGGCAAGCATGTCTTTCATGGTCTTCGCCGCGTGATGCAAACGTTCGCCGACCGACGGAATTGCCAACAACTTCTCTTCAACTTCATCTTTGAATCGATGATAACCATGCGCGCCGCGAATACGATTCAGGTAACCCGTCAACGCGCCGACCGCGGGTGCGATCGACATCTCGTTGTCGTTGAGCACGACGATCAGGCGGCTCTTCAAATGTCCCGCCTGGTTGATCGCCTCCATCGCCATGCCCCCGGCGAGTGACGCGTCGCCGATCAGCGCGACGACGTGATGGTCTTCACCCTTTCGATCGCGTGCGATGGCCATGCCGAGCGCCGCGGAAAGGGAAGTAGACGCGTGGCCCGCGCCGAAGGTGTCGTATTCCGACTCGTCGCGACGTAGAAAACCGCTGATGCCGCCGTACTGTTTGATCGTCGGCAACAGCTCGCGGCGTCCGGTCAGGATCTTGTGCGCGTAAGCTTGATGGCCCACGTCCCAGACGAGACGATCGCGGGGCGTGTCGAACGCGTAATGCAACGCGACGGCGAGCTCGACCGCGCCAAGTGACGCGCCGGTGTGTCCGCCGACGCGCGACATGGTTTCGAGAATGTAATTGCGAATCTCGTCAGATACGGCCCTAAGTTGTTCAACTGGTAGCGCGCGCAGGTCGGCGGGCGAGTTAATACTCTCGAGAAGACTCATTGTGGGCGCATTGTACTCCAATCGCCGGGTTTTGCGACGCAAGCCAGTTCGCTTGCGCGCTTGGCGATACAAAGTACTCTGCACGGGACAAGGTTGTCAATCGAAAATCCGTGTTCTTATCTTTGCCTGCGACGGGAACACGGATTAAACCGGTGTCGTTTACGCTAATGATTGCGCGACCAGGATTTCAACATCGAGCTACTCTTCAAGGCCCTCGCCGATCCGACGCGACTGCGCCTGATTAATCTCCTGGGAGACGGCGAAGTTTGCGTTTGCGCTTTCGTCAAGACTTTGAAAACCAACCAGCCTAAGATCTCGCGTCACCTCGCTTACTTGCGGCGGGCCGGACTCGTAGCTGCCCGCCGTGACGGCAAGTGGTCGCACTATCGCCTGGTCGAGCCGGCTGATCCGCAGGCGGCGAAGATCTTTCGCGAGCTGCGCGACTGGCTTTCCCACAATCCGTGTTACGGAAACACGGATTAAAAGCACGGATCCGGTTGACAATCCGTCACTCCCGACTAGAATTGGTCTTCGCCTGATTAGGCACGGAGATGTGGCCGAGTGGCTGAAGGCGGCGGTTTGCTAAACCGTTAAGGGTCAAAAGCCCTTCACAGGTTCGAATCCTGTCATCTCCGCCAGACTTTGGTCAGTAGTTAGTAGCCAGTTTTCAGTAGACCCCTTCTCACTGAACCCTGACTACTGACTACTTTTTTATTGCCATGACTGTCCGCGTACGCTTCGCACCATCGCCCACGGGTTACCTGCACATCGGCGCCGCCCGTTCCGCATTATTCAACTGGCTCTTTGCTCGCAAATCCGGCGGCAAGTTTCTGCTGCGGATCGAGGACACGGATCTGCAACGCTCAACCGAAGAGTCGACGCGTTCGATCATCGAGGGGCTCGAGTGGCTGGGTCTCGATTACGACGAGGATCTCGTCTTTCAGTCGAACAACGCGCCAAAACACATCGCGGCTGTCGAGCGTCTGCTGGAAGAAGGCAAGGCGTATCGCGACTTCACTCCGAAAGAGCAGCGCGACGATGCACAAGTCAAACAGGAAATCGCGGAGCGCGCGCGAGCACAGACTCTTGAAGGCGTCGACCCGCGCAGCAATCCGCATCGCGATCTGCCGAAAGAAGAATCGGATCGACGAGCAGCCGCGGGCGAGCCGTTTGCTGTACGTTTGAAGGTGCCAGTTGAGGGCAAGACCCAGTTTGACGATATCGTGTATGGACCACAGGAACGGGAGCATGCCGAGATCGAGGATCTCGTGCTGCTGCGTTCAGGCGGTCATCCGCTCTACAACCTCTCGGTCGTGATGGACGATATCGAGATGGGCATCAGTCATGTGATCCGCGGCCAGGACCATCTCACGAACACGCACAAGCAGATCCTGATCTACGAGGCGTTGGGCGCGCCGGTGCCGCGGTTCGCGCACCTGCCGCTGATTCTCGCGCCGAACAAAGGGAAGCTTTCGAAGCGCAAGCACGGCGAGGTTGTTTCGTTGACGACGTATCGGGATCGCGGTTTTGTGCCGGCGGCGTTTCGCAATTTTCTCGCGCTGCTCGGGTGGTCGCCGCCCGAAGGCAAAGAGCTGTTGACCAAGGAAGAGTTGGTGCAGGCGTTTTCGCTGGAAGGCATCGGGCGCGCCAATTCGATCTTCAACTTCCAGGAGAACGATCCCCGTCGCTGGACCGACGACAAAGCGCTGTGGATGAATGCGGAGTACATCCGGACGATGCCGTTGGAAGAGTTGCTGCCGATGGTGAAGGCGGAGTTGCGCGCGAACAAATTGTGGCGCGAAGAGTATGACGACGACGATCGCGGCTGGTTGTTGAAAACGGTCAACATGATCCGTCAGCGCTACTTCACGTTGAAAGATTTTTCGGAGCAGGGGCGGGCGTATTTTTCCGACGACTTCGATTTTGACGAGTCGGCGGTGAACAAGAACCTGCGCAAGGAGCCGCGCCTGCGTGAACTGTTGTCAGGGCTGGCTGACAAGCTCGAAACGGTTGAGCCGTTCAATGCCGAGACGGCGGAAGCAGCGTTGCGCGTGTTTGCTGACGAAGCTGGGGTGAAGGCGGGGTTGCTGATCAACGGTTCGCGCACGATGTTGACCGGGCAAGCGGTTGGACCATCGATGTTCGACATCTTCGACGTGCTCGGGCGTGAGGCTTCAGTGCAACGTTTGCGAAGTGGTGTGCCTTTCAACTAAGGAGAGAGTTCGATGAAAACACGGATTTTTCTAATCATTGCTTTGATTTGTCTTCCATCTGTGGTTCAAGCTCAAACAAAGCCCGTAGCTCCAGCGGCGCCGCAGTCTGACGCGCAAGCGGTGCTCGCCGCGTTCGACAAACTGGTCGGCGGCATCGAGCACGCGAACGTGAACGAGGTAATGAGCGTCTACTGGAATAATCCGCAGCTCAGTCTCTTTAACTACAACGGCACCGTCACGAAAGGCTGGGACCAGGTCAAGAAAAATCGCGAGAGCTCGTATCCGCAGATCAAAGACGTGAAGCTGCAAGTGCGTGACAAGGCGGTACACATGCTCGGACGCGACGGCGCGCTCGTGACGTGCCAGTGGACGCAGTCACAAACTTATAAAGGCACTCCGGAGACGGTCACGGGTCGCATGACGCTAGTCTTCAAACGTGTCGGCACGGCGTGGAAAGCGATCCACCTGCACTCGTCGCCCGACAATCCGGATCCATCGAGGATCCCAGCGTCAGAACAAGAACAAGCGCTACCCGCCGCATCACCATCGCCGGCGGCATCTCCCTCGCCGTCGCCAACACCACCACGAAAGCCATAACAAGGATTTCATGGGCCGGCTTCGGCTGTCGCTTTGCGCTCGAGTTTTCCCCACCCGACGACCGGACCACGAATCGCCATCGCGACGGATTTGATCATGACGTAGTACATGACCTGCCGGTAACAGAAGCGCTGGAGAAACAGCCACCACAACAAACTCCAGCGCTCACGCCGCTCAAGCAGAAACGCAAAGCACGCCGACACCCAGTCGATCGCCAAAAACAGCGCGTAGTAGAAAAGCACTTGCTGAAGGTTCGTCGACGTGTAGCCAACCGGCTGTTGCCAGTAATCAAGTGCTACTACGGCGAGCGTGTAAAGCAGCAGCAAGTCCATCACCGGCGAAATCAGCGGAAACAGAATCTGAAAGATCCAAACGTTAGGCATCGCCACAAACCCGAGCGCGCCATAACGCGGTCGAAACAAAGCATCGCGATGCTTCCACATGCACTGCAACGTCCCGTACGACCAACGAAAGCGCTGCTTCGCCAACGCGCTTAGATTGTGCGGCGCTTCGGTCCACGCCACCGCAGTCTCTTCGTATCCGATCTTGTAACCAAGACGTCGAACACGCAGCGTCAGATCCTGATCTTCGGCCAGCGTGTCTGACTGGAAGCCGCCGACCTCGATCAGCAAGTCTTTGCGCCACGCGCCAACGGCACCCGGAACGACCGTGATGCAGTTGAGACTCACAAACGCACGCCGATCCATGTTCTGCGACGTGACGTATTCGAGCGCTTGCCAGCGCGTTACCAGATTGATCCGATTTCCGACTTTCGCATTTCCGGCGACGGCGCCGAGTTGCTCGTCGTGGAAACGTCGCGCGAGCGCCCCGATTGTGTCCGGTGCGAAGATCGTGTCGCCATCGAGTGCGACGATCAGCTCGCCGGCCGCATGTCGCAGTCCGATGTTCAGCGCTGACGCTTTGCCGCCGTTGGGCACCGTGAAAAGCTGCACTCGACTGTCGGAGCCAAACTTCTCCGAGACGATTTTGCTCGTAGCATCTGTGGAGCCGTCGTCGACCACGATGATCTCGTAATTCGAGTAATCCGACGCGAGCAGGCTGCGGATCGTGTTCTCGATAACGAGCGCTTCGTTGTAAGCGGGAACAATGATCGACACAAACGGCTTGAAGTCCTCGCCGGCGTGGGTGCGTTCGCGGCGGCGCGATCGCAGCCATTGAGCAAAGGCAAGCGAGCCGACAAAAAACAGCCGCGCGAGTCCGAGCACGATGCCGATCACGAAGATCCACTGCAGCGTCCAACCGCCGGTCGAAATAAAGAAAAACGTGACTGCATCGGCGCGCGTGTAGACTCGTTGGCTCGCGGGAATAACCGGCATCACCTGATCGCGCGAGAGTCCCGCCAAATCAGAAACAGCGACGAACCGAAAGCCGCGTGCTTTCAACTCGTGAATCAACGTCGGCAACGCTTCGATCGTCGCGGAACGATCGCCGCCCGAATCGTGTAGCAGGATCACTTCGCCGCGCGTTTCCGGATCAGCGTCCATCGCGCGCGAGACCGTGCGATTGACGATCTGGTTCGGCGTGACCGGCAGTTGCCAATCGTTCGGATCGATGCGCAAGCCGACCATGATGTAACCAAGGTTTTGCGCGACGATCGCCGGTTCAACTTCCTGCGGCTTGTCGGCTTCAGCGTCGCCGAAGTACGGCGGCCGGAACAGCACCGTCGAACGTCCCGTGTCGGATTCGATCAAACGCTGCGTCGCGTTCAGCTCCAGCTCGGTGACCTGGAGCGGCATCTCGCCGAGGTTTGGGTGAGTGAACGTGTGGTTTCCCAGCTCGTGACCTTCGTTCACGATGCGGCGCAGGAGATCGGGATTCGCCTGCCCATTCTTGCCGACGATGAAGAACGTCGCCGGAACCTGCTCCCGTTTGAGGATGTCGAGAATCGCGGGCGTCCAGCGAGGATCCGGTCCATCATCAAACGTCAGCGCGAGCAAACCCGGCCGATCGCCTGCACGTTCGATGACGTACGACGTCGGCATCTCCTTAAAGTTTTCAGACTTGATGAAACCGGTCGCCTGATCGACCTCCAGATCGCGCACGCCTTTTTGCGGACTCGACACCACCTTCAGCAACTCCCCATTGCCTTCGAAGTCCACCTGGTAACCGTAATTGATCGAACGCAGCGCATCGGCTGAGCTGTTGTTGCTCGCGCCGAGCATGGACCAGATGGACGGGTCTTCAGATCCGAGTCGCCAGATGCCGTAGCCCGCCGGCTTGTAACCGCTCGCCGCGCGCATTTCGTTGAAAGCGGTGACGCCGTCGAGAAACCAGACCGTATGATGCGAACCGTCGTCTTCGTCATATTCGAAGTACGGATTGCGAGTCGACGGGTCGAAAGAGGCATTCGTTTCCGATTCATGCGCTTTGATTAGCGCTTCCTGAAAAGTTACTTCGTCGACGTTCTGATTTGCGTCGCTCCAGTCGTAACCGTAATTGCCCAACGCGACGATCGTTTTCGCGGGATCGAGCTCGCGCATGCGTCGGTTGAGATTTTGTTCGAACCAATCCTGTGCGGCGACTGGTCCGGCGTCGCTGCCGGTCCAGTGCTGGTCGTAAGCCATCAGGATCAGGTAGTCGCTCGCGGCAGAATACGCTTTGTAGTTCCAGTCCGGATCGTCGAACGGCACCGCCTGGGCGACAAGCCAGTTGTGCGCGGCGAAAGCTGTGTGCAGCTCCTGCATGAACGCGAGCAGGTTCGGTTGCGACTCTGTGCGCGGCTCTTCGAAGTCGACACAGATACCGGCGAATTTGTTGTCCTGCACAAATTTCGTCAACGAAGCGATCAGGAGTTGGCGGTGTGACTCGTCGCCGATGGAGCGTGCCAGCAGATCACTTTGCCAGTTTTCGTTAACTACGTTCTGCACCATTGGCAGGATGCGCGTTTCTGGACGCGTGACGCGAATCCAGTTCAGCGCCGGAATGTGAATGTCGGTGGCGAGCGGGTTCCCGCCTTCGTTTGCGTCTTGCAGGTGCGACCATTCGGGCACGACCCAATCGAGATGGTCGAGATTGCGCTTGAGTGACTCGTAGCTCGATTCGTCCCAGTTGATGTAGAAACCGATCGAGAGCGGGCGCGTCGTCGGAACGATCGGTGCGGGTGGTGTCGGCGGCGCGGGAACAATCGGGATGCGCGAGCCGCGTTTGCCGGGAACGTACTTGGTTGTGGCCAGCGCCTGTTGCAGTTCGACTTGCGCCTTGCGCGCTTTGCGTTCACTCGGGTTCGCCGGGATGTCGGGCTGTTTTGGTTTCAGATTCGCGGTGTGGGGCAGAACCGCAAGTTGGCGCAGGTTCAGTCTCGGGAGCACCGGGTTTGCGAGCACGCTCGCGATAAAAATCACGGCGAGCGCGGTGATGATAATGGAGATCGCTAACCAAAGGCGTCGAACGCGCCGCCAGCGGCGGCCGTCGGGATCGTGGAAAACGGGGGAATCAGGGAGACTCACGGCGACTTGGATGTTAAGTGGGGCGGCGGCGGAATGCTATACCCGGAGAAAAGTAATGGCAAATCGATGAAAAAAGCCGTCCACGATCGAGACCGTGGACGGCTTCGGTGAACTGTTGGGATTGGCCTGAGGCTACTGTGTGCAGCTTCCAGAAAGGAGGAGCACTTTGCAGTAAGACTACTGAACCAGAATCCTAACGAGTTAGCTGGTTCAGAGGTTAGGCCGCAGCCACCTCACTGTGATAAGAACTCATATATTTTTTGAATCACCTCCTTTCCAGTGTTGCTCGAATCATAAAATACAATGGAGTGAGCGTCAACCGCTTTTTCTTTTCGTGATCCGTGGTTCTCCCGCGCAATAAACTTCGAATGTGTGCTCGATGCCGAAGAAGTACGCGAGCTCGCGATAATCGTCGCAGTCGTGAATCACGATGTCTGCCATCTTTCCTGGTTCGAGCGAGCCGAGTTGCGCGCCGCGATTCAAACTGTACGCGGCGTTGATCGTGGCGGCGGTGATCGACTCCGCCGGCGTCATCTTCATGTGGGTCGCGGCGAGCGAGAGGATCATCGGCATTGAAGGCGTCGGCGACGAACCGGGGTTGAAATCGGTCGCGAGCACGACCGCCAGTCCCGCGTCGATCATCTCGCGCGCGTCGGGATAGCGAGACGAACCCAACGCGTAAACAGATCCGGGAAGCAGAACGGGCTGAACGCCGGCGGATTTGAGCGCCGCGATGCCTTCGGCGTCGGTGTGTTCGAGATGATCGGCGGTGATCGTTCCCAGTTCAGCAGCGAGTTTGGCGCCGCCCGATAGCGAAAGTTGATCGGCGTGCATGCGCAGCCCTAACCCGTGACAACGGGCGGCGGAAAGGATCTTCCACGACTCGTCTGTCGTGAACACGTTCTGTTCGCAGAAGACGTCGGCGAACTCGGCGAGCTTCTCGCGGCCGACCTGCGGCAGCATCTCGTCGATGATCAGCGAGATGTATGCATCGCGCCGCGCTGCATACTCTTTCGGAATCGTATGCGCGCCAAGAAACGTCGGCACGTATCGCAGCGGCGTCTCTTCGTCGAGCTTTTTGATCGCGCGGAGGATCTTGAGCTCATCTTCAAGCGACAAGCCGTAACCCGACTTGGCTTCGACCGTCGTAGTCCCCCCACGTAGAAACCACTCGGCGTAACGGCGTCCCGCAGCGACGAGATCGTCGAGCGACGCCGCGCGTGTTTGATTGACTGTCGACTGGATGCCGCCACCGCGAGCGGCGATCTCCTGGTAGGTTGCGCCGAGGCTGCGTTGTTCAAACTCGGCCGCGCGCGTTCCGGCAAAAACCGGATGCGTGTGTGCGTCAACAAATCCCGGCAATACAACACGGCCACCCGCATCGACAACGACACAATCCGCGTCTATTGAGGCTTTGATCTGTGAGGAGGTTCCGACTTGCTCGATTCGGCCGTCACGAACAATTAAACCACCGTCCTCGATCATCCCAAGCGTCAGCATCTCCGGACCAACACGCGGGCGCTCCGGTCCGGCAAGCGTCACGACCTGAGAACAATTAACAACCGCCAGTCGCTTACTTTCTTTTTCCGAGAACATAAATCGTGATCCCGATAGCGTTTGCTATCAACACTGTACCCGCGATCTTCAGCGCAAACGACAAGAGACTTCCGACTTCCGTAATCGGAACGATAGCGAAACGAATATAGATCAGAGTGACGATGAAGCCGGACGCGCACGCGAGCTTCAGCCACCACGGCGATTTCACGCCCAACGCCTTCATGCCAAACAGCGGTATCGCAAACAGAACGAGGTACGTCAGAGCGTAAAAAACGCCACCCGCATTGTCGATCAACTGAAACGCTTCGTGCGCGTGCACACCAGCCAGGCTGAGCACGGACAGCACTATCGTCACTGCGCCCACAAACAGGATCGAGTTGACGGGCGTCTTGTACCGGGGATGCAGCCGGCTAAACCATGCCGGTAACAAGCTGTCCCAGCCAGCAACCATCGGCAGACGCGTGTTCCCGGCAAAATAAATACTCATCAGCGCGATCGATCTGACCGTGATGCCGAGAATCGCGATCGACCCGATCGTTCCGACCCAGCCCAACGATCTGAATCCGATCGAAAGCACTTGCGGAATTGGTCCAATGACGTCCGCTTGATCGCGCGGCACAAAAGCGAGCACGGAACTGGTGCCGAGAATGAACATCACGGCGATGATTGGCGACGCAATCACCACCGACCGTCCGATGTTTCGAGCCGGCGAACGGGTTTCTCCAGCGAGAATGGCAACGTATTCGAAGCCCGTCAGTGCTCCGAGTGCGAGCTTGCTCGCGACGTTGATGTTGTACGCAGTAAAGGTCGGAAACTGAAGTGAAAACGGCCGGTACTCTGCGGCGGTTGCCGCTTTGTACGCAATGAAAGGCAGCGCGATCAGAATAGCGAAAGTCGCGAGGTGCACCAGGGCGCCAACGTTGTGAATCCATTTACCCAGGCCCAGCCCTCGCGTCGCCGCTATCACCATGCCGACCACGAGAACAAAACTGATCGGCAGGATCCAAGCCGGGTTGTCTTTCATCTTTTCGGCTGATGGTCCAATCGCGTAGGAGATGTTCGTAGTGACGACCAGTCCGATGCCGGCGAGAATCGAGATGGCAAACACCCACAGGTTCCAACCGACCATAAACGCGACGAAGTCGTTGAACGCGAGTTTGGCCCATTGATAAAGACCGCCTTCGAGAGGCATGAGGCGGTTGAGAAAAATTACGGCTACGGCCAGGGGCAGGTAGAAAGTGACGATCGCCAGAATCCAGAAAACGTTTTGCTCGTTGCCCAGCCTTGCGGCCCAACCTACCCAGAATGTGCCGACGACGAAGACGACCTGCGTGAGCACGAGATCGAATAGACCGAGCTCTTTCTTCAGGACGCCGCTACGCGCCTCGACATCGCGCTCGAGCTGGGTGACGTTTGCAGAGGGGGTCGTCAAGTTTTCGGATCAGTGTTGATTAAAAGACGCGGTAATGGCCCTTGATGGTCCAGGCGAACATTACATCTTCAATTCGTGTACCCGCCCCAATGTTGTGGACGATTAGATACCGATCCGCGGATTCTGACAACATATTTGTCACGATCCCGATGTGGTCGACGCCGCTCGTTAATTCCCACGCGACGATATCGCCAGGCTCATAGTCAGCGGCGGCGTCGCTGATCGGCATCGATTTCCCCTGGCGCTCGAAGTATTTCATGAGGTTCAGCACGCGGCGGTGATCGATGTTCTTGTCGATCGCAGTCGCACTCCATTTCGTCGGGTATTCCGAGCGCGCGGCCTGCATGTCTTCATGAACTTCTTTCTGCAGGTCGATCCCGGCCTTGCGAAAAGCACGAACGACGACATCGGAACAGACGCCCGTTTTTTCCGGCACGTCACCGTTGGGATAATCGAGTGCAACGTAAGCCGCATCGTACTCGGTAGTCACACCAGCCTGCGCGATCGCACCGTCGAGCATTTGCTTGAGTTGCGGTGAGGCGTTGTCAGGTAGCTGTTTGATCGTAGGACGCGGCGGCACCGCCGGACCGCGATTAATCTTCTGAGTGAAACGCTGCTCGCAAGCGCCCGCCGCCAACAAGGCGAATACGCAAGCCAATGCCAGTTTCAGTCTCGAAATGTCAGGAAGCTGCATGTTGGGCCAACCACTGCTTCACGTCCGTGCGCATCTCCGGCACGATCTCGTGTGCGGCGTGGTAGCTCTTAGACGCCACGGACCGGGCCCGCGTTCCCAATTGTTTCGCATAATCTGCGACCCGCGACGGCGGATAGAACTCGTCTTCCGTCCCGGCGAGGTGAAACACATCGATCGCCGCGTTCTGGTAGACCGAACTCGTTTCCCAATCACCCGGAATGCCGCCGCAGATCCCCACGACGCCGCGCAAACGTTCCGGATAAGTAAACGCAAACCGGTAATTCAAAGCGCACGACTGCGAGAAGCCCAACAGAAACACCCGCGACGCATCAGCAACGCCTTCGCCGTCGAGCGTGTCGATCAAATCGAGCAGTGCTTGATGATGCACGGCAACTGACTCTTCGCTGCGGTAACTCGTCAACCAACCGAACCCGTAACGCAATGGTCCACCCGGTTGCCGGGGCTCCTTGATGTGCTGGTGAAAGCCCTGCACGGAAGCGATCGCGAAACCGTCGGGCGCCATTTGTTGCGCCTCGCGCATCATCTGCTCCTTGAACGCGCCGTAACCGTGCAGCGCGATCAGCAGCGGCGCGCGTGATTCCGCAGCCGGTTGGACATCGTAATAAATATTGATGTTCGCGCTAAGAATTTGATCCGTAGTTGTTTTATTCATCCGTGTCCCATTTTTTGGAAAGATGCTACGATGATGACACAGATTACTAGCCAATTTGGAGAGGTGTCACGCAATGAAATTTCCAGGCGGTTTGAATATTCAACAGATGATGAAGCAGGCGCAGGTCATGCAGGAGAAGATGCAGAAGGAGATGGAAGACTTGCGCGCCGAAGCTTCAGCGGGTGGCGGCGTCGTGACGGTGCAGATGAAAGGCAACCACGAGATCACGATGCTGAAGGTCGATCCCGAGGCGGTGAAAGACGGCGACGTCGAGATGCTTCAGGACATGATCATGGCCGCGGTGAACGAAGCCAACCGAAAAGTGGATGAAGCGATGAAAGGCAAGTTGGGTGGAATGTTGCCGCCGGGACTGGGTGGTCTGTTGGGTTAACGATGCTCGAGTACGCAGAGCCTGTAACTAAATTGATCGACGAACTGAAACGCTTGCCCAGCGTCGGTCAAAAATCTGCCCAGCGTTTGGCATTCCATCTGATGCGTGCTCCGGAGACGGATCTGGAACGATTAATCGGGGCCATCAAAGATGTAAAGGAACGTATTGTTCTTTGTTCGATCTGCAACAACCTCACGGAAGTCGATCCGTGCCGGTTTTGTTCGTCGCCGACGCGCGATCATTCGGTGAT
>DATANW010000485.1:0-3197 GCA_036266055.1 Pyrinomonadaceae bacterium | reverse complement strand
CAACGAAAACTAACCTATCTTGCTGCGGATGTCGATCCCGGTATAATTCCCACTCCGAAGAATGATTGCTTCCTTATTACTGGTCTTGCTGGTTACCTTCAGCGGTGCCCTGGCAACTTACCTTTACGATGAGAACGCGTCGTTAGGCGCGCGCTTGTGTGCGGGTGCCTGCCTGGGATTGGCAGTGTTTAGTCTCGTCGGTTTTGTAGTCGCTTCACTGGTCGGACTCACCGGTGCGGGAGTAATTATCAGCCTCGCGATCTGCTGCAGTCCGCTGGCGCTGCTCGTCGATCCCGCTACCGCGCAACGTTTCAAGCAGGATCTTCACACCGCGTCTACGGCCGCACGCCGGCTGTTTCTGCGGCCGGACTCGTGGTCGATTGCTTACTTCGTGTTTTACGCCGCGACGATTTTCATTCTGTGGAAGGTCTTCAGTCGCGCGGTGATCGAAGACGGCGGCGGCCTTAGCACCGGACTGCTGAACAACTTCGGCGATCTTCCGTTCCACCTCAGCATCATCACCAGCTTCGCTTTCGGCAACAACTTTCCACCCGAGGATCCGACGTACGCCGGTGTTCGCTTCACCTATCCGTTCCTCTCTGATTTCGCTTCGGCAATGTTCGTCCGCTGCGGCGCGAGCTTGCGCGATTCGATGTTCATCGTGAGTTTCCCGCTGGCGGTCGCGTTTGTCGGTTTGCTGCATCGTTGGGCGCTCGTGATGTTGCGCGACAAACTCGCGGCGCTCATCACGCCTTTGATCGTGCTGTTGAATGGCGGGTTTGGTTGGTACTTACTGTTTGAAAAGGCGGTCCACGGCGAAGGTGGTCTGTGGGGCGTGCTGACGGATCTGCCACCATCGTTCACGGTGATTCCTGACACGGTTTGGCGGTGGGGCAACGCGATCTCGGCGTTGCTCGTGCCGCAACGCGGGTTTCTAATGGGACTGCCGCTCGCGGTGATTGTGTTCACGCAGTGGTGGCTGGCGCTCGAGAAAGAGTCCGACGTGCAAAAGCGCGAGGCGGAACAAAGTGCAGCGCCGCGAGGGATAGCAACGAAGAAGAACAAACAACGCCGGTCCGTACCGCCGCCGTTGCCGGATGTTTCGCGCTTGCCGCTTCGCACGCGTCGCATGATTGGCGCGGGAGTCGCCGCCGGGCTGTTGCCGCTGGTCCATGCGCACAGCTTCGTCGTCGTGATGAGCATGGCGGCGTGCCTGGCGCTGATTCACATTCGCTGGCGCGAGTGGTTTGCGTTCTTCGCGGTCGGTTCGGCCATCGCGATCCCACAGCTTCTGTGGTCCACGTTGAATAGCGCGGTCAAGGCGAGCACGTTTTTCGCGTTTGAGTTGGGTTGGGACCGCGGCCAGGAAAATCCGGTGATCTTCTGGTTGTTGAATACCGGACTCTTCATTCCCTTAATCGTGATCGCAGTGCTGCTGAAGTCGAACGGCTACCTCGTCGGGAAGCGTCTGCTGCTGTTCTACCTGCCGTTTACGCTCTGCTTCATCGTGCCGAACTTTTTGAAGATGGCGCCGTGGATCTGGGACAACATCAAGGTCCTTTATTACTGGTGGCTCGCGTCGGCGCCGATTGTCGCGTTGTTTTTCGCCTGGATGTGGCGCAAGGGAGCGGTGATGCGCGTGGCGGGGACATTGCTGTTTGTAGCTGTAACGCTTGCCGGTGCGCTCGACGTGTTTGGCATCGCCTTCCGTGACGTGAAGTATGGAATCTTCGACGCGGCTGGTGTGAACTTCGCCGAGCGGGTAAAAGCAGTGACTCGTCCGCGGTCGTTGATCATTCATGCTCCGGTGCATAACACGCCCGTTTTCCTGACCGGGCGTCGATCTTTGATGGGCTATCCCGGTCACATCTGGACTCACGGACTCGAATTTGTGCAGCGCGAAGGCGAGATCCGGCGCATCTATCTCGGCTCACCTGACGCGCCGCAGTTACTGAAAAATTACGGCGTCGATTATGCTGTCGTTGGACCACTGGAGCGCGTCGTGACGCCGCCGAACGAACAATTCTTTTCGCGCTTCGAAAAGGTAGAACAAGTTGGCGAATACAGCCTCTACAAAATCCGCTAGAAAGCGCGCAAAGAAGACGGCGGGGCAACAAAGACCAGCGGCTGAAACCAAAACTGCCGCTCCAGCGGCGACGCCCGTCGCTCACGACGTTCCGGAACGTGTCTGGCTGATCGCCATGATCGCGATCCTGCTGATCGCGGCGGTGTTGCGGTTGTACGACCTGAACCTCGTGCCGCTGCATCACGACGAAGGCGTCAACGGCAACTTTCTCGTCAGGCTCGTCCGTCAGGGAGAGTACGCGTACGATCCCGAGAATTATCATGGTCCAACCCTCTACTACTTCGCGGCACTGATTCCCTGGATCACGCGGTTATTGGCCGGCACGGCTGCGCGCGATCACTACGGGCTAACGACGTTCACGATCCGTTTGATACCGGCCCTGTTCGGGCTCGGGACGATCGCTCTCATCTTCATGTTGCGCCGCCGGCTGGGCACAATCGCAGTGCTGTCGGCGGGTTTGCTGCTGGCTGTCTCGCCGGGCGCCGTATACCTCTCGCGCTACTTCATTCACGAGACACAGTTTGTCTTCTTCACGTTGGGCATCGTAGTCTTCGGTCTTCGTTTCTACGACACGCGCAATCCAACGTGGTTGTTACTGGCGAGTGCTTCGGCGGCGTTGCTGTTTGCGACGAAAGAAACAGCGATGATCTCCGCCGGTGTGTTGCTGATCGCGTTTGCCCTGACGCACGTTTACCGGCGCTTGTTTCGCAAGGCGCTCGCGCCCACGTCCGTTAAAGGCCGCCGGCCGCAGGAAAGCGCGTTCAGAAGGTTCCTCGACGACTTCGGCACGACTAACCTTTTGATCTCGGCGGCGATCGCGATCATCGTTTTCCTGTTTCTCAATATTCTTTTCTATTCGTCGTTCTTCACCCACTCGCAGGGCGTTTACGATGCGCTGAAGACGTTTGAGGTCTGGAGCAAGACTGGCAAAACGGCGCACGTGCATCCACCGTTCACGTATGCCTTGTGGTTGTTTCGACAAGAGGGGTCGCTCCTGTTCCTCGGCGTGATCGGCGCTGTGCTCGTGGTTCTGAAACCAAAGAATTCGCTGGCGCTGTTTGCGGCGCTCTGGTCGTTTGGTTTGATTGCGGCGTATTCGTTGATTCCGTAT
>DATANW010000484.1:0-4687 GCA_036266055.1 Pyrinomonadaceae bacterium | reverse complement strand
AGCGGAAGTTGTCGAGCGTAGCGGAAAACAGATAGCAGTGATCGGTGTTGACACGTGCCGCGGGAGTGGTCCTGAAGGATGGCGCGGAAAAGACTTTCACGCTGCTGCGGTGCAACACGGAGGTGGCACCTTCGCCGGCGCGCTGCACAAGAACGTTTTGGATTGCGGCTTTGCAGATAAGATTCAGTTGATCATCTCCGACTCTGTTGCGGCAGCGGAGTTGTTTCCCGACGCGTCGCTTGATTGGGTCCACCTTGATGCGCGACATGACTACGCGAGCGTCAAAGCGGATATCGATGCGTGGCTGCGGAAAATTAAACCCGGCGGCTGGTTGTCGGGCGACGATTACAACGAAGAGAAATGGCCCGGCGTAGTGAAAGCAGTGAAAGAGCTCTTGCCGCGTGCGGAATCATGGTCCGATCGGCAATGGCGCTGGATTGTCGAGTGAACTGCGCGCGTCGATTCACCGGTGGCGTCATCAGCCGCGACATTGTCAAGCAGACGACGCCTTTTCATCGACAGCTTTCGGTCCACCGGCCTCGTGCTTCGTCGCAGCTATGAGTTTCGTGAGAGTTGTGTAATCCACGGCCCAACCGGCGCAGAGCGCTGCGAGTCCGATAACGCCGCCTTCTCCGGTGAAGATATCGCGGTCTTGTAGAAACTTAGCGCCGCGCTCCCATGCCTCAAAGAATTTTGCTTCGTTGCCATCGCGAGTTACGGCAAACAACGCTTCACTACACCACTGAGCGGAGTTGAGCGCGTTCGCGTCGCCAGTCAGTTCCACCGCCAAATGCTCGAAAGCCGGCTTTCGCATCTGTCCCCATCGCTGCAGGTGATTGCCGATGTTCGATCGCAAAGCCTTATCGACCGCGATGCCCGGACCAAAACGCGGCAGGCGCGGAAGCGACTTGATGCGCGTATCAGCGTCGATGAAGATCGCAGTATCAAACTCCTTCAGAGCCGCCTGGAGCGCAAAGCGTTTGTCGTGATAGGCCGGAGCCCCGCGTCCGCCTCCCGTGCCGTGGAGCTTGGTCTGGAAATCGATCGCCATTGGACCAGCGGGCAGATGTCGAATTGCGCGGACTGGCAGATCCGCAAAGTCGTTCGGCTCATCGGTCAACACGATCCAGGGCATGGCGGGCGCGTCAGCGACTAAGAGTTGTGCGCGATGACGATAGGGCGGATGAATAGCCAGGGTGCAGAAGCAGGCGTTTACCGGTGGCGTCTGCAAGCGGGCCAGGAGACGTTTCAGCATTTGTGTCGTGATGCTATTGCATGAATGTTGCCGTGGCAACGAGGACTGTTGAATTGAGTCTCGGCGCATAAAAAAAGGAGCGCTCCAATGAGCGCTCCTTCTTATTTGCGCGACCGTCAATCGCGCGTCATTTACACGTCCTGTAGCTCGCGTGAAATCATGGTGAGCATCGTGCGCTGTTGCGAGTGCAGGAAAAAATGATCGCCGGGTAACATCACGAGCTTGAAACGATCGGTCGTCTGCCGGCTCCATGGTTCGAGTCGCTCGCGACCCACTTCGGTATCCGCCAAACCTCCGAAAACAATGAGCGGGCAATTTAGCGGCGGCTGCTCGACGTACTCGTAACTCTCCGTGACAGCGAAGTCAGTCCGCACCAAAGGCAGCACGATCTCCAACAACTCCGGGTGATCGAGAACCTCGTCGGGCGTGCCGTTGAGACGACGCAGCTCTTCAATGAACTCGTCATCGGGCAGATCGTGAGTTTTCATGCCCTTGCGCGGAAGTTGCGGCGCGCGTGACCCGGAAACAAACAGTATTTCCGGTTGGCGGTTGCCGCAATCCCGCAACACGCGCGCCACCTCGAAGGCGGCCAGCGCCCCCATGCTATGTCCGAAGAACGCAAACGGACGATCCATGAATGGACGCAGTGCGTTTGCGGCGTCCGGAACTAAGGTTTTGAAACTCGTGTACGACTGCTCGCGCAATCGGTTTCCGCGTCCCGGCAGTTGCACCGCGCAGACTTCGATGAACGGCGGCAGACTCTCCGGCCAGTTGCGGAAAATGTGCGGCGCGCCGCCGGCGTACGGAAAGCAGAAAAGACGCATCGCCGCGTTGGCGTTGGGTCTCGGCTGGACGATCCACGGAGACGAGATGCGCGACACTTCAATCATCAGCTTCGGTTACTTTGTGCAAGAGAAATCTCTTCCGACATGGCGCACCACTTCAACACGGCCATTGCGCTCGTAAGCTTGTGCCGGGCCTGCCGGAAGGCGAGACTCTGTGGACCATCGAGCACTTCATTCACCACCTCGGAGCCGCGGATCGCCGGTAGATCGTGAAGAAAGATCGTTCCCTCAGACTTCGAAACTGCGCTCATCAACTCCGGCGTGACCCGGTACGGCACAAACCTCTTCTGCCAATCAGGATCAGACTTCGGCACACCCATCGTCTGCCACCGCGTCGTGTAAACCACGTCGACGCCTTTCGGCAACGACTTCACGTCGTGATGCTGCTCGACGACCGCACCGGAAACACGCGAGAGTTTGTCCGCGCGCTCGAGCACCTTGTAGGGCAATCCATAACCTTCGGGCGTAACGACCGTCAGCCTCATGTTTCCGGTAAGAGCGACGGCAAGCGCGAGTGCCGCCGCGGAGTTGTTCCCCTCGCCGAGGTAGAGAATGTCAATGTCGTGCAGCCGCCCGAATGCTTCCTTGATCGTAACGAGATCGGCGATGGCCTGCGTCGGGTGCTCGTTGTCGCTCATCGCGTTGATGATCGACATCTCATCCTGCATCGCGAGGGTGCGCATCTCTTCGACTGACTCGTTAGTTCTGATCACAAGCAGGTCGAGGTAACCTGCCAGAACACGGGCCGTGTCTTCGATGGACTCACCGGTGTTGGTCTGAAGATCATTGGGACCATAGGTGATGATCTCAGCGCCGAGTTTTATCGCGCCGGCGCTGAACGCCGTGCGTGTGCGCGTCGACGTGCCTCGGAAGTAGATCCCGGCGATCTTCCCTTTGAGCGGTTGTTCGGCGATTCCTCGCCCAGCAGCAAACCCGAGCGCTGCGTCAACCAGCCACGAGAGATTCTGCGGCCCGACATCGTCGAGCGATACGATGTGTCTCACGACGTTTTCCTTTCCGATTTCAGGAGATTGAGACTGCCTTCGGCTTGAGGTGCTGAAAGCGGTGTAGATTGGAGGCTTCGAGCTTCTTCTTCTCGGTCTTGCGCTGCCCTCTTTCGACCTCGCCGATGAGTTGGTCCAACTCGTTGACAGTGATGTCCGGGCGCTCGGCAACGCGTTCGAGGACCGGCGCTAACTGCTCGGCGAATTTTTCGATCGTGGCGGCTTCGTACAAGTCCGTGTTGTACTGCAGCTCGCAGGAGAGACCACGGGTCGACTCTTCGAAGAACGCCGCCAGGTCGAACTTCGCGGTCAGGTCCCTGACGTCAACGGGCGTCAACTCCATGCCCGGTAATGTGAGCACCTGTGTGGGCGCGTTTTGCAGCACTACTTTCGTTTGAAACAGCGGCGTGCGGCTCAAGTCTCGATCCGGGTTGAGCAACTCGACGAGCTTGTCGAACGGCACGTCCTGATGCGCGTAGGCGCCGAGCGTGACTTCACGCACCTTCAACAGCAACTCACGAAACGTCGGATTGCCCGAGAGGTTTGTATGCAAGACAAGCTGGTTGACGAAGAAGCCGACTAGACCTTCGATGTCCGCGCGGTTGCGGTTAGCAACGTCGGTGCCGATAACGATGTTCTGCTCGCCCGTGTGGTAACGCATCAGAATCTTGACGGCAGTCAGCAACGTCATGAAGAGCGACGCGCTCTCAGTGCGGCTAAGCTGCTTGATCGACTCGGTGACGGGCAGCGGCACGTGGATGATGTGCGTTGCCCCGACAAACGATTGCGCCTTCGGTCGCGGCTTGTCCGTTGGTAATTCCTGGACCGGAGGGGCCCCGGACAACTGCTGACGCCAGTACGAGACTTGCGCATCGAGCACCTCGCCCTGAAGCCACTGACGCTGCCACGCGGCGAAGTCTGCATACTGAATCGGCAACTCCGGCAGCTGCGGAATGCGACCGTCGCGAAACGCTTCGTAGGCCGACGACAGCTCCCGCACGAAAATACCAACGGACCAGCCATCCGAGATGATGTGATGCAGCGTCAGCATCGCCACGTGTTCGTGCTGGTCCAACCGCAGCAGGCCAGCGCGAACGAGCGGTCCGGTTGAGAGATCGAACGGCTTCAGCGACTCCTCACGAACGAGATTCCGCATCGTCGCTTCGCGTTCGCCTTCAGGCAGCTCCAGCAGATCGACAATCTCAAGAGGCAGTTTCAACTCCGGCGCGATCGACTGACTCGGCCGGCCGTTGCGCACGGTAAAGGTCGTGCGCAATGTCTCGTGACGGTCGATCAGGTAGTCGAGACTCTGCTGTAAGGCAGCGATGTTCAACTCGCCTTTGAAACGCACCGCGGTGGTGATGTTGTAAGCGGGGCTGTCGGGGTTGAGCCGGTAAAGGAACCAGAGACGTTGCTGCGCGAACGAGAGCGGCAGATCGCCGTCGCGCGATATTCGTTGGATAGGTTCGCTCGCCAGGCCGGCATTAGAGCGCGCGATCTCGTCGACAATCGCGCTCAAGCCTTTGACGCTCGGCTGGTCGAAGAGAGATCGTAAAGGCACCTTCGCCCGGAAAACTTCGTTG
>DATANW010000483.1:0-3033 GCA_036266055.1 Pyrinomonadaceae bacterium | reverse complement strand
CGGAAGAAGTGGTCCTGGACGTGAATGAACTCGCCAAAGGTCAAAAGTTCATGAGCATCGGCACGTTCACCCCGAGCGACGACGGCAATCTTCTGGCGTACAGCACGGACAACACGGGCTATCGCCAGTACCTGCTACAAGTCAAAGATTTGCGCACCGGCCAGCTACTTCCCGATCGCGTCGAACGAGTAAACAATATCGCCTGGGCCACCGACAACAAGACGCTCTTCTACGTCACTGAAGACGCCGTCACCAAGCGCAACGACAAGTTTTTCCGGCACGTGCTCGGCAGCGACAAGTACGATCTCGTTTACGACGAGAAGGACGAACTATTCGACATCGCCACTGGTCGAACGCGCGACAAGGCAATGATCGTCCTCCAGATCTTCAGCAAGACGTCGACCGAGGCGCGTTACATTCCGGCTGACAAACCTGACGCACCATTGAAAGTCGTGCTTGCGCGTCAACCGGATCATGAATACGACCTCGATCATCGTGGCGGTCTCTTCTACATCCGCACCAACAAAGGCGCGAAAAACTTCCGCATCGTGACGGCGCCGGTCAGCGATCCATCGGAAGCAAACTGGAAAGAGTTTGTCGTGCATCGTCCGGCGGTGAAGGTGGAAGACGTCAGTCTTTTTGCCGACCATGCAGTGCTTTCCGAATGGGAAAACGGTCTGCAACAGCTCGAGATCGTCAACTTCAAGACGAACAAGCGCCAGCGCATCGAGTTTCCGGAGCCGGTTTACGCCGCGGGCCTGGGTCCGAATGCCGAGTTCAATACGGCGGTTGTGAGATACAACTACAACTCGATGGTGACGCCGAATTCGGTGTTTGACTACGACATGAACACCGGCAAGTCGACCTTGTTGAAGCAACAAGAGGTTCCCGGCGGCTTCGACAGAACGAATTACAAAGCGGAGCGTGTGTTTGCCACCGCGAGCGACGGCACGAAGATTCCGATCTCGCTCGTCTATCGCAAGGGAGTGAAGCTCGACGGTTCCGCGCCGATGTTGCTTTACGGTTATGGTTCGTACGGCGCAACCATCCCGCCGACATTCTCTTCGAGCCGCCTCAGTTTGCTCGATCGCGGCGTGATCTTCGCGATTGGTCACATTCGCGGCGGCGGGGAGTTGGGCGAGGAGTGGCGCGAGGCCGGCAGGATGATGAAGAAGATGAACACGTTCACCGACTTCATCGCCTGCGCCGAAACGCTTGTGAAGCAGAAATACACGTCGAGCGATCGGCTCGTGATTCAAGGCGGCAGCGCGGGCGGACTGCTGATGGGTGCGGTTTCAAACATGCGGCCGGATCTGTTCAAAGCCGTCGTCTCTCAGGTGCCGTTCGTCGACGTTCTGAACACGATGCTCGACGCTTCGCTGCCGTTGACGACGAGCGAATACATCGAGTGGGGAAATCCGAACGAGAAGCCGGCGTACGAGTACATGAAGCAGTATTCGCCGTACGACAACGTCGGGAAGAAGAACTATCCGGCGACACTCGTAAAGGTCTCGGTCAACGACAGCCAGGTGCCTTACTGGGAAGGCGCGAAGCTGGTCGCGAAGATGCGCACGATGAAGACTGACAACAATCCACTCCTGTTGAAGGTCAACTTCGGTGCCGGTCACGGCGGCGCTTCCGGACGCTACGACGCGTTCCGCGAGACAGCGTTTGACTACGCCTTCATGCTTTGGCAAATGGGAATCTCGGAGTGACTTATAATCATCCGTGTTAGGCTGGGAACACGGATTAAACGGATGATCGGCTCTACGCTGGGGAATTACAAGATCCTCGAGAAGCTCGGTGAGGGCGGTCAGGGGACGGTCTATAAAGCAATCGATGCGAAGCTCGGCCGGACGGTCGTCATCAAAGTCCTGCCGGCCGAGTTGACCAGTAAAGAAGCCAATCTCAAGCGTTTCGAGCGCGAAGCTCGCCTCGCCTCCGCGCTCGATCACCCAAACATCTGCACCATTTTCGATCTCGACGAGATCAACGGCATTCACTTCATCGTGATGCAGTACATCGAGGGCCGCAACGTTCGGCAGTTGGTCAACGGTCGCCCGCTGTCTCTCGAAAGCGCGCTGTCGATCGCGTTGCAAACCGCCGACGCTCTCGCCGCAGCGCACTCGCGCGGCATCATCCATCGTGACATAAAGGCCGGTAACGTGATGGTGACGCCGACGGGGCAGGTCAAAATTCTCGACTTCGGTCTGGCGAAACTTCTCGACGAAGAAGCAGCACGAACTTCCGGCATTCATCACACTGAAATAACCGAACTCGGCATCCCGTACGGAACAGCGACTTACGCGGCGCCCGAACAAGCGCGCGGCGATCGCGTCGACTCGCGGGCCGACATCTTCTCGACTGGAGTCTTGCTCTACGAGATGCTCGCCGGCACGTGGCCGTTCCGCGGCAGCACCGCCATCGAAGTGCGTCACGCAGTCTTGAACGACGAGCCGCAGCCGCTGGAGAAAGTCCGTCCCGGACGGATCCCGGCACAACTGCAAACGATCCTCGACAAAGCACTCGCAAAAGACCCGCGCGATCGTTATCAGAAGATTTCGTACATGGCGAACGATCTGCGCGCGGTGATGCGTGAAGTTAGTTCAGATCCCGTGCCGGGTGTCGACGACGGCACCGCACCCGTTGCGCCAACACACCTAACGCCGCGCAATCCAATGAAGCGCGCGTTGCGTTGGTTGACGGGCAGTTTGACAGGCGACAGCACAGCGAGCGTCTCTGCCAAGCCAGGACGCGTTGTCGACGCAACCGAGAGTCCGATGACCAGTCTCGGCGATCGCGATCGAAAGAGCGTGGCGATTCTGCCGTTCAAGAACCTCGGTAACGATAAGGAAACGGATTTCTACCAGTTCTCGCTTGCCGACGCGGCGATTACGGAACTCGCGCGCGTTCGTTCGCTGATCGTGCGGCCTTCGTCGGCGATCGTGAAGTATCAGAATCGCGAGGTCGATCCCGCAGAGGCCGGACGCGATTTGAGCGTCGACGCGATTCTGACCGCCAGTTTCCTTCGCG
>DATANW010000482.1:0-4788 GCA_036266055.1 Pyrinomonadaceae bacterium | reverse complement strand
CCGTCGGTTGAACGAGCGAAACCGGCGGTCAGGTAGTACGTTTCGTTGGCGTTGTCAGGCGAGACGGTCATGCGGAAGTAATAGTGCGTACGACCACCGAGGTTCCGGTCGTAGCTGACGAGACGCCAGGTGTCGCCACCATCGTCCGAACGCCAGAGTTTGCCCCTATCAGTCTCTTGGCCGGTCTCCTGCCCCTGCAGTGGCACGCCGTCGCCGGTTTCGATCAGCGCGTAGATACGTTTTGAATCACTCGGGGCGATGGCGGGAACTACCTTGCCGGTGGTGCGCGCCGGCAGGCCGTTGCCGGTGAGACGTTTCCAGGTGACGCCGCCGTCGGTCGACTTGAAGAGACCGCTGCCTGCTCCACCACTCTCGCGACCCCACGTATGAATCACCAGCGGCCACATGCCGGCGAACAGGATCTGCGGATTGTTGGGATCCATCTCGAGGTGTGCGCAGCCGGTGTTCTCGTCAGTAAATAGCGTGCGCTGCCAGGTCTTGCCGCCGTCGGTGGTGCGAAAGACGCCTCGTTCCTGTTGTGGTCCATAGGCGTGTCCGAGCGCGCCCACGAGCACGACGTCCGGGTTCTTCGGATCGATCACGACGCGACTGATGCGGCCGGTCTTTTCAAGTCCCATCAACTTCCAGGTTTTGCCGGCGTCGGTGGATTTATAGATCCCTTCGCCGACGGAGATGTGACTGCGAATCCAAGGCTCACCGGTGCCCGCCCAAAGGATGTTCGGGTTCGAGGGAGCGATCGCGAGCGCGCCGATCGACGAAACGGGATGGTCGTCGAAGATGGGCTCCCAGTGAATGCCGCCGTCCGTGGTCTTCCAAATTCCGCCCGACGCTGCGCCGACGTAGTAGATGTTGGGCTGCCCGGGAACGCCTACGACGGATGTCAGGCGGTTGCCGGTTGGTCCAATGTGACGGAAACGGATCGCGCCGAGTACGTCTTTGTTTGTTTGCTGCGCATAGGCTGAAACACAAATCGTTAATGCGAGAGCTGCGAAGAGGGCACGCCTTAGGGTCAACATGGCAGTCTCCTGTTGAGGTTGATTCACTCGATGATGATCTCGTCGGCGAAGATCCAGGCATCACCGCCGTGGCCCGGATGCCACGCCGGAATCTTGCCGAAGTTCACTGCTTTGATACGGACGAAGCGCGCCTCACGAGGCGTGATGTTTTTGACGAAGTCTTTCGCGATTGTGCCGGCGTTGACGGCCGGATCGGAGCCATCAGGAACATCGTTTGGAATCGTCAAGACGGGCGCAAAGTTTTGGCCGTCGAGCGATATTTCGAACGTTACCGCCCGCGGCATCCAGATCCATGAGCCTGCGTCCTGCAAGAAGCCGGCGCCGAGTTTTGAAACCATTTGCGGTTTACCGAGATCGACGACGGCGACGAGGTCCTTGCCCCAGTAACCTTGCCAGGCGCCGCTGGTCCAATTCGTCGTGCCGCGAATACCGTCGATCAGCGCGGCGTCTCCACCGCCTGCGTACTGCTGGCTGTACCGCGAAAGTAAATCGAGTTTCCAGTCGTGCGGGATCTTATAAAACTTCGCGGACGCAACGTTGCTCAGCCGCGCGCGGTAGATCTCAATCGCCTTCACGGTCGTGGTTTTGTCGACCACGAACGGCTTCATGAATCTTGCAGACCAGGCCCCTGGTTCCGAACCATCGGTGGTGTAGAGGATCCGCCCTCCGCCTCCGATCGATTGAATGTCGATTGTGAGGTTATTCCTGAACGTCTGACCGGCGCTCTTTATCACCGGCACCGGCGTGAGACCCGCGAAACGCTCGGTCGAAATACGCGATACGGGCTCATTGCCTGGTCCAGTTCCCCAAGACAAATTCGGGCGTGGCCCCATTTGCAAAACCAACTGACCGCCCGCCATCAGATCGACATGGTCGATGTATGACTTGCGATACGCTCTGCCGTTCAGCGTGGCGGATTGGATGTAGACGTCGCGCGCCGAAACCCCCGGCGCTTTGATTGTGAACGACTTTCCGTTTTCGAGGTTGAACTCGACCTCGGGAAACAGCGGCGTCCCGATCGCGTAAATTGTCGATCCCGGCGTGACCGGGTAAAAGCCCGCGGCACTCAACACGTACCACGCCGACATCTGCCCGCAGTCTTCATTCCCGATCAACCCATCAGGGGTAGGTTTGTAAAACTGGTCCATGATCTGGCGCACGCGATGCTGCGTCTTCCATGGCTGGCCGGCGTAGTTGTAGAGATACGCAATGTGATGGCTCGGCTCGTTTCCATGCGCGTATTGCCCAATCAGTCCCGTGATGTCCGCCTGTTCGCGCCCCGTTGTCTTGCTTTCAGCCGCAAACATCTGATCTAGTTTGCGCGCGAACTTCTCACGCCCACCCAGCCGATCGATCAAGCCATTGACGTCCTGCGGCACAAAGAACGTGTATTGCCACGCATTCGCTTCGGTGAAATGAAACGTCACCTCACGTGGATCGAAAGGCTCGGTCCAACCGCCGTTGGTGCGCGGACGCATGAAACCCGTTTGCGGATCGAAGACGTTGTTATACCTCTGCGCGCGCATCCGGTAACGCCAGTAGTCGTCATCTTTGACCATGTGCGCGACTTGCGCGATGCACCAGTCGTCGTAAGCGTACTCGAGCACTTTTGAAACTGATTCACGTTCGTCTTCCGTGCTGATGAAGCCGTTGTCGTTGTAGGCGCCGAGACCGTAATGACGCAGCTCGGCGCTATGCTTCATGGCAGCGAGCGCTTTCTTCAGATCGAATCCGCCGATGTCTTTCACCGCCGCGTCGGCGATCACCGAAACGGCGTGATAACCGATCATCGTGTCGGTTTCGTTCGCCGCGAGTTCCCAAACGGGCAGACGCCCACCTTGCTCATACTGCGCGAGGAAAGTGTTGATGAAATCGCGCGTGCGTTTGGTGTCGATGATCGTGTAAAGCGGATGCGCGGCGCGAAACGTGTCCCACAATGAGAACACCGTGTAGTTAGTGAAGTCGGTCGCTTTGTGAATCTTGAAGTCGCGTCCGCGATACTGACCGTCGACGTCCATAAACAAGTTCGGCGCGGTCATCGTGTGGTAAAGACTGGTGTAAAAGTTTGTGAGTTGGGCATCGGCGCCGCCGCTCACGATGATCTTGCTGAGTTCGCGATTCCAGGCGGCAGCGGCGTCAGAACGGACTTTGTCGAAGTCCCAATGGCCTATCTCGGCGCGCAGGTTTCTCAACGCCCCGTCGGTGCTCACTGCGGAGATGCCGACGCGGATGAGAATCGGCTTCCCATTTCGGACGTCAAAACGGAACACGGATTTCAGGTTATCCAATCCGTGTTCAGTAAATGGTTCCGAGAACTCGATCGCAAAATAAACAACCTGATCTTTCGCCCACGCTCGCGAACGTCTCCAGCCAAGTACCGTCTTCCCTTCGATCTTCAAACCTGAGTCGAGAACTTTATCGCGGTGCGCAAGGTCGAGAATGATGTTCGCCTGGCTGGTCGGCGGAAAGGTGTAACGATGCATTCCCGCACGCGCGGTGGCCGTGAGCTCGACGAAAATGTTGTCGTCGTCCAACCGCACCGAGTAAAAACCTGGCGACGCCTTTTCATTTTGGTGACTGAATCGCGAAGTATAATCCTGCTTGATCTCGCCTACGGTGGGCATCAACAAAACATCGCCGTAGTCGGAGATACCCGTGCCGCTGAGATGCGTGTGGCTGAAACCGTAAACAACGGAATCGGAGTAGTGATAACCCGAGCAGCCGTCCCAACCCGTCAGTCGCGTGTCCGGACTGAGTTGGACCATGCCGAACGGCACGATCGCGCCGGGAAACGTGTGACCGTGTCCGCCGGTGCCGACGAATGGATTGACGTAGCGCGTGAGGTCTCGTTGCGCATAGATGTGCGAAGGTACGAGAAGTATTAAAAGTGAGAGGAGCAGTGTTTTCACGGATTACACGGATCTAGGGTGCGACCGCGACCGCATAGATCAGCTTTTCCAGCGCCTGCAAATCTCTGAGATCGAGCACTTCAACCGGCGAATGGCTGTAACGACCCGGCCATGATAACCCAACGTGCAATACGCCATAACGAACAAAGTCGGAACCATCGGTCCCGCCGTTCGTCGCGCCGACTTGCAGCGCAATGTTCTGCGATCGCGCGATGTTCAGCAGGCGATCGAGCTCAGCGGGCGGCGCGACTGAAGAGTTGTCCAGCCCGCGAATGACAGCGCCCTGGCCCAACGGCGCGTGTGCGAATCGCGTCGTCTCGAGTGGCGAATCAGACGAAACAAACGTGTCGATACTAAAGACGCGCTTCACTGTCGCGCCATAACGTTTGCCCATCGCGATCGCGCCTTCGAGTCCCGTTTCTTCACGGACTGACCACGCGAGGATCAGTTTGCGTTTCAGTAATGAAGGATTAATACGACGAGCGGCGAGAATGAGCGCCGTCGAACCCGCGCGATCGTCAAGCGCGCGTGCGGTGAAGCGCGTCGGACCTAAGCGAGTAGCTTCTTTGTCAGACGTCACGGCGAGTCCGCTGACGACTCCGAGTGCTTTCAACGCAGCGCCGTCGAGACCAAACCATGCCGTCACCGCTTCGGGTTGTTTCGTCGTGGCGGACTCGCGCGGCACGAACACGCCTTGCAACTTTCTGGGGCGGCTGTTGTCAGTGAATGGCGGATCGAAGTGGAGGATGGCGCGTTGTCCTTCCCAGAGCGAAGGATAGAGTCCGCCACGGGTGCGGAGTGAGACCGTACCATCGTCGGCAATGTTCGTGACTTCGAATCCG
>DATANW010000481.1:0-4010 GCA_036266055.1 Pyrinomonadaceae bacterium | reverse complement strand
GCGAAGCGATTTTTTTCTTGTTTGTCGGCGGGAACGCCATAACCAGTTTCTTCAACAGCCATGGCGCCGAGCCGTGCAGCTTCGCGCAGCGCAGCATTGGCCATGGCCTCGCAAATACGATCGATCTTTCCTTGATCGAATTGGGCGACTTGGGCCTGCGCGCGATGCGCGGCTTCAACCAGGTCACGTGCCTGCTGGACGGAAACTAGGTCTTTGTCTACGGACATAACAAAACTCCGAGCTTAGAGCTTTGTACTTGGTTCTTGGGCGTTTGGCCTTTGGACTTGGGACTTGGGTCGTTGTGTTAACGAAGAGGTTCAAAGACCAAAGGCCAAAACCCAAAGACCAAGTACAAAGAACAAAGCACTATCTCGCTCGTTCTTTGTTGGCATCGCGCGCGCCAGTGAGCGAACGACCCTGATCGCCTTGACCAAGCTGCCCGCGGGCGCCTCCTTGCAACGCTTGCTCGTCGGGGCTCACACCGGTGCGACCATTCACGGGAAGCACGCGTTCGACTTCAGCATGCGGACGCGGGATGACGTGCACGCTGATCAACTCGCCGACTCGCCTGGCTGCCGCCGCGCCTGCGTCCGTCGCTGCTTTTACCGCGCCGACGTCGCCGCGCACGAAGATCGTCACATAGCCTGCTCCGATGTACTCCTTGCCGAGCAGTTGCACATTCGCTGCTTTGACCATCGCATCGGCGGCTTCAACTGCACCGACGAATCCTTTGGTCTCAACCATTCCGAGTGCTTCCAGGGGCATCTCCGTTATCCTCACTTTGTAATTGTAGAAATTAAAAGCGTCTATTACCCGAGTAACTTATTTGGCCTCAACGTACCACCGCAGGCGACAAGAAGCAAGAGAAGCAGATTTAGTTTTTACTAATCTGTGTAAGCAGTTTGACACCGTTTAGCAGCGCAGGCTATAGTGCGGAAAAAGTGGGAGTTGTACGCATTACATACTAGCGGCGGTCCAACCGAGCCAACCAGGGAACGAGCGATTGGAGATGGCAGCAAGTATAGGCGAACAATTGCGACTCGCCCGCGAGGAGCGCGGCATCGGCTTGCGCGAAATCTGCGATCAGACCCGCATCTCCGTCCATTATCTGGAAGCAATCGAAGCGAACGATTACAAACGTTTGCCCGGAGGTGTTTTCAATCGCAGTTTTATAAAGGCCTACGCCAAGTGTGTCGGCTACGACGAGCGCGAAGCGATTGAAGGCTACACGCGTTACCTGCGTGAACACGGCGAGACGTCCGACGACGTCAACACTACGCCAATGCATTCCAAGGTCTACACCGACACGCCCGCAACGCGCTCTCCTTTATTAACTGTGTTCCTCGCGATTGTGATTCTGGCGATATTGACGGCGGCGGCGCTGGCGGCGCTGCACTGGTTTCAAAAGCGCGCTGAACTCCGCGTTCCCGCCAAGGACGAACAGTACGCCTCTATGTATAATGGGCGTTCACCGGCAATAAATAATTTCAAGTTAATGACAACTAACCAGGAAGTGTTACCCATACATGATCACATCCGATATTTACGAAGGACTGACCTTCGACGACGTACTACTAATCCCCGATCGCTCTGACGTTCTCCCTCACGAGACTGACACCGCCACTCAATTCACGCGCAACATCCGTTTGCAGATTCCGCTGTGTTCCGCTGCGATGGACACCGTAACGGAAGCGGCGCTCGCGATCGCGCTCGCGCAGCAGGGTGGCATCGGCGTCATTCACAAGAATCTCAGCGTCGAACGACAGGCCGAAGAAGTCGACAAAGTTAAGCGATCTGAATCGGGAATGATCGTCGACCCGGTAACCATCCGTCCCGATCGTCCGGTGCGCGAAGCGCTTCAGGTGATGGAGCGGTTTCATATCAGCGGCGTTCCGGTGGTGGACGAAACGGGACACCTCGTCGGCATCATCACCAATCGCGACCTTCGTTTTGAAACACGGTTTGACATTCCAGTCTCCGAAGTGATGACCAAGCAGCCGCTGGTCACCGTTCCCGTCGGTACGACGTTGGACCAGGCGAAAGCCGTTTTGCAAAAACACCGGATCGAAAAACTGCTCGTCGTCGACGACGACAAACACATCAAGGGCTTGATCACCGTCAAAGACATTCAAAAAGCAATTAAATATCCGTCGGCGGCAAAAGACGATCTCGGCCGCTTGCGCGTCGCGGCGGCGATCGGCGCGACCGGCGATTACCAGGAACGAGCGGACGAGTTGGTCAAAGCTCGGGTTGACTGCCTCGTTATCGACACCGCACACGGACACTCGTCACGCGTCATTAATGCGGTGAAAGACATCAAACGCCGTCATCCGGAAACTGATCTCATCGCCGGCAACGTGGGTACAACGGCGGGCGCGCAGGAGTTGATCGACGCGGGCGTGGATGCGATCAAAGTCGGCATCGGACCGGGTTCGATCTGCACGACGCGCGTCGTGACCGGCGCAGGGGTGCCGCAAATAACCGCCATTTCAAGTTGTGTTCAGGCAGCACGCGGCGCGGGCGTGCCGGTGATTTCCGACGGCGGTGTGAAGTTTTCCGGCGACGTTGCGAAGGCAATCGCTGCGGGCGCGGATGTCGTGATGATTGGATCGCTGTTTGCCGGGACAGAAGAAGCGCCTGGCGAAGTGATCTTGTTTCAGGGTCGTTCGTTCAAGAGCTACCGCGGAATGGGATCGCTTGGCGCCATGCGTGAAGGTTCCCGCGATCGCTACGCGCAGGACATGACGGCGAGCGAATCGAAACTCGTGCCCGAAGGAATCGAAGGCCGAGTTCCGTACAAAGGAACGCTCGCTGACATGGTCACGCAACTCGTGGGCGGCCTGCGATCAGGCATGGGATACACGGGTTGCCACACGGTCCGCGAATTCCAGGAGAAGACTCGTTTCCTGCGCATCACATCGGCCGGCTTGAAAGAGTCGCACGTCCACGATGTGATCATCACGAAGGAGGCGCCAAATTATCGGTTGGAATAATTGTGAAGTTCCGTGCGTGCACGCAAAGCAACGCTAATTTCAAACCCCAAGACCGGACGCTATAAATCGCGCCGTCTTCCCATCGAGCACATCGCTTCCCTTCTCAGATCGCGTGGTGTTGAGGTCGAGTTGAGACCGACGACGCGCGCTCATGAAGCAACCGAGATCGCTGCGCGCGTCGCGCGCAACGGATCCTCCGACGTGTTTGTCGCCGGCGGCGACGGGACCATCAACGAAGTGATCCAGGGTTTGGCGGGAACGAAAGCACGCCTCGGCATTATCCCTCGTGGGACCGCAAACGTGCTCGCGCGCGAGCTTGGTCTGCCACTCGACGAAGAGGAAGCAGCGACGATCGCCGCTCGCGGTAACTCGCGGCGCATTCATCTCGGTCTCGCGATCGACGAACGAAACAACGTCAGCCGGCACTTTGCGTTGATGGCGGGGATTGGTCTCGACGCGTCGATCGTGCGTCATGTTCGACCGAGGTTGAAAAAACGAATCGGCAAAGGCGCGTTTTGGATTTCGGGATTGAGTCATCTCGCGTCGTGGAGTCCGCATCCGTTCACGTTGGAGATCGACGGGCGCGACTACACGGGAACGTTTGCGGCGATCGGAAAAGCGCCGCGCTACGGCGGCGACCTGGCGATCACGCCGGGCGCGCGGCTTGACGAACCTGAATTTGAGGTTTGTATTATCGAAACGTCGAATCGGTTTCGTTACTTGCGACTGCTGTCGCAGGCGATGCGCGCGGGGATGCCGCGAGACAATCCGGCTGTGAAATTCATCAAAACCGCTCGCATAACAGCACACGGTGACGCGCCGGTCCAGATTGATGGTGAACTGATCGGCGCTCTACCCATGCGGTTCGAGATCGCGCCGCATTCACTAGAAGTTATCGTTCCTTAAATCCGTGTTCCTTTTAACCACGCGTTTCTAAGTGCCTTCTGCTCCGGGGTAGCGCGGGAATCTTCTTCGATTCGATACTCAAACCGCTCCGGTTCCTTTAAGACCAGATTC
>DATANW010000480.1:0-9788 GCA_036266055.1 Pyrinomonadaceae bacterium | reverse complement strand
AGAAAAACCCGCTGGCAATCGCCAAGTCAGACGCGACGGGTGGTCTTTCAAATCGGGTCAACGTGCAGGAAGCGAAAGAGTTCAAAGTCACACTGGTACTGAAAGAATTGCCGGACGAAATTAAAAGCTCGCTGCGTCCGGGTATGAGCTCGACCGCGACGATCACGACCGACACGAAGACCAACGTGCTCGCGGTGCCGCTCGAGTCGATCGTCGAAAAGCAACCGACACCTTCTGCGTCTCCGGCGGCGACAATCGCCGGCAACGTTCCGTCTCCTTCGTCTGAAAAGCCGAAAGCCCAGAAGGGCGTGTATGTGATGGACGGCAACAAGGTGAAGTTTGTCGAAGTAACCACCGGCATCACGGGTGAAGCTGATATCGAAATCACCAGCGGACTAGGGACCGACAAGGAGGTCGTGCGTGGGCCAAGCCGAGTCCTGAAAACACTCAAGGACGGCATGACCGTCAAACGCCAGACGAAAAAACCCGGTGATGCGAAAGGAAACGAGGGCAGCTAAATGAGCAACGCGACGCTCACGCTTTCTCTTCCCGAGAGCGAGATCAAGCCACAACCACAGACTCCCGTCGACGGGCATGACCCGAAGGCGCTCATTTCGATGCGCAACATCTGGAAGACTTATCAGATGGGAACGGAGTCTGTACACGCGTTGCATGGCGTCTCGTTCGACATTCCGCGTGGCGAGTACATCGCGATTATCGGCCCGTCAGGTTCAGGCAAATCGACGCTCATGAACCTGATCGGCTGTCTCGACACACCTTCGCAGGGCGAGTATTGGCTCAACGGCAAGAACGTTTCGGAGATGGACGACGACGAGCTGGCCCGCATTCGGAACCAGGAAGTCGGTTTCGTCTTTCAAACATTCAACCTGCTGGCCCGCGCGACTGCGCTACACAACGTCGAACTGCCGCTGATTTACGGCGGCGTCGGCGCTTCGCAGCGTCACGAAATGGCGAAGAAGGCGCTTGAGTCGGTCGACCTGGCTGAACGTATGACGCACAAGCCCAACGAACTCTCGGGCGGTCAACGACAACGCGTCGCCATTGCGCGCGCGCTCGTCAACCATCCGTCGATCCTGCTGGCCGACGAACCAACCGGAGCGCTCGACTCGCACACCAGCATGGAAATCATGGATCTCTTCGAACGCTTGCACTCCGAGGGCAACACGATCATCGTCGTGACCCACGAGCATGACATCGCGGCGCGGGCCCATCGCGTCGTCTCGATTCGTGACGGCCTAATCGAGAAGGACGAACGGATCAAATAAGGAGAAAAATTAACCATGCAGCGAAGTGGCGAAGATGAATTCGAGCCACAACGCTCGATTTACGCCCGCCCGGACCTCCCCGCGCGCATCACCTCTCACCCACTATTCCGTTTCGCCGCATTATGGGAATCCTTTCGCGTCGCCACCGCAAGCCTCCGCGCTAACAAGCTGCGCACTGGTCTGACACTGATCGGGATCATTGTCGGCGTTACGGCAGTGATCGCCGTGATGACGATCATCAACGGTCTTAACGCGACGGTGGCCCAAACATTCTCGTCGCAAGGATCGACCGTCTTCACGATTTCCAAAAACCCGCAGATCATCACGTCACGCGAGGACTTCGTAAAGTTCAATAAGCGGAAAGACGTCACGAACGAAGACGCCGAAGCGATCGGACGTTTGTGTACCTCGTGCTGGCGCGTGGGCGTCGCCGCAAACGCGATCGAGACCGTGAAGTATGCCAACCAGAAAGCGGAGAATGTACGGGTGCGCGGTGTCAATCCGCTCTCGATGTTCGACATCGACGGCGTGACTATCGACGCCGGACGCATCTGGACCGAAAGCGAAGGCGATTCAGGACGCGAGATTTGCGTGCTCGGCGCCGACATGCTGAAGAACCTGTTTCAGGACGCGCCGGCGGACCAGGTTCTCGGCAAGGAAGTCCGCATCGACGGACGTCCTTATACCGTGCTCGGCGTGCTCGAGCCGCTGGGATCGATCTTCGGCTTCTCACGCGACAACGTCATTTACATTCCTTACTCCAACTACCAACGGGTTTACGGCGCGCGGCGTTCGCTGGTCATCTTCATCCAGGTGCCCGCGGCAGAACAGCTCGAGTCCGCGCAAGACCAGGTCAGGACCATCATGCGAAACCGCCGCGGACATTCGATGGACGATCCGAACGACGAAGGTTTTGCACTCGAAACGCAGGATGTGTTTCTGAATCTCTACTCCTCGGCGACGTCAAACATCTACGGCGTGACTTGGGGTGTGGCTACCGTTTCTTTGCTCGTCGGCGGCATTGTCGTAATGAACATCATGCTCGTGTCGGTGACGGAACGGACCAAGGAAATCGGCATTCGCAAAGCGATCGGGGCCCGCCGCAAAGACATTCTGAGCCAGTTTCTAATCGAGGCCGTGGTGGTGACGGCGCTGGGCGGCATTATCGGCGTAGGGACTGGTTTCGGACTGGCATATGTGATCTCGGCCTTGATTGGTTTTCCGTTGCTCGTGAGTGTACTTTCCGCCGTGTTGGGCGTCGGCATGTCTTCACTGGTGGGAATCGTCTGTGGCTTCTGGCCCGCGTGGCGCGCCGCGAAGCTCGATCCGATTGAAGCGTTGCGCGCTGAATGAAGCGATGAAGTTCGAAGACATCAAAGAATCAGCGGTGATGGCGTTGGACACGCTGCGCACGAACAAGTTGCGCTCGTCGTTGACGATCCTTGGCGTCGGCGTGGGCGTCCTCACGGTGATCGTGATGGTGGCGTTCATTCAAGGTCTCAACAAGGCATTCGCAGATCAGATCGAATCGCTTGGTTCGAACACGATCTTTGTTTCGAAGTTTGAGCCGAGCTTCGGACGGCCACCCGGACCCGAAGAGATCCATCGCAAAGACCTGACGATGGATGACGCTGAAGCACTGCGCACGGAAGCGCCTTCGATCGTCGGCGTCTCACCGATTCATCGCATGCTGGCGGGGACCGTGAGGTACCAGGACAAACAAACGGACACGCCGATCCTCCTCGGCGTCACGCCCTATTATGAATTTGTGCAAACGCAGTACGTTGCGACCGGCCGCTTCATCAACGACATCGACATCCAGGACCGATCGAACGTCATTATCCTCGGCGTCGACGTGAAGCAGGCGCTGTTTCCGTACGAAGATCCGGTCGACAAAGAGGTGCGAGTGAACGGCAACCCGTATCGCGTAATTGGCGTCATGGAGCCGCTGGGAAACTTCTTCGGCCAGTCGCGCGACAACTCGATCTTCATTCCGATCACCACGTTCGACAAATACTATCCCGATCGTCCGTTTCCGGAAGTCGTCTTCTTCATCATCGTGCGGCCGCAATCGCGAGCATATGTGAAACCCGCGATGGACGAAATCACCGACATCCTCCGGCGCCGCCGTCGCATTCCGGCCGGCGAACCGAACAACTTCGGAATCTCATCTCAAGATTCTCTCCTCGACGTCTACAACCAGCTAACTGGAGCAACGGCGCTCGTGCTGACGTCAATCTCGTTCGTGGCGCTGATGATCGGCGGGATCGGCGTGATGAACATCATGCTGGTCTCGGTGACGGAACGAACGAAGGAGATCGGCGTTCGCAAAGCTGTCGGCGCAACGAAGTTGAACATCCTGTCGCAATTTCTGATCGAAGCGGTGGTGCTCACCGCAATCGGCGGGCTGGCAGGGCTGGGAATAGGCGAGGTGGCAAGCTATTTCATCAACAAATACTCTCCTCTACCCGCGTACGTGCCGTTATGGGCCATCGGCATGGGCCTCGGCATTTCCGCGGCCGTCGGCATCGTGTTTGGTCTGTGGCCCGCCTGGAAAGCCGCCCGCCTGAACCCCATCGATGCTTTGCGTTGGGAGTGAGCATTGCATACTATGCCAGTGCAACCCTAACCTGGATCAACCCGTAATAACGTCGCAACGCTGTGAAATTTGTCGAAACGTTAAAACTGGCTTTGGCCGCGATCTGGGCGCATAAACTGCGCTCGGCATTGACGCTGCTCGGAATGATCGTCGGCGTGACGGCGTTTGTCGTCGTGGTGTCGCTGATCGCTGGATTCAATCGCTACGTTGACGAGAAGATAGCCGGCATCGGCGCCAAGTCGTTCACGATTCAACGATTCAATCCGCTCGAAGACTTCAAAGACACCGACACGATCGCGGCGGCCCAGCGACGGAACAAAGAGCTCACGATCGACGACTACGAGTATCTGAAAGAACGCGCCACGTTGATCGACAAGCTCGGCGCCCGCGCACGTGTCACTCCATCTGAAGTGAAGCGTAACGATCAAGTGCTGGAAGACGTGTTCGTCTCGGGCGCTACCGCCAACTGTGTCGATATCGAAAACCGCGACGTAGCGGACGGGCGTTTCATCGCCGAACCCGAAAACGAGAACGGCGCGCGCGTCGCCTACCTGGGCGCGGACATTGCGACCAAATTGTTCAGCGGCAGTCCAATTGGTCAGGAGATAACGATTCGCGGTTTGCCTTATCGCGTGATCGGCGTCGAGGAAGCGAAAGGCACCGTCTTCGGAATACCGCAGGACAACTTCATCATCATTCCTTTGAAGACTTACTCGATCAACTACGGTGGATTGATCCGGCAGCGTTCGCTCTACTTCGTCGCCACGGCGAAGAACGACGATCTATTCAACGACGCCGTCGAAGAGTCACGGTTTCTGATGCGCGCGCGGCGCAAGCTTGCGCCAAACGAGAAAGACAACTTCGGCATCGTTACGCCTGACGCGATCACCGGTCTGCGGGATCGACTGTTTGGGACGATCTTTATCGTGGCGATCGCCGTCCCGGGTATTGCGCTGGTCGTGGGCGCGATCGTGATCATGAACATCATGCTGGTCGCGGTTACGGAACGCACGAAGGAGATCGGGATCAGAAAATCTCTCGGCGCGCGGCAGATCGATATTTTGAAACAGTTCCTGGTCGAGGCGGCGACGCTGGCGTTGATGGGCGGGGCGATAGGAGTTCTGCTGGCGTGGATCATCGGCTTTGTAGTGTCGTCGTTGATCTTTCCGACTTATCTGTCGATAGTTGCGGTGGCGAGTGCGTTGGGAGTTTCCGGCGGCGCCGGGGTGGCATCGGGAATATTTCCGGCGTGGAAAGCCGCGCGACTCGATCCGATTGAAGCGTTGAGGGCTGACTAAGCACATGCGAATAATCAGAAGCGACATTTACGAAAACCTCAAGATGGCGTTGGCGACGTTGCGCGCCAACAAGCTGCGTTCGTTTCTGACCGTCTTCGGCGTTGTGATCGGCATCATCACCGTGATGCTGATTGCCTCGATCATCAGCGGCATCGACGTGTCCGTGAAGAACGAAGTCGAATCGTTCGGCACCCGCTCGATCTACATCAGCAAGTTCGATCCCGGCATTCGCATCGGTCGCCTGTCCCGAGAAGAACGAATGCGCAAAGAGCTGACATACGACGACGCGATCGCGTTGCAGCAGTTGCCGGCCCTCGAATTGTCAGTTCCCTTCCTCGACATCACCAACAACTGGTTCGGTGGAAAGTTGATGGTGTCCGGCGGTGGCAAGACCTCCGCTCAGGTGGCGCTCCAGGGCACGTTGCCGGATTTTGAAAAAGCCGGCACACAGGTGATCGACGAAGGACGCTTTTTCACGCAAACAGAGAACGACACAAACCAGGAAGTTTGTGTAGTCGGGTCCAAAGTGGCGGACGACTTTTTCAAACTCGGTTCGCCGGTCGGACAAACGATTAAAATCGGTACGGCGGAGTTTCGCGTTGTGGGAACGCTCGTGAAGCGCGAACAGTTTCTGATCGGCGGCGGCAGCGATGATCAGAACAACGTAGTTTATGTGCCGTACTCAGTCGCCCAAAAACTCAAACCCAACGCTGACGACGTCTACATTCTCGCGGTCGCGAAACCGGGCCTGATGGAAGAAGCGAAAGATCAGGTGCGCGACTTGTTGCGCGTGCGTCGCCAGGTCCCGTTCGCGGCAAACGACAACTTCGGTCTGCAAACGTCCGAAAGCATTCTCGACAACTTCCGTTCGATTACGGCAATGATGGCGATCGCCATGGTGGTTATCTCGTCGGTTGGCTTGATGGTAGGCGGGATCGGCGTGATGAACATCATGCTCGTATCAGTCACTGAAAGAACGCGCGAGATCGGCGTGCGCAAGGCAATCGGCGCCAAGCGCAGCGACATCATGTGGCAGTTTCTGATTGAAGCCGCGACGCTTACCGGACTCGGCGGGATTGTTGGTCTATCGATTGGTTGGGGACTGACGCTGCTGCTGCGGTTATTACTTCCATCCTACGTTCCGCTCTGGGCGCCCATCGGCGGACTCGTTGCGAGCGTTGGGATCGGGCTGATCTTCGGCCTCTGGCCGGCGTGGAAAGCCGCGCGCCTCGATCCCATCGAATCGCTCAGATACGAGTAACCGGTTACTACGCGATAGACGCCGGGAACAAAGCGGTTATCGTCACCACCAGGAGCATTAACAATACCCACAGCGTGATGGCCACACCCCATCCGACGCCGCTGCTCGCGCGCGTCGCGCCCAAATGCAATCCCTTCGCGCGCAACCAAAGTCCGTACAAAGACGTGAGCCCGATAAAACTGGCGAGCACAAACAGGACCGGATGGTCCGACGGCGAGAAGAGAATGCCGAGGTTGTCTTGCAGCGTCGTGTCGCGGTTGAGCACCGGATGCAGGTCCTCGGGATCTTTTAGGTAGAGGATCAATATACCGAGCAGCTTCTGAACCACGACTACGGGAAGCGCCGAGTAGACTGTCACAGCGAACGCTTGCCAGAAATTCATTCGACCGCCAAAAGCGAGCATGCCCAGCAGACTGAGTCCCGCAACCAGCGCCATCAGAATAAAAAGAAATGGGAAACTGTTCAGCGTCGCGATCGCGAGCCGCGTGGGACTCTTCATGGCTTCGAGCTGTTCCGCCAACCGCGGTTCGCGCAGTTCCGGTGGCCCCGCGAAACTTCCCATCGCGTCCATCTGCCGCCTGGTGTGTTCGACGATGCGTTCCGGCGTTATTCGTTTCACAAACAAAAACGAATAGGTGAAGGCGAGTATACCCATGATCACGAACGCTCCGAGCCAACGCGGGTACTCGCGGAGGTTGCGGAACACGCGACTGGGCTCGAAGAAGATGCCGGTCACCTTTTGCAGCACCGAGAGCGGTGCGTCCTCGGTTTTCTTGGGAACGGTAGGCAGGCGAATAAAGCTCAGACCAGCGAGCAGCAGACCGGCAAAACAGAATCCGACTGCGGTGGCCCACGCGCCGGGCGTGAATTTCGCTATCGAGCCCACCAGAAAGATTAAGCCCAACACAAACACGCCTATCGCCACGGGCAACAAGTAGGTCGGTCGTGGCGCTTTTACCTCGACTGGTGGAGTGGGTGGTGGTGGCGGGAGTTCGAAAGCTGGGTCGGTTAAAGCACTCATCGGTTTTCAGTCTCCTCTGAAGGGCTCAACACAGATTTAGATTTTGTTCAAAAAGTCGCTTGCATGATACGGCATGTCGAAGGCGAAGGTTTCACTCGCCGGGGGTCGCTTCAAACCAACCCGGCACCCGAATACACGCAACCGAATGCCCCGGCGACACCTCGCGCAGCTCCGGATCGATGTGCGCGCAGTCTTCGATCGCGATCGGGCAGCGCGTCCGGAAGCGGCAACCCGACGGCGGATTGATCGGCGTCGGCACGTCGCCCTGAAGAATGATTCGCTTCCGCTTCTGTTTTGGATCCGGTATCGGAATCGCAGACAGCAACGCCTGGGTGTACGGATGCAGCGGTTGCGCGTAAAGCTCGGCAGCCGGAGCGATCTCGACGATCCTTCCGAGATACATCACCGCGACGCGCGTCGAGATGTGTTCGACGACGGCGAGTCCGTGCGAGATGAAGAGGTAAGTCAACCGGAACTCTTCCTGAAGCTCTTGCAACAGGTTGACCACCTGCGCCTGCACCGAGACGTCCAACGCGGATACCGGCTCGTCGGCTACGATCAGTTTCGGATTGAGCGCGAGCGTGCGCGCGACGCCGATACGCTGTCGTTGACCGCCCGAGAACTCGTGCGCGTAGCGATTCATGTAATCAGGATCGAGACCGACACGTCGCAGGAGTTGGGCCACACGCTCACGCCGTTCGCTCTTCGAACCTTCATTGTGAATCACGAGCGGCTCGCCAACGATGTCGCCGATCTTCATGCGCGGGTTTAGTGACGCATACGGATCCTGAAAGATGATCTGCATCTCGCGCCGCATCTGTCGCAACTCTTTCCGATCGAGTGCGAGTATGTTGCGTCCTTCGAAGTTGACCTCGCCGGCCGTCGGTTCAATTAGACGCAACAAGCAACGGCCGACAGTCGACTTGCCGCAACCTGATTCACCGACCAGTCCCAACGTCTCGCCTGCAAAGATCTGAAACGTCACGCCGTCGACCGCTCGAACGACGTCGTCCGATCCCTCGACCGGAAAGTGTTTGACCAGGCCGCGAACGCTGACCAGCGTTTCGCGGTTCATAGTGGTTTCGAGTGCGCTGACTGCGGTGCTCATTTCCTCAACTGCTCGACATTGTGATCGGCTGCGACCGCCGCCGCGAGATCGTAAAGCACGCAACGCACTTTCACACCGCCCTCGAGTTCATAAAGCGGAATGTCTTCCTCAGTGCAACGCGGCATGCGATGCGGACAGCGCGGCGCGAAGTGACAACCGGGCGGCAAGTCCGTCGGACGCGGCACGACGCCTTCGATCGTCTCGAGTCGTTCTCTCCTGGCGACGTGTTCGCTCGTCAGTTTGGGCACGGAACGGAGCAGGCCTTCCGTGTACGGATGCTTTGGACGCGCAAACAGTTCGTCAACCGGCGACTCTTCGACGATCCTTCCCGTGTACATCACCGCCACACGATCCGCGACTTCGGCGACGACGCCGAGATCGTGCGTGATCAGGAGCACTGCCAGCTCACGTTGCTTTCGGAGCTCATCCAGTAACTCGAGTATCTGCGCCTGGATCGTGACGTCGAGTGCCGTCGTCGGTTCATCTGCAATCAGCAATTTCGGGTTGCACGCGAGCGCCATCGCGATCATCACGCGCTGCCGCATGCCGCCGGAAAGCTGGTGTGGATAATCGTCGAGGCGCCGCGCCGGATCGGGAATCGCAACCTCCCGCATCGCTTCGATCGTCGCGCGGCGCGCGTCTTTGCGCGACAACTTGCGATGCAAGCGAAGCGCTTCCGCGATCTGTTCCCCGACCGTGAACACGGGGTTCAGCGACGTCATCGGATCCTGAAAGATCATCGCGATATCGTCGCCGCGCATCTGCCGCATTTGGGCGTCGGAGAGTCTCAACAGGTCTTTGCCATCGAAGAGTATCTCGCCGTTGACGATTCTTCCCGGCGGCGCGATCAAACGCATCACCGATAGTGCAGTGATGGACTTCCCACAACCTGACTCACCCACCAATCCCAGCAACTCGCCGCGATCGAGATAAAAATTCACGCCATCGACGGCGCGCACGAGTCCGCTGCGGGTCGGGAAATGCGTTTTTAGATCTTTAACTTCGAGCAGGTGCGATGCGGTCATCAGTAGAGATTGAAATTGTACTCGAGCTGCATCCAGGTGGAGGCAAATTTTCCGTCTTTCACTGCCGGTATGTATTTGATCTTTCGCGCGGCGGCGATGGCCTGATCCGTCAGCCCCTGCGGAAGCTCTTTCACTGCGCTAATTTTTTCAAGACTGCCATTGCACGAGAAGACGACCTTTAGAATAACAG
>DATANW010000479.1:0-3124 GCA_036266055.1 Pyrinomonadaceae bacterium | reverse complement strand
CAAATCCTGCTTTGGATTCCGCAGGTTTCGTCTCGGATTCATCAGATCCTAATCGGGACCGTGGAAATCCGACATAGGATCTGGCGGCAGCGAGAAGTGTTTTAATACATCCTAAATGGATTTTCATAAATCCTAAGTGGGTTCTCTAAAACTGCTCAAGTGATCTGCTAACTGCAAGCAATGATTTTCCGGCAGCTAGTTAAATCGTCGTCGATCGCAATAGGATCTTTGAAAAACCTATTTGCACTTCTGGTCGAGCGTTTTGTGCTGTGGCCGGCGGTGGGTGAGACCGGCCAACAGCGTGGAGAGTCAGCAAAACTCTGCTAACAGTTCCAGTTCGAGTACGGCGATCTGAGCGTCGACCATTCCATACAAGTTCGACTCCCCACAGCACGCAAAAGCAAAGTGCTTCGCCGTGTTCGCCAGTATCCTGGGTTGAGTGGAGTGTTCAAGAGTGCCCATCAACACAAACAGCGCAGCCGCAGATTGATCACCCGCGCGGCAGATTATTTCTGCAAGCGCTTCGATCTTTGCTTCGCCTAAATCGTCTGCTTTCGTTTCAGGTGTTTGCGAGAAGTCGATCGTCTCGATGATCGTTTCGCCTGCGTCGACGCGTTGAACGAGCTCCGCGAGGCACGGATCGTTCGTCTCCAAAGCGTAGCGAACGATCGAACACCACTGGGGATCGATCGAGCTGTCGTAAATGATCGATTGAGCGCGACGTCTAAGAGCATCGCTGATCGTAATTTGGATTGTTTCGGTTGCGTGAGGTGCTTCTGCGCGCATTGATGCGCTACTATCAATAGCCATGATCTTCATCCTTTCGTTAGAAGGTTGATGGTCTAGGGCTGGCTTTGTGTTGCTGCACAAGGTCGGCCCGCTTCGTTTTTTAGAGGGGTCTGACGCACTATACGCCACGGATTTTCGGTTGTCATCAAGTTTAAGTCGGATGGTCCAAATCCCTAGCGGCGTACGCGTTCTAAATCTTCGCTCTCACGCAAAAAACTCGGTTCCAACTCTCTTGGCAGGTTAACGCCCTTCAACAGAAACTCCTGGGTGGGATACGGAATCCTGATGGATCGCTCGCGGAACAAGCGCGCGATCCGATAGTTGATATCACTCCTTATCTCAACATGCCGGCGCGGCAGGCTGGTCCATATCAGCAATCTGAACTCCAGCGAGTAGTCACCGAAATTCAGAAACTGCACTGTCGGCGGCGGATCTGTCAAAACGTTATAGACGTCCTTCGCTGCTTCGATCAGCGTGTCGGTAACGAGTTGGATATTTGAGTCGTCGGCTACTCCCACGGGAATCGCAATGCGCACACGCGGATCTCCATACGACCAGTTGATCACACGCTGACTCACCAGCCTGGAATTAGGAACGATGATCGTGATCCGATCATTTGTGGTAACTACTGTGGTCCGCATGTTGATGCTTTGCACATCGCCCTCGTCTTCACCGATGGTTATTCGATCGCCCACTCTTATCGGTCTTTCGAACAGCAGGATAAAACCCGATGCGATATCGGCCGCAAGATATTGCAGACCAAAACCGATGCCGACGGATAGCGCCGTAAAGATCACCGCGATGGAAGTGAGGTCAATAGCAAATGCCTGTTTGAGTGCTACAAGTGATCCAACGGTTACGATGAAATACTTTACGAGCCGCGCGATCGTGTAACGCAGACCCGGATCGATGTGGCGTCGGTGTGCAATGCGTTTCTCGATCAGATGACTCACGAATCTGGAAATGAAGATCGTCAAAATGACGACGATCAATCCGACAAGCACACTCGAAACGGAAATCGTGATCCTGCCAAAGGTGAATGGCTGCGTGAGATAGGTCCAGATGCGGGAAATAAGGTTAGGCGGCTCCTGCCAAAACAACATCGCATTCGCGATCAGCACAAACATAGACGACCAGCATAGAGATCGATCCATTACAAAAGCGTTGTATCCATAAGTAGATTTCGAGCTTTCGCGCTTATCTTGGGCTATTGGAGGATGTGCTTGACGGCGTCTTTTGTTTTGAGGTCGTTAGACGAGGAGAAGCTGAACACGTTGCTAGAAACGACGAGGCCAACGCCCAAGGCGCCGGCCTCATCTGCTCACGCCTACACTAAAGTCTATTCCTCCGGCGCGAGGTAACCGATAAGGTAAAGACTGCCTAACGCTCCCGACGGAGTGGTCAGGAGGGCAGTAATCTTCGCGGCGGACGAAACGGCAATACCCGCGCCCAAACGCTCATTCACTCCATTCACCCCAGCGCTGTTGAGTATTAGCACCGACTTGTGGACATCGCGGATAAAGATCGGGTTCGCAAGATTCTCGATCCTAAGTGACAACCGGGCAACAGTGCCGGGGTTCCCCGCCTCAATCTGCCAGTTTACGTCCGTTATGATGAGCACCTTGCCGACCGGAATGGTGAATGGTGTGGAGGTGCCGTCAGGAAGTGTTCTCATGAAAAAGATCTCGCCGGTGGCATTGAAATTACCGCTTAGGCTGACCATCTCGCTGGCCTTTCGACCGAGATGCGTTGCCGACGCAGCGTTTACGTCGCGGACCAAAGCGGGAGCGGCTGCCGTATTGCCAACCAGAATAGTTCCCGCGACCTTGGTGGTCCCTTGTGCCACTGTAGGCACGGGCTCGGAAGTTGAGTTGCTTACGATGACCTTTTCCTGGCTATGAGCCGGGGCGGCGAAGAGTGCGAATGCGGCGAGGGCGAACAACGTAGTTAACGAATTCTTGAACTTAATTTGGAACATCATCAGTCTCCTTCAGAATCTGCGTGGAATTTCGGGCGCGGTGTAGTCCGCGGCTTTCGAGGCGCGGAAGATACAGCGAGCGAAAGATAAAGTCTTGAAACTGGCGTGAATTCTTTATGAAATGCTGTGAAGGAGTTCTGAGATAATCGCTTCATGAATTTACCCTACGATCACGACGCATTAAGAGGACGGGTAGCGGTCGTTGCCGGTGCGACGCGCGGCGCCGGTCGTGGTATCGCGGCGGCGCTTGGTGAGGCAGGCGCCACCGTTATCTGTACCGGGCGGACCAGCAGTGTGCGAAGCCTGAAGTCCGATTACGATCGTAGCGAGACGATCGAGGAGACTGCGGAGCTGGTG
>DATANW010000478.1:0-1780 GCA_036266055.1 Pyrinomonadaceae bacterium | reverse complement strand
GCAACAGCGAAAAGCTGAGATGGAGCGACGGCTCGGCATCACGCCGGAGGTCAAACGCTACAACGAGATCAAGGCGGGCGTGATCGTAAGCAGCATTGGCGTCGCACTAACGATTTTTTTAGCGATTTTCATGCAGGGAGTGGCGAGCAATGTGCAGCCGAATGAGGCGGAGATTGTTAGCCGGCTGTGGGTGGCGGGATTTATTCCGTTCTTCGTCGGGCTCGCGCTGATCATCAATGGCGTGGTCGTGAGTCGCAAGCAGGCCGAAGTCATCGAACGTGAAAGGAAGCGGGTGAACAGTCTGGACAACGAGAGTCCCGAACTTAACGCCGGTCAGGCGCCTCGCAGTCTGCGTCCCGCTGAAACAAACGAGTTCATTCCCACACCGTTCAGCGTCACGGACCAGACCACTCGCCATCTGGTCAACGCGGAACCAACCAAACCGCCTTCCGACTGACGTTTTCTTCATCCAATTCTTGTTGTATCCATGAGTCTGTCGCTGGCGTGAGGTCAGTAGAAAAAAGATTTTTTATAAATTTTTTTCACCCATGAGTCTCCCGTTTCCGTGAAGTCAGTAGAACACGGATTCCTTAATCACGACTTCACAAGCAAATCAAGCTCTTCAGGCGTGCGGGGCCAGTCGTCTTTCAGAAGACGCGACAAGGCGCGGTCAGCTAGAAGCCGGCCACCGGTTTGACATGTCGGGCAGTAGTTAGTTTCGTTGGAACCGTAACGAATACGCTGGATCCTGTTACCACAACGAGGACACGGTTCCTTATAGCGCCCGTGCGTCGCCATCTCAGGCCGAAACGCAGTGACCTTCTCGGGAAACTTGTCGCCGTAATCAGCACGCAAACGGTCCACCCAGTCGGTCAAAGTCGTCTTCACGGCTGCGAAAAGACGCGCGATCTCTTCGGTCGTGAGGTTCTTAGTCAGTGTGAACGGAGAAAGCTGCGCGGCGAAGAGGATTTCGTCCGAGTAAGCATTACCGATCCCGCTCAAGATTCGCGGATCGGTAAGCGCACGTTTGAGTGTGTGATTTTTTGCCTGAAGCGCCACTGCAAACTGCGCCTCAGTGACTTCAAAAACTTCCAGTCCACCAGGATTCAAGTTTTGCCGTCCTGCTTCACCCTGAACGACGTGTAGCGACGCGCGTTTCTGAGTGCCCGCTTCAGTCAGCGTCAACGTTCCGGCGCTGAACTCAAACGCCGCGAGCCCGCGCGCTTTCGACGCCTTCGCAGCCTCGTCGTACCAGTGCAAACGTCCCGCGATCATCAGATGCAGAACCAGCCACAGGTCGTCTTCGAACCCGAAACAGATCCGTTTGCCCAACCGGCGCAGCTCGACGATCTTCTTACCTTCGACACTCGATAACGGAGGCGCGGCCGTACGCAGCAGAAATGGACTTGCTACGCGGACGCGTTTGAGAGTGGCGCCTTGGATTCGCTTCTCGAGAGCCTCGATATAGACGACGATGTCCGGCAGTTCAGGCACTTATACGCGTAACACTTTTTAAGTGACTGTACTGCGGCTCCGTATCATTCGCCAAATCCAGAGCACAACGATCGCTCCAAGTATCGAAAGCAGAATACCGGCGCGCGGAATGCCTCCTCGTTCGTTCGGCCAGATCGCCATACTAATCAGCCCACCGATAACCGAGCCGACGATTCCGAGCAGCATTGTGGCCAGTATACCCATGGGGTCTCGACCCGGCATGATCAACCGCGCCAGAGCACCGGCGATTAGGCCGATCACCAACCACCATATCAAAGCCATGACA
>DATANW010000477.1:0-9241 GCA_036266055.1 Pyrinomonadaceae bacterium | reverse complement strand
CTTCACCTGCCGCACAGAACTTCAAACCCTCATCCAACACGTACAGCGCCATGTTTGCGACTGGCTGTCCGATCACGACCTGCGCGCCAACGTAATCACCACCGCCGTAATCAGTGTCGCCGTTGTCGTTCACCGCTGCGCCGCACAACCAGTAACTCGCATCGATGGCCGCTTCCGTTGGTCCATACAGGTTCACTAACTCCGCTCCCGGGAGCGCCGCGCGCAATCGCTCCGCCAACTCTCGTCCCAACGCTTCCCCGCCGCTGTAGACGCGCCGCAAACTGCGACACTCATCCAGGGCCACGCCCTCTGCCGCGAACTCGCGCCACATCGACGGCACCATCTGCAAGATCGTGATCCCGCGTCGTTGCACCTCGCGCACGAGGTAATCCGGGTCGCGCTGTCCGCCCGGTTCCGCCAGCACCACTCGGGCGCCTGCCAACAGGGGACAGAACAGTTCCCAGATTGAGGCGTCAAACGACAGCGACGTCTTCAGTAACACTCGATCGTCGTGGTCCAGCGGGAAGTGGTGCTGCATCCACAGCAGCCGGTTGCGGATCGCCTCGTGCGAGACCATCACACCTTTCGGCGTCCCCGTTGAACCGGACGTGTAAATCACGTAGGCGAGATTCTGCGGTATGACTACAGGCGACGCATGTTGTTCGTTTGGAATTATCGAACCTTCACTCAACTCCTCCGGCAACTCGTCGACGGCAATGACCTCAACGCCCTCTTCAACGGACCAGCCGATCTGATCGAGCACAAGCCGCTGCGTCAACAAGACTGGCGCTCCCGAATCTTTCAACATCAACGCGAGCCGTTCGCGCGGATACTCCGGGTCTAAAGGAACGTAGGCCGCACCCGATTTGAGCACTCCCAACAACGAGACCACCGCCTCCACTGAGCGCTCCATCAGCAACCCCACTCTTGACTCAACACCCACGCCGCGACTTCTCAAAAAGTGCGCCACACGCTCAGCCCGGTGATCTAGTTCCGCGTAAGTCAGCGAAGTTTCGCCGGACTCGATGGCCACGCTTTCCGGCGTACGCCGCGCCTGCTCCGCGACCAGTTGAGGCAGCAACGCCGGATACGTCTCGAACTCCTGCTCCGTCCGATTGCGACGCGAAATGTCGATCAGTTCCCTTTCGGAGGTCGCACTCAACTCCCGAAGCCGCGACTCAACACTCGCACATGCCCTGCGTAACACCGCTTCGTATTGTTCGAGCACACCGCGCGCTTGATCGGCCCTAATCACCGACGCATCGTATACAACTTCATAACAAAGCCCGTCAGCGCTCAGTGCCGTACGGAGCAACAAGCGGAACACTTCGCGACAACCGCCTGAACCCACCAGCAATCTCGACTCCGGCGATTCATCCTCACCAACAAACTCGAAACCGAAGCCCGTTGCCGTCCGCCCTGCCCACGATAACTTCCTCTCCTCAGTCTCATCGCCGGACACCGTGGTCCATTCGAAGAACTCCTGCCGCGGTAACGCTTCTTCACGCGCGCGTCGCACCTGGCCCACCAGCGAACGCCACTCCTGCTCCGCCATCATCGCGATGCGAGCAGGTAAATGGCGTGCGAACGGGCCAACTGCGCCGCGCAACTCCGCGAAGCCGCGACCGTCAAAACCAACGCCAAGCGTCAACTCGGCGGGACGACCACAGAGTCGCCACAGCAGCGCGCGCCACGCGGCTTCTAACAAGTCGCGCGGCTCGGCGTCACACAACCGCGCCGCACGTTCCAACTCAGCGCCTCGAGCAACAGAAGGGCCGAGGTTCACGCGCGCCGGGCGCCACGCCGGAGATGATGAGGCTGAAACGGTTCGCAGGGACGCGGATGTTTGAGCTCCTCCAAGGAAGCCAAGGGGCGGTGGCTCGCCCACGCCTTCGAGTACGCGTCGCCAGAAGTTTCTCGCCTCCCGGTTCTCTTGTGACTCGAATAACTCAAACTGCCACTGCGCATAGTCTGCGTACTGAAGGATCCCGTCGTCTTCTTCCTCGCCGTCTCCGATCGTCACCGCGGCGTACGCACGAACCCACTGCGTCGCTGCTGCAACGAGTGATTCGACGTCAACGACAAGCGCAGACGCGTTCAAGCAAAGGAGATGACTGTCCGGGCCAAACTCGACGACGGTCGCTCGCAACAGTGGCGCTTGCGCGAGGTCGAAGCTGCGTTCACGGTCGCGCGCAACCCACGCATCAAAGACGCGTCCCGCCTTGTCGAGGCCGGCGGCGTCATCGGCTGCAAGCAACTCACTCGCGCTCGTGAATTCCAGCAGGCGACGCGCGATCTCCTCGAGTTGCACATCGTCGAGCACGCACTGCAAAGGAGCCGCAAGTGCCGCCAGCCGGCGGAATGAAGTGCGCAAAGACTCGTGGCGGCTAAGCAGTCCAACAAGCGACCGCTCGAGAGCCGCGGTCGAAACCGCGCCTGACGGAAGCCACATCGCACACGCAGAGCGAAAGTATGACTCCCCGTATTCTTCACACAGCCGCCACAGCCGTTCCTGCTGGACCGACACGCGGTAGCCTTCGACGATGATCTCTGATTGCATTTACTCGTTATGTGTCACGGCAAAAGCTTTGCGGCGGCTGCCCTTCAGCCTGGCCGCTAGACTTTCCTTACGATCGTCACCGGCCACTCGCGGTCCATCGTCGACAACAGCTTCAATTTCATTCAACGACGAGTCAGGGTGTGCAACGGCAGCTGTGAGCAGCAGTTCGTAATTGTGTAAGAGACGTTTTACGGTTTCTGCGTGGAAGAGGTCTGTGTTGTATTCGAGTGTGCCGCCGAGGCCCTGCTCAGTCTCTTGCATGTTGAGTACCAACTCGAACATCGCCGTCCCGTTATCTATCGGAATCCGGCTGAGTGTCAGGCCGGGAACCTGCAAACGTTCGAACGTCGTCTGCAGCGAGAACGACAATTGAAATAGTGAAGTCTGACTCAGCCGGCGCTTGGGCCGCAGCTCTTCGACCACCTTGTCGAACGGCACATCCTGGTTGGAGTAAGCTTGCAACGTGACGTCGCGCACGCGACCAATCAACTGACGAAACGTAGGATTGCCGGCGAGGTTCCCGCGGATAACAAACGTATTCGCAAAGAACCCAATCAACCCTTCGGTTTCGATCCGGCTGCGCCCGGCGATCGGTGAACCGACGACGACGTCCTCGAGTCCGGTGTAACGATGCAGCAACGTCATGTACGCAGCGAGTATCGTGACGTACAGCGTGACGCCTTCGGCCCGACTGAGTGCTTTCAATCCTTCATAAAGCTGCGCGGGAAGCGTTAGATACTCGCGAGCACCCCGTTGCCCGAGCACGGCGGGACGCGGATTGTCGGTTGGGAAAGAGACGAGCGACGGTGCACTCGCTAGCTGAAGACGCCAGTATGCCAGTTGTGATTTGAACGCCGGTCCGCGCATCCACTCGCGTTGCCACGCTGCGAAGTCCGCGTATTGAATCGGCAAATCGGGAAGCGGCGACGGGCGGCCGACTGTGTAGGCTTCGTAGAGCGTCGCCAGCTCTCGCAGCAGGATACCGATGGACCAGCCGTCGCCGATGATGTGATGCATGGTCAACAACAGCACGTGCTCATCAGCACGGAGCTTGACCAGGTTGACGCGCAGCAACGGTTGGCGCGTGAGGTTGAAAGGCCGCCGCGATTCTTCGATCGCCAGGCTGACGATCTGTGATTCCTTTTCTGATTCGCTCCACTCGCTATGCTCCAAGTGTGCAATCGGCAGTTCCAGCTCGTCTGCGATCACCAGCGCGGGCAACTCGTCCACCTCTGCAAAGGCCGTGCGCAGCGTTTCGTGCCGGCGAACGATCTCATTCACACTTGCCTGCAAGGCAGTTAGATCCAAATCGCCGACAAGCCGCGCCGCGGCGAAGATGTTGTACGCAGGACTTTCAGGTGCGAAGCGGTGAATAAACCAGAGCCCTTCTTGCGTCGAAGAGAGCGGGGGGCGTTCTCCACGGTCCACGCGACGCAGCGGTGCCGTACTGCTGACTTGTTTCAAGTCGTCTATTACAACGGCAAGAGAAGCCACCGTCGGCGACTCAAAGAAACTGCGCAAAGGCAACTCGACAGCAAAAGCTTCGCGAACGCGAGCGACGACTTTGATCGCGAGTAGCGAGTGACCGCCGCAGTCGAAGAAGTTGTCGCAGACACTGACGCGATCAAGCTTCAGCACATCGGCCCAGATCGCCGCCAGCACTTCTTCCGTCTGCGTGCGCGCGTCGACGTGGTTCGCTTCCGTGTCCGAAACGTATTGCGACGGAGCGGGCAAGGCGCGGCGGTCGACCTTGCGGTTCGGCGTCAACGGCAAGGCGTCGAGCATGACAAACGCCGAGGGCATCATGTAGTCAGGCAACTTCTGTCGTAACGAGTCGCGCAACTGCGCAACGGACACGTCTTCGGCGACGAGGTAAGCAACCAGCCGCTTCTCGCCGGGTTCATCTTCACGCGCTATGCAAACAGCCTCTCGCACGCCCGCGTAAGTTCCGATGACCGCCTCGATTTCGCCCAACTCAACTCTGAACCCGCGTATCTTGACTTGTTGGTCGGCACGGCCCAGCGGCTCTACTTCGCCATTCGGCAAATACCGGCCCAGGTCGCCGGTGCGATAGAGCCAGTCGTCCGCCATGCCCGCAAATGGATTGATGATGAAACGCTCACTTGTCAGCACCGGCTCGTCGAGATAGCCGCGCGCGATGTGCGGGCTACGCAAGTAGATCTCACCGGTTTCACCGATGCCCGCCAGACTCTGCGACGCATTCAGCACGAGCAACTGAACGTCTTCAATTCCCTTGCCCAGTGGCAGAACCTGTTTACCGTGCTCGTCTGAATGGTCGTCGTCGTTGAGCGCAACGTGATAGCTCACGGCGCGCTGCGTTTCAGTGGAGCCGTAATAGTTAACCACCGTCACGCGGGGAGCGAGCGTTCTCAGTTTTGCGACGTCTCTTTTGGTAAGTACGTCGCCGACAAGAAAGGCGCAGCGCAGCGAGTCGATCTCGCGGCTGGCGTGGCCGGGGAATGTTTCGGTCAACAGTTGGCCCATCGCCGGCGTCAAATGTGTGATCGTCACTTGCTCGCGCTGCATCCACTCGGCTAAGCGACCGGGAACCTCGAGATCCTCGCGGCTCGGGATGCAGATGCTCGCGCCTAGTTGCAGCGGCGTGAAGATGTCGCGGTGCAACGGGTCGTGCGATAGACCGGAGAGCATGCTGTAACGATCCTGGTGGTCCAATCCGAAGGTCCGTTGAAGCCAGGGCAGGAAGTGAGTCAGCGAACCATGACATCCCTGCACGCCTTTTGGTCTGCCTGTCGATCCCGACGTGAACGAGATGTAGGCGAGATCGTCAGCACGAACCTCGACGTCCGGCTCGTCGCTCGACATGGCGGACAGTTGTTGGCCCACGGCTCGCGCCGGAAGTTCCAGACGAAATCGGCACTGCATGGACGACACGTAGTCTTGCAAAGACGTTGGCAACGACCCGGCCGCTTCAAGTTGGATCCAACCTTTCGGCTTCGCCACTTCGAGGTAATCGACGAGTCGCGCGGATGGGTATGCTGGATCGAGGATGAGAAACGCAGCGCCGGCTTTCAAGGTACCGATCACAGCCCAAACAAGTGCGGGGCTACGGTGGCCGTAAATCGCAACGATGTCGCCCGTCACCGTTCCCTGCGCGCGCATGTAGTTGGCCAACTTGTTTGCGCGCGATTCCAGATCGCCGTAAGTCCAGGCTTCGTTGTCGCCTGAAATCGCGACGCGTTCGGGCGTGCGGCGCGCCTGTTGCGAAAAGATCGCGTGGACCGCGCCTTCCCACTTGCTGCTCAGCGCCTCGGTTGGATCGGGCAAAGTCTTTTGCGACTCGGCCGTCACCAGTGAGTATTCGGCGATCTGCCTGTCAGGGTTGTCTACGACCTGCGACAGCAACCACTCGAACTGCGACAGCGTGTGTGTCATTCGCTCGCCGGTGAAGAGATCGGCGTTGTAGACCAGCTCGATTGCGATGCGCCGGTTGAGTTCACGCACGTAAATCGTAGCGTCAAACTTCGCGCCGACGTCGCGCGGTGGAATCAGTTCGACAGTCAGGTCCGGCAATTCGATCTCGCCATCGGGAAGATTGAGCATGTTGAAGAAGACCTGAAACAGCGGCGTCCGGCTCAGGTCTCTTTCCGGTTGCAACTCTTCGAGCAGTTTTTCAAAAGGCAGATCTTCGTGCGCGTAAGCGCCGGTGGTCGTCTCCTTCACACGCTCGAGCAGTTCGCGAAACGTTGGGTTACCGCCAAGGTTTGTCCTCAGCACCAGCGTGTTGAGGAAGAACCCGATCAGTGCCTTCGTCTCTGCCCGGTTGCGGCCCGCGATCGGCGAGCCCACGACGATCTCCTCCTGCAGCGTGTAGCGATGAAAGAGTATTTTGAAGACCGCCAGCAGCGTCATGAACAACGTCACGCTGTGACGGCGGCTGAGCGCTCGTAACGACTCGGAGAGTTTCTCCGACAGGACGATCGATTGACTCGCACTTTCGAACGTGCGCACCGGTGGGCGTGGACGGTCGGCCGGCAGCTCGAGTCCGGTTGGAGAGTTCGCGAGTTGGCGCCTCCAGTACGCGAGTTGCGACTCGAGCGCTTCGCCGTGCAACGTTTCGCGTTGCCACGAAGCGTAGTCCGCATACTGAATTGGTAGCTCCGGCGCATCCGCCAGTCGACCTGTCACCCGCGCCCCATAGAATGTGGCCAACTCGCGCACCAGCACGCCCATGGACCAGCCGTCGGAGATAATGTGATGCATCGTGAGGAAGAACACGTGATCTGCTTCGCTCATCCGCAGCAACTTCGCCCGCATGAGCGGCCATTGCGATAGGTCGAACGGAGTTTGTGATTCAAGCTCCGACATTCGTTCAAACTCACCGTCGCGCTGGTTGACCTCGAGATGGTCCAAACGAATGACCGGCAGTTCCAGGCTCAGGTCGGAAGTCACGATCTGGACCGTTTGGCCCTCGACTTCAGCGAATGTTGTCCGCAGCGACTCGTGACGGCGCACGACTTCATTGAGCGCTGACTTTAAAGCCGTGATATCGAGCGGGCCTCGCAGCCGCACGGCCGTGAAGATGTTGTAAGTCGGATCGCCAGGCTGTAGTTGGTCCAGGAACCACAGCCGTTGCTGCGCGAAAGATACTGGGAAGACGAAGACGTCCTCTTCAACCGCCGTTGTGTACATCTGGTTTCTTGTTGGAATTTCTGTTTTTAGACGGAGATCATGGAGACTATCGCTCTCTCATGACTTCAGGCAGCGACAATGCCTGTGGAGTAAAACCCTTCACGCGGTAACGCTCTCGCGAGAGCGGCTTGATCGCGGATGTCGTGAGGGCGTTTGACGTCTCCACCAACTCGGCCAAACCGGCGACGGTCGGAGTTTCGAAAATGCGGCGCAGCGGCAAGTCGACGCCTAGTTTTTCGCGGATCGAGAATGTGACTTGAGTTGCGAGGAGTGAGTGTCCGCCCAGCTCGAAGAAGTTGTCGTAGATGCCGACTCGCTCCAGGCGCAATACCTCGCGCCAAATGCTTGAGATAACTTCCTCGATGGCCGTCCGCGGCGCCACGTATTCTGTCTCCGCCTGCGCTTGGTCGGGTGCCGGCAACCGCTTCCGATCAACTTTTCCATTCGGCGTCAGCGGCAGCGACTCGAGCATCACAAATACCGACGGCACCATGTACTCCGGCAGCTTCTCTCTTAACCCCCGCCGCATCTCTGAACCACGGATTGCTGACAAATCCGTGTTCGCTGACAAATCCGTGTTCGCTACTACATAAGCCACCAACTGCTGCTGACCCGGTTCATCTTCGCGCGTTACGCAGACACACTCACTCACACCACCCTGCGCCACGATCGCTGCTTCCACTTCACCCAGCTCAATGCGATAGCCACGCAGCTTCACCTGATGATCCACTCGCCCCAGGTACTCCAACTCGCCCTTTGCCAACCACCGTCCGACGTCGCCAATCCGGTACATCCGTGCGCCCGGTTCTGACGCATGTGGATCCGGCACGAACCTCTCCGCCGTCAGCGCGGCTCGCTTCAGGTACCCGCGCGCCAGTCCCGCGCCAGCTACATACAGTTCACCGCGCACTCCCACTGCCACCGGCTCCAGTCGCTCATCCAACACGTACATCCGGGTCTCGGCCACCGGTCTGCCAATCGTCGGCGACTGCGCCACTCCGCGCGGTACCAGCACTCCGGTGGTGTACGTCGTGTCTTCCGTTGGCCCATACAGGTTCCACACCCGCTTCACAGTCCCAAGGTCGTAGACGCCCTCCACCAGGCGCCGGCTCAATGCCTCACCCGCCAGGTTCACCGTCACCACCGTCTCCGGCACCCCACCCAGCCGCAGCAACTCCGCCATCGCAGACGGCACCGTGTTGACCAGCGTCACTCGCTCACGCCTCTTCAACTCCAGCAACGCCAACGCATCACGGGCGACGATCACCGCGCCACCACTCGTCAGCGGCACGAACAGCTCGAAGATCGACAAGTCGAAGCACACCGAAGTCGAGAACAACACGCCCGCCAGTTCCGCTTCACTGAACTGCTCGTGACTCCAGCGTAACAGCACCGACGCTGAATGATGCGTGATCGCGACTCCCTTCGGCCGTCCCGTCGAGCCCGACGTGTAGATCACATACGCCAGATTGGCCGCTCCAACTGCCGGACCATCGAATCTCTCATCCGTGTTACCCGTATCATCCGTGGTGTCCACCACCACCGTCTCAACCGGCTGCTCCGCCAACCAGCCGTGTCGCTCCAGCACCGCTCGTTGCGTCAACAACAACCGGGCGTCAGAATCCGCCACCATGAACCGCAACCGCTCCTCCGGGTACTCCGGATCTAACGGCACATACGCCCCACCAGCCTTCAACACTGCCAGCAGCGAAACCACCAACTCCACTTCCCGCTGCAGCAACACGCCCACCCGCGTCTCTACACCAACACCCTGCCGCCGCAGCCATCGTGCTAGTCGATTCGCCCGCCGCTCCAACTCCGCATAACTCAGCTCCTGCTCGCCACACACCAACGCCACTCGCTGCGGCGTCCGCCGCGCTTGCCTTTCGAACAACTCATGCACCAACTCACCACCGAACCCACTGGCCGTCTGGTTCCAGCCCACCAGCAGTTGCTCTCGCTCCGTCTCCTCCAACAACTCCAGCTCAGCCACTCCAACACCACTGTCTA
>DATANW010000476.1:0-9532 GCA_036266055.1 Pyrinomonadaceae bacterium | reverse complement strand
CGCTCGACGAGATCAAGAGTTAACACGGATTGACTGACACGATCAGGGCTTCTTTTTCTGGTCTTCGATGATCAGCCAGTCGCGCATCTGTTCTGCCGCCTCGATACCAACCGCCTCAGTCGTGATTCTGATCGGGGTGCCGTTGGGCCAGTTATCGCGCTTCAGCATTGGCCCACCCACGGCTTTGTAGTAGACCTTGCCGTCGAACTTCTTCTGCCCGGTCTGCGGCGCGAACACGACAAGCTTCACGTCCATATCCTGCGGATTCACGATGATCGTGCCCGCCTGAAACTCGTCGATATCGTATTGGACCAACACGACCACCGCCTCCGTCTCAGTCTTCGCTCTTTTTACGGCTGCGTCGCGTTTTAACTCGCCGATGTCCGTCACCGAAACGTTCGTGAACTCATTCAACCGGTTCACGAAATGCGAGAAGATTGCCTCTTCGCTCAACAGTCGTTGGGACGTCGGTTCGCGCGCGACGAGGAGGGAAACTTTGTGTTTCAACTCGCGTCCGTCGGTCTTTGGTCTTGATTCGGTTTCGTTCTGGGGCGTAATCGCAGGAGTCTGAGGAGGTTTGGGAGCCCGCCGGCCTGACTGCCCCGGCGCCTCCGTTACGAGCAACACAAGCAAGCTCGAAACCACGAACACAGATCTGCGTAATCTGTGGGTTGTCGTCATTTCATTGCTCCAGCGCTCTGATGGCTTCTCGAGCGTAATAGGTCAGTATGATGTCTGCGCCCGCTCGTTTGATGCTTGTGAGGGTTTCCAACATTACGCGCTGCTCGTCGATCCAGCCTTTTTGCCCGGCGGCCTTGATCAGGGCGTACTCACCGGAAACGTGATAAGCCGCAGTCGGCAGGTCGAAACGCTCGCGCACCATGCTCAGCACGTCGAGGTAAATCGTAGCGGGTTTGACCATCAGGATGTCGGCGCCCTCGGCGGCATCGATTTCCGCCTCGCGCATGGCCTCGCGCACATTTGGCGGGTCCATCTGGTAAGCCCGGCGATCGCCGAATTCCGGCGCGCTTTGCGCTGCCTCGCGAAACGGGCCGTACAGACCTGACGCATATTTCACGGCGTAGGCCATGATTCCGACGTTTTCAAATCCCGACTCGTCGAGTGCTGTGCGAATCGCGCCGACCTGACCGTCCATCATCGCTGACGGCGCAACGAGATCCGCTCCAGCTGCTGCCTGGCTCACCGCTGTCGCTGCCAGCAATTCGAGCGACTCGTCATTGATCACCTCGCCGCCGCGCACGACGCCGCAGTGTCCGTGTGACGTGTACTCGCACAAACACGTGTCGGCCATGATCAGAACGTCGGGTGTCGACTGCCGGACCGCGCGGATCGCGCGCTGCACGATGCCGTCTTCGGCGTAAGCGCCGGACGCGACCTGGTCTTTCGCCTCGGGCAAACCGAAAAGGATGATGCTTCGCACGCCGGTGTCGAAAGCAGCCCCGACTTCCTTCGTGGTTTCGTCGATCGAGAGGTTGTAGACGCCCGGCATCGACGAGATCTCACGTCGCACGCCTTCGCCGGGACAGACGAATAACGGCAGGACGAAATCGTCGCGGGTCAGACGTGTTTCGCGCACCATCGAGCGGAGCGCTTCAGTTCGGCGAAGTCGACGTGGGCGGTAGATCATGTTTTTTGTACTTTGAACTTTGTACTTAGTACTTGGTTTCTTCTGACAAAGTACAAAGCACAAAGTACAAAGTTCAAGTGATTACCAACGATGGTAAGCCGGGTGGCCCGGTTTGACAGCTACGAAAGTGCCCCGACACGTGGCGCAAACTTTGTCATGAGCGATCAGTTCGCCTTCAACCACGGCGCGATCTTCAGTCGACTCGACAACGCGCGCCCTCATTCGTATCGGCTGATCCGTCGGCGTCGGTCGCTTTAGTGTGATCGCATAGTCTGCCGTCACAGTGCACGGCGGTTTATCCGAGCCTGACTGGCGCATCAGGTACCAGGCGGCGGTCCAGTTGCAATGACAGTCGAGCAGCGTGCCAATGATGCCGCCACTCAACACGCCGGGAAACGCCTCGTACTCAACACTCGGCTGCCACTCGGCGACGACTTCATCACCTTCCGGAAAACTGCCAATGTGCAGTCCCTTCGGGTTCGCCGGTCCACAGCCAAAACAGGCAAGATTCGGTGCGTACGTTTCCTGGATACTCTTGTTCATCCGTGTTCTTTGTTTCTCAAGCTCTGGCGCAGTTTGAACCGCTGAATTTTGCCCGTCGCCGTGTACGGCAGCTCGTCCACAACAACGTACTGGCGCGGCTGCTTGAATCGCGGCAAGGACGCGGCGGCCAAATCGCGCAATCCCTTTTCAAGTTCGACAGGGTCGGATTCTACATCCTGCCTGACCACAAACGCACACGCGCACGGAAGCTGATGCTCGTCAAAATCCTCCACCACGGCCGCGCGACTGACACCCGCGTGCCGCAATAGCACGCCCTCGACTTCCACCGGCGACACCCATTGCCCGCTCGATTTGAAACAGTCGTCGCTGCGTCCCATGTGAAACCAGTAACCGTCACTCTCGCGGCGGTACAGATCGCCGGTGCGCACCCAGCCGTCGAGGAACGTTCGCACGCTTTCATCCGGTCGTTCCCAATAGTAACGCGCCGCGCTCTCGCCTTTGATCCAGAGATTTCCTTCAGCGCCGTCGGGTGTAAGGTCGCCGTTTTCGTCGACGAGGCGCGCTTCGTAGCCTTCAAGCAGCCGCCCGCTGCTGCCGTAACGCACGTCGTTCTCGTGATTCGACATGAACATGTGCAGCATCTCAGTCGAACCGATACCGTCCAATAACTGCACGCCGAACTCGCGTTCCCACTCCTGGCCGAGATACGCCGGCAGCGCTTCGCCCGCCGAGACGCACAGTCGCAGGCTGGAACAATCAAGTCTTTTGCCGGAGCGATGATGGTCCAGTAAGAGGCTGTAAACGACAGGTACGGCGAAGAAGATCGTCGGGCGCGCAGTTGCGAGAGTGTTGCTGATGATGTCGGGTGTTGGTTTCTCGCGGCAGAGGATCGTGGTCGCACCGTTCAGCAGTGGAAACGTGAAGCTGTTCCCGAGGCCGTAAGCGAATGGCAAGCGCGATGATGAAAACAGACGATCGTCTTTCGTGACGCGCAGCACTTCGCGACAGTACGTTTGGTTCGTGTAAAAGATGTCGGCCTGACGGTGGACGGCGCCTTTCGGTTCGCCGGTGCTGCCCGACGTGTAAAGAATGAACGCGGGATCGTGGACGTCGGCTATGGGGAAATCAGGCGGCGGCGCATCACCGGCTTTTTCAAACACGGATGAGAGCGGACAAATTCTGACATCTGTCGGGAGCGTATTGCAGATGTCGTCTTCCACCAGCGCGAGGCGCGCTCCACAGTTGTGAAGGATCGAACATTGGTCCTCGATGCGGAGCGCCATGTTAATTGGCACTGCGATCGCGCCCAGCGAACAGATCGCGATAAACGCCTCGATAAACTCTGGTGAATCATTGAGCAGCAGCACCACGCGGTCACCTCGCGCCGCGCCCAGCGACGTGAGCGCCTGCGCCATGCGCAAGGTTCTGGCGCGTAGTTCGCCATACGTCAGATCGCGCCCGCGGTAATGGATGGCGGACGCTGTTGAATCGTGAGCGAAAATGGCTTCGAAAAGATTCATTGTTGTTTGGGCGTGTTCGGCGTAGTTTGTATACCAGAATGGTGGTTTGTGTCACCGGCCTGAGATAGGGTCTGAAGACGCATGGATTTGATATTCATCCTGTTCGTGCTGTTCATTCTGCTGGCCATCATGACGGTGGTGGGCCACGTTATCTGGGTGGTACTCAGGTGGATCATCCGGTGGGTGTTCGACCTCGATATCAACACAGACGAACCGCCTCCGTCCATTTACACACCTCCGCCTCCAGTCGACCCAAAGACGCAACGATTAAAAGATCTCGCGACGACCGAGAGACAGATCGTCAAGTTTTACACGGAAGGAAAAATCAATGACGAGATCTATGAGAAATTACTGGCTTCGATCCGTGAAGAAGTTGAGCCTTTAAACCGGAAACCAGAAATCGAACCGGCGCGCGTTGTCGTAACAGCGCCGGCTCCTCAGGCCCCTCCTCCGCGATTTGAACCGCCACCTCAACCGCCGCCGCGAGTCGAGCCTCCACCCCCACCGCCACCACCGCGCAGACCATTCTCCGAAGTGCTCAACTCCTTCATGGAAGAGAGCAACATCCGTTGGGGCGAGATCGTCGGCGGTCTGCTGATCATCGGTTGTTCGACCGCGCTCGTCGTCAGCCTGTGGGCCCAGATTTCGGAGATCCCTGTTTTCAGGTTTCTGATCTTCACGACCGTGACCGCGGTCCTTTTCGGCATCGGACTCTATACCGAGCACCGCTGGAAACTGCCGACGACCAGCCGCGGCATTCTCACGATCGCGACCCTGCTCGTGCCCCTGAACTTTCTCGCGATCGCGGCAGTCTCGGCCAGCAACACTTCGGGCGTGCTGGTGATCGTCAGCGAGTTGGCGGCGCCGGCGATCTTTCTCTGCCTGGTCTACTTTGCGGGACGTGTGATCACGCGCGGCTGCGCGCACGTGCTGTCGGCGGGCGTGTTGGGCTCGTCGATCGGACAACTGCTCATCCGCCACTTCGCAGCCGCTGATTCTGCTCCCGTGCTGCTGGTGTTTCTCGGCGCTTTTCCCGTCACGTTTTATGTCGTCACAGTCGGGCTCGCCTTGCGCACGGTCCTGTCCGACCACGAGATCGACGAGACCGAAACCACAACGGTCTTCACAGTGTTGGGCGCGATGAGTTTCGCGGCGCTGTTGCCGTTTGGCTTGTTGCTCCACAAGGCGGGCCCGCTGGGTTTGACGATGATGTATCTCGCGCCCCTCGTCACACTTTGGGGCTTGCCGATGCTGGCGACGGGTACGATCCTCTGGCGGCGCATCAACAATAAGAAACTGGTCGCGGCGCGGACGGCGGGGACCGCGCTCGGCATCGTCGGCGTGATGGTCGTCCTGGCGGGAATGGTCCTGGCATGGCCCAACCCGGCGAGCATCGTGCCTGCGGCCATGCTCAACTTCGCGATCTTCACCGCGCTCGCGGTGTTTCTCGAGATGCCGGTCGCGCATTTGCTCGCGGCGAGCTGTCTCGCGCTCGCGTACCTCGTGACGTACCACGTCGTGACGGGTCACATCAGTTGGGAAAACCTGCGCGTGATGTCGTTGTTGGACGTAAGTCTGACGGTTGCAAGCGGACAAGCGTGGGTGGGCGCGTTTGTGCTGTTTGTGGCGGCGGCCGAATGGCTGACGCGACGCAAACGGCCGCGCGATGCTGAGTATTACTTGATCGCCGCCGGTTTGATCGCGACGTTGAGTCTCGTGCTCGTAACCCTCTTCGGTAAGTTTGGGTTCGGCAAGCTGTCGGGCGCACCATCCGGTGGCCAGGTTTACTCGCTTTGGATCGTTTACGGACTTTACGCGCTGGGTGCGTTTTGGATCGCGTGGCGGCGAAGACTGGTGCCGTTGGCGTGGATCGGATCCGCGTTGTTGGTCGTAGCGCTGGCGGACGGCTTCGCGTATCCACTGTCGCTTTCGTTCCCGTGGCAGACGGCGTTGCTGGTCCACGCGACGATCTGCGCGGTCGCCGCGATCATGTGTTCGCGTGACCGGCGCTTTGCGATACTCTCCGAGCCACTGAACTACAGCGCACTCATCTCGCTTGTGTTGGGAGTGATCAGTCTGTTTCAGGCGAATCAATGGGAACAGACCGGGATGCAGGCGCAGCGAGTGTTCTGGATCGCGGGCATCCTGCTGGTTTCGCTTTGGCTCAATCGCAATCGGCTGCTGTTCAATATTTTTCAGTTTGCGTTGACGTGCGCGATCGTGTTGACGATCAAAGCGACGCTGCAACAGTACGAGTGGTATTCGTACCTGCCACACGCGTTTCTGCATCCGACGGCGCTGCAAATTCAGGGGACTGTGCTCACGCTCATGGTGCTCGCGTGGATCGCGCTGCGGATCATTGTTCGGCGGCGTGTGCAAGTGGGCGAGGTTGGCGGCGAGATAGACGCGGGCGAGGTTCGCGGCGATTGGCTGAACGATGCGTGGCGATTGCTGGACCACAGTTACTCGTTCGATCGGCTGGTTTCGTGGGCGCTCGTCGGCGCGTTTCTGTTGTTGGCGGTTTATGGATCGCTCGCGGGCGTGACCCAGGAACTGGCTGCCTGGGGCAGCGGCTATCGGGGCTACGACGTCGCCGGATTTCCGCATCAGGAGGCGCTCGGGCTTGGCTCGTGGATCGTGCTCGGTCTGTTGACCGTCGCGATGCTCGCCAATTATTGGGAACGCCATCGCAGCGTCTATCTGCTCGGCGCGCTCGTCGTGCTGTCGGCGGCGATACCGTTGATCGCCGGGCTTTTTGAGACGCAGGTTGCGACGGCGACGGCGTGGCGTTGGTTCGCAGCACTCTTCCTGGTTGCCGGATCGATACCTTTGTGGAAACGCGGCTGGACCCGAATTGACGAGCGGACCGCGAGCGACCTCCGCGCGTGGTTGATTTTTCTGACGGTCCTGCCGTTACTGATCCTAACCATCTACCCGGCCTTGCGATCGATCTACTACATGCCGGTGCAAGGTCCCGTGAGCGGGTTCTTCTCCTGGTTTGACGACGACTTTTCTTACGGTGTTCCGCTCATGCTCACCGCGTTCGTGATGATCGGATACGCGCTGCGCGAACGGATCCCGGAGTTTGGCTTCTTCGGCGGGCTGCTTTTCAATGCGACCGTCACGCTCGCGTTTCTATTTACGGTCGTGGCGGCAAAGGCCTCGATGGACAGCGTCGTTCTGGTCCGTCTGGCGCAACTGAACGCGATCACGTTCGCAGTCTTTGCGCTGCCCTGGTTGAGCACACAACGTCGCTGGCTCACGAAGCTGGACGAAAAACGTGCGGCGGTAGCCAACAACCTGCTGCAGCTGCAGATCGGCTTGGCAGTCGCACTGAACATCCTGTTGATCTTACCGACGACGTTCCGCTTGGTGTTCCTGGTTTACTCGATCGGCAACGGAACAAATGCGGCTGGGAGTTCTCTCGGTTGGTTGTCGTTCGTCATCACGCTCGCGGCATTCGCCTGGTTTTCGCGAACGCGTGAACGAACCGTTTCGCCGATCGCCGTGGCAGTCGCGCTGTGGGGCATCGCGTGTCTGACCGCATTCAGCGTTACGGCGGCTAAGGGTGCTTGGCTCGGATTACACGTGCTGACCGCCGGCGCAACGGCCGTCACCGCCGCGATGATCGCGGCCGCGAGCCTCTCTTCCGTCGATCTACATCCGGCCCTACGCAAGATATTTGACACCGGCGGATGGTGGGCATCGCGATGCCGGCAACTCGCGGTCGCGAGCGGTGTCGTCGCCGTGTTCCTCAGCGTGCGGACAGTAACCGACGACTACGGCACCCGCCGCTGGTGGTCCATCGGACCGCTGCTGGTCCTGAGCGCCCTCGCGACCATCCTGCACTGGCAAACACTTCGTCGCCGCTATCTCTACGTCGCCGGTTTCCTGCTGAACACGGCGATCACGTTTTGGTGGACGTTCATACTCACCGGCAGCAAAGGGCTTGGCTATTTCCTGTTGACGAACGTCTTCATCGCGAGCGTGGCGGGTTTGCTCTGGTTGGCGCTCGAACTCCGCGCGCGCCCGTTGCGCGCCGTCCAAACGTCCACCGCACTCTCGTTTCACAACGTCCTCGCAATCGCGACGAGCGCGATGCTGCTGTTCATCATTCTCGGCAGTGTGGTCACGCGGCGATCTGAATCGCTGCTGCTCGAGGTACCCAGCCTGACATGGATTACGTTCGCTTCGGTGCTGGCCTTGATGGCTGCAACGTTGTGGGACAAGCGGGCGAAATACTCTGTCGCGGGACTTTACGTTCTCGGTCTGTTCGGCGCGACGATCGCGTTTCATCAAGTCAATCCCAGGCCGGATCGGCTCCAGTGGTCCATCACAATCTTTCTGGCCGCGTATTCACTTCTCATCGCGCTACTGTGGCGATATCGCGAAACAGTGATCGAATACGCCGGGCGCCTGGGGATTCCGCGGCGCGTCATGCCCGGACGGGCCGAACTGCCCTGGCTGACCGTAGTGACAACCGCCGCCGTAATCGCGGTGGCCGCCATGTCTTTCTCGATCGATCTCCAACTCCTTCAATTTGGCTTGCGCGCGACGGCGGCGCTCGCCGTGGTCACCCAGTTCTTCGTGCTTGCTCAATTTGCCGAGGGACAGAGCGCCGAAGAATGGCGCCGTCTCGCGCTCGCCGTGCTCGTCACTGGTTTCGTTTTATTCGGCTGGTCGTGGCTGACCCCCAACATCAACGGAACGTGGCTGAACCGTAGCGTGATCATGATGCTCATCGCGTTCGGTCTGGTCGCTCTGTACGCGCTTTTCCTCGACAAGGCCAAACACGCCTGGCCCAGCTGGTCCAACGCGGTGCGTTTCAGTGTGCCGTGGTTACTCGGCGCAGGCGTGCTCGCATTGTTCTTCTGCCTCGGCACCGAGGTCTTCTACCAGATGACTTTTGGCGCAGTACGCATCAACGCCTATTCACTCATCGTCATCGGCGTAACGCTCGGCGCTGCGGTCGTGATCTGCGTGCTCTTTGCACTCTCGCCTGCGCACGATCCCCTGGGACTGTCGGAACGCGGCCGCATGCGCTACGTCTACGTTGCCGAGGTCATGCTCGCGCTGCTGTTCCTGCACATACGGCTCACGATGCCGTGGTTGTTCACCGGCTTTATCGAACGCTACTGGCCACTCGTCGTGATGGTGATCGCTTACTTCGGCGTGGTGACGAGCGAATCGTTGCGACGTCGCAAACTGCTCGTGCTCGCCACGCCGCTGGAACGAACCGGAGTCTTCCTACCGTTGTTGCCGGTGCTTGGTTTCTGGCTCGCATCGTCCGACGTCGACTTCTCGTTGCTGCTGTTTGTGGTTGGCGGACTTTACGGACTGTTGTCAGTGCTGCGGCGTTCGTTTGGTTTCGGAGTGTTGGCGGCAGTCTCGGGAAACGCGGGACTCTGGTACGTCCTGCATCGCACGTCTGATTATCAGTTCCTGCAACACCCACAGTTGTGGCTGATACCCGTCGCGCTTTCGGTGCTGCTCGCGGCTTATCTGAACGAAAAGAATTTGAGCGAAGATCAGATGGCGGGGATCAGATATCTCGCGCTCGTTACGATCTACGCTTCGTCGACTGCCGACATTTTCATCAACGGCGTCGCGAACTCGCCATGGTTGCCGCTCATTCTTGGTGCGTTCTCGCTGGCGGGAGTGTTTGCGGGAATAATCTTTCGCATTCGCGGACTGTTACTGCTTGGCTCGGTGTTTCTGTTGCTCTCGATCATCACCATGATCTGGTACGCATCGGTCAACCTGGGCTGGACGTGGCTGTGGTACGTCGCCGGCATCGTCACCGGCGCGACGATCATTTTCATGTTTGCCTTGTTCGAGAAGAAACGCGGCGAGGTAATGC
>DATANW010000475.1:0-8872 GCA_036266055.1 Pyrinomonadaceae bacterium | reverse complement strand
GTTCGGCGCGTCCCCGCACCAGATAAAGATTTCCGCCCAGGAGTTCGGCACTCAAACTCTGAACCGATACTTGTGATCCGGTGCCGCGCGTCGTGACGATGAACTTCAACGGATCGCTCCAATCACTCACCTGACCACTCGACGCCGTAGCTCGTATGCGCCAGAAGTAAACGCCCGGCCGCAAATCACTCGCGCCAAACTCCGTCGCCACCAATTGATCGCGCTCGATCACCTTTCCATCGGCAACAAAGAACGGCGAGGTTGCTACTTCAACCCGGTAGTAAGCCGGAGTGCCTGACTGCGGACGCTGCCATTTCAACGCAACGCTGGCGGCGCCGTTCCCGCCTACGAAAACTTTCTCGAGATCGTGCGGCAGCGCCGGTTGCGGAACGTCGAGCAACTTCTGCGCGGGCGAAAGGCGTCCGGAGTTGTTAACCGCAACGTACTCGCCGCCCTTAATCGAGGCCTTGTCACCCGCGGCGTTCGTCGTCTCGATCGCACCGCTGGCTACGCGGATTTCTTCAGTACCTTCCGGGTTCACGCCGAAACTCGCGTTGGTCTGTTCCCCGACCGTGTTCTTGGTCTTGGGAGTTTCGACCACGTTCGTGGTGCCGTCCGCGGCTGACTCTGTTCGCACCGATAATTGACCACTGTCAACGCGCACGTGAACGTTGCTTCGCTTGCCGTCGCCGGCCTTCGCGTTGTCGCGCACGATGATCGTGCTGTTGGGTTTGATCAGGAGGGTCGAGCCGTCAGCCAGACTGATACGCGCGCGACCGTTCGCCTGCGTCTGCACCGTGTCACCCGGGAAGAGCTCGGTTTCGGAGCTGGCCGCGATGATCTCACGCGTCGCCGCACGGATTACCCTGACGTCTCCTTCGAAAGAGACGAACCGGGCTCCCGACGGGTCCTTGAGTTCCGCGAAGCTCTTGAAGGGGTTGCCGTAGATCTTGACGTAGACGGCGGCCCCGATGGCCATTGCGCAGACAAAGAAACCGGCGATCACCAGATAGACGAAGCGCTTCTGGATAATCCACCAATCAAAGGCAAAACGACTGGTTCTGTTGGCGACCATTGGCTATAGGAAGAGGAACCTGATACTGAGAACGTGTGCGGTTTTAAGGCACTAATTGGGCCGCACGGCTATTGGCGTGAGTCCGAAATGGCGTTGGCGGAGCGAAAACCCACCGTTTTCCCAGGCAGCAACACTACCGGCTTGGAATTTAACATACGACCGAACGTGGTTCAAGCATGTTTATCGGTGTGAGTAGATGTTTTCGGGCTATTCGTTGGGAGAGTCGAAATCGGGCGGCAGATCGACTTCGATATGGGGCTCGCCCTCGGCAGGAAAGAGCAACGAAGCGCCGATCGAGCCGAGCAACACGACCGCAACGACCGTCAGCGAAATCCAGGTCGGAATGTGGATGCCGAAGGCGGTGATGAGCATTTTTACGCCGATAAAACTGAGGACGATGGCTAATCCAAATCGCAAATACCGGAATTTATCCACCACGCCCGCCAGCAGGAAATACATCGACCGCAGGCCGAGAATGGCGAAAACGTTGGACGTGTAGACGATGAAGGTGTCCCGCGTAATCACGAAGATCGCCGGGATTGAGTCGACGGCGAAAACCAGGTCAGTGATTTCCACCACGATCAGCACCAGCAACAGCAGGGTTCCCGTTCGCTTTCCGTTGATGGTGGTAAAGAACTTCTCGTCCTCATACTGCCGGGAAATCGGAAGAAACCGCGTGACCAGCCGGACCACCGGATTCTGCTCCGGATGAATTTCGACTTCTTCCTGCTTGAACATCTTGAGGCCGGTGTAAACGAGGAAGCCGCCAAAGATGTAAATGATCCAATTAAACCGCTGAATCAGCGCGGCGCCGATGAAGATCATCGTCAGGCGCATAACCAGCGCGCCCATCACGCCCCAGAAAAGCACGCGATGCTGAAACTTCGCCGGTACCTTGAAGTAGGAGAAGATCAGCAGGAATACGAACAGGTTATCGACCGATAGCGACAGTTCGATCAGATAACCGGTGACGAAGTCGACTCCGGTTGAGCGGCCGCGGTAATGGAAAACCAGTGCGGCAAAAATCCCCGCCACGGTGACCCACACGCCACTCCAGATCCACGCTTCACGATATTTGATTGTGTGAGCTTTGCGGTTGAAGAGCCCGAGATCGAGGCTCAACATGGTCAAGATAAATAGACTAAACCCCACCCACAACCACGTTGAGCCGCCAATTGAATCCATGCAGCGAGGTAAAATAGCACTTGCGTTAAGTATCGAGCAAACGCGTGCTCGTCTTGAGTTTTGCGTCTTTGGTCTTTTATGCATAGCCGCACACGACGCCAACGACAAAGACCGAAAACTAAAGACCAAAGACGTTGCTGAGTTGCAGGCATTCGTGCGTCTCCCGTACAATCCGCCCTTCGCCTGAAAGGTACTAAAACAATGCTCAAAGCACTCGGACGGCTCGAACGAACTCGAAACATCGTCATTCTCGGCTTCGCCATTCTGATGGCCGTAAGCTTGGTCATCTTCTACGCTCCCGGCCGCTCTGCCGGCAGCATCGACCCCTCTCGCAACACGGAAACCGTGGCGAAAGTCGGGTCCAAGACGATCAGCGTCGCGGAGATCGCTCGAATCAGGCAGAGCTATGCGCAGTACGGCGCGCAGATGATGGCCCAGTTTGGCAATCGCGCCGTTCTCGACGGGTTGATCAGCAAGTACGTCATCCTGGCGGAGGCCGAACGGCTGGGATTGGCAGCGAGTGACGCGGAAGTCGCCGAACAGATTCGATCGCTTTACAAAGACGCGGCGGGCAAATTCGATCTGGAGAAGTACAAGCAGTCGATCATGGACCGTTATGGCGACATCGAGACGTTTGAGAACGACACACGCGCCACGATTTCGCAGAAGAAATTACAGGCGTTTCTGAATGCGAGCGTCAACGTTTCCGACGAAGAGATCGAGGAAGAGTACAAGCGCCGGAACACGTCGTTCGACGTCGGTTACATTTCACTGACGACGGACAAACTGGCGGCGAAGATTCAACCAACCGATGAGGAGATGCGCAGCTACTTCGACAGTCACAAGGAGAGCTATCGTTTCGAAGAGCCACAGCGTAAAGTCCGTTATATCTTCGTCAACACCGAAAAGACGGGTTCGAAACTCCAGATCTCCGAAGCTGATCTTAAACAGGAGTACGACCAACTTGCGCCGCAGTACAAAGAAGCCGGCATCAAGATCCAACAGATTGTTTTGAAAGTCGCGCGCAAAGATCTCGACTCGCAGGTGGAAAAGAAAGCGAAGGACCTGATTGCGAAGTTGCGTGGACCGGACGGCAAGGGAACGGACGCAGCGTTTGCAGAAGCTGCGAAGGGTCAGTCGGAAGATCCCGACACTGCCAGAAACGGCGGGTTCCTGTTGAAGCCGTTCAAGGCGAATCCGAACAAGAAGGCCGAAGGTCTTTACGAACGCGCAGTGGACATGCAGGTGGGAGAAGTTTCCGACATTCCCATTCGCTTCGGTGGTAACTACTACATCCTGCGTCGCGGCGAATCTGTGCCAAAGACATTCGCTGAAGCGAAGCCGGAGCTGCTGGTCTCCTTACGCAATCGTCGCGGTTATGGTGTGGCCTTTCAACTCGCGCAGAAGATCGACGCGCGCTTGAAGGAAGTCAAAGATGTGCAGAAGGTGGCCCAGGAGTTCGCCGCTGAAGCAAACATGACTCCCGCCGAGATGGTCCGCGAAACAGGGTACGTCAAGAAAGACGACGACGTGCCGGACGTGGGTACCAACCAGCAGTTTGAGTCGGCACTGACAACGCTGAATAACGCGAACGACGTGGGCGAAGTCGTCGGTATCAAAAATGGTTTCGCGATTCCGATGCTGCTCGACAAGAAGGAGCCGCGAATTCCTGAATTCGACGAGGTGAAGACGAAGGTCGCCGACACGCTCAAGCAACAAAAAGCGAAAGAACAGATCGAACAGAAGGCCAAAGACCTGATCGCGGGTTTGAGCTCGCCGGGCGACATCAAAGCTCTCGGCGAAAAGGAAGGTTTCGATTCCGGTCTTGAAGAAGGTTTCAAGCGTGAGTCGACACTCGGTAAAGCCGGCGCCGGCGAAGTGCTCGACGACGCGATCTACAGCTTGAAAGAAGGCGAGATCACGAAGACGCCGATCAGAGTTGACGACAAGTGGGTGATCCTCGGCGTCGTCAAACGCGACAACGCGAACATGGCGACGTTCGGGGCCGAACGCGAGCGCATCAAGCAGACGATGTTGAGAGACCGTCAGTCGCAGGTGTTTGCGGATTACATCACCGCCGCGGAAGAGCGGATGAAGCGCGACGGCAAGATCAAGATCTACACGGACGTGTTGACGCGTTTGGAGGCGGCTGAACCTGCGCCGGCCGCGCTACCCGGTGGATTGAACTTCCCGAACCTGCCCAGGGAGTAGGCGAGACAAAGCACCGAGTACAAAAGCACGGATCTCAATTGCCGCCCATCAGTGGCCCAACGTCAGCTGATGGCACTGCGGTACGAATTTGCAGCTCATTAGCCGTGGCGACGATCGTAAGGTTCGTCAACGCGCTCTTCGCCACCACTCCTCGCGCACCAGACAAGCGTCCGACAAACAACGAGCCAAGCCCTTTCAAGCCATTCAAACTCTCACTCAAGCTGTTAGCGGTTTCGGCGTTGATCGCGCGTGCCGCGATAAACAGTTCGAGGTCCTTGTCAGTCGTTGCGACTGAACCGTAAACCTGACGCAGCTTCGCGAGGTCGGTCGCGAGCGGCGAATTACCAAGCGCGTCGACGCTGCTGACTAACTGCTGCGACATGTTCGCGCCGAAGCCGATCACCGCATTCGGGTCGCGGCTCGCCAGAGCGATCAGTTCTGCATTTGCGCGTTTGGATGCGCGTGTCGCATCGATAACGGAACGCACGCTAGCCGGATCGCCGAGTGCGAGCGTGTTTGTGTCGAGCGGCAGCACGGCGAGCTCTCCGATTCTGAAATCAAATACTCCCAGCACGCTAATGTTTTCGTCGAGCGTGAAAATGTAGATCGTCTTGTCCTTGTATTTTTCCGTGCGATATTTGCCGCTCGCAGCGAGACTCCCGGCCGTAACCAGCGCCGTCGAATTGTATGCGCCCTTCGCCAGCGCCACTGACTGTACTTTCGTTATGCCTTCACCGGGAAACGTGAATCGAACTCCGACCGCGAGTTCGTCGAACATGCGTGGATCGAGTCCCGTCCGGGTTTTGAAGTCTTCGAGTGACGCGTTTACCTGGGCGAGCCGCGCCGGATTGTTAGCGAGAACGCGCGGCATCGCTTCGTTGAACAGTTGCTTCATCTTGACCTGGGCCACCGCATCTGACTGCGGCAACGAGTTCATGAGGCTGGCGCTCGCCGGCGCCGTGTTGCGACTGCGCGTCTGCGCGAGAGCGCCGACCTGTACGACGGCGAGAACTGCGATTAAGACAAGTGCGAAGTTAAAAAATCTGATTTTCATCCTGCAAGACCTTTCTATAGCGAAACTCAGGGATTCAATCGGCGCTCGCTGAGTTGCTTCTGAAGAGTGCTAAAACCGACTTTTTTGTAATCGGGCGGTATTTTAAAAAGTTGTTTATCCGGGTCGAGTATCACATGCGATATCTCCGTCACGGTGCGAGTGCCGTCGGCAGATTTCGTTTCTGACTTGATTGGCATGCTCAATTCCTCGTCGATCCACATCAACGTTTCATTAGGGCTGACGTTTTCGGCGAGCGAATCGTTAACAACGATGCGGTACTTTGAGACGCGGCGTTCGGCGATCGTCTCGGCGCCAAGAGATTGATACGTGGTGCGGATCGGGTCCGTGTGGAGCAGACGATCGGGCGAGTTGTCGTCCGGCTCTTCGGATTGTGAATTCGCGCGCTCGTCGTCGTTTGTGGCCGCGGCGTAAACCTTGTCCTCGGGATACACGACAAACCTTCCTTCGGGAAGGTCGAGATAGATCACTCGTGGCTCCGTAGCCTGTGGTTCCTCGCGCCATCTTGGTCCATCTCTCGCGATCAAAGTACTGCTCGTGGACGTATCGCCGTCGGGGTTGAAGACGGTGATGGTGCGAGTGGCGGAGTAACGTTCCGGTTCTTTCGTCTTGAAAGGCGGAGTGTTTGAGACGACGGTGTCGGTCTTTGGCGAGTCGTTCGTGGCGGGTTCGCTTGCGGTTCGGCACGAGGCAACCGCCAGCACACACAAGGAAAGCGATAGCAGTGCGATCCGGTGCGTGCGCCCGCGGGTCATACTCGTTCAAGCAATAGCGCCAGGCCCATGCCGCCGCTAACGCAAAGAGTCGCGAGTCCGAGTTTTGCTTGTCGCTTTTGCATTTCGTGAACGAGCGTGGTGGTGATGCGAACTCCGGTACAGCCGATCGGGTGGCCCAGCGCGATCGCGCCGCCGTTGACGTTCAATCTATCGTTGGGAAACTTCAGCTCGCGCTCGCAGGCGATCACTTGCGCGGCGAATGCTTCGTTTAGCTCGATCAGATCGATCTGGTCCATTGTGAGCTGTTGTCGCTTGAGCAGCGCGCGGACTGCGGGAACTGGGCCAATACCCATGATCTCCGGTGCGACGCCGGTGATTTCGTAATCGACGATGCGTGCCTGCGGAGTCGCGCCGGAATTCTTTAAGCCCTCCTCGCTGAGGACGACCAGGGCGGCGGCGCCGTCAGTGATCCCGGACGAGTTTCCAGCTGTGACTGTGCCGTCTTTTGAAAAGACCGGCGGAAGTTTCGCGAGGTCCTGGAGTGTCGTTCCGGCGCGATAGTGTTCATCGCGGGCAAAGGTTCGCGGAGCTTTTGGACCGCCGACTCCGAACGACATTACTTCGTCGTCAAACCTGCCGGACTCGATCGCGGCTTGCGCCTTCTGTTGCGATCGCAACGCGAACTCGTCCTGCTCCTCACGCGAAATTTCATACTGCCGCGCAAGATTCTCCGCGGTCTCACCCATGACCAGACCTGACAAAGGATCCCTGAAACCGTCGCGATACATGCCGTCGACCAATTGCGAGAAGCCCATTCGCATGCCCCAACGCGCGCCTTCCGCGAAATAGGGAACATTCGACATGCTTTCCGTTCCGCCCGCGAGCACTGCATCGGCGCGTCCGAGCATGATCTCCTGCGCCGCGAGAATGATCGCTTTCAGACCCGAACCGCACGCCTGGTTGACCGTGTAGGCGGGTACTGTTTCCGGCATTCCCGCGCGGTATGTGATCTGGCGGCCGACGTTCGGACCGCCGCCGGCCTGACGCGCGCAACCCCAGATCGATTCGGCGATCTGTTCGGGATCCAACTTGGCGCGTCGCAAGCTTTCAGCCGCTACCAAGACCCCGAGATCCGCCGCCGACCACGCCAACAGAGTTCCACCAAATTTGCCGATCGGAGTTCGTACTGCCCCTGCGAGATAAACGTTCTTCATGTTGACCAAAATGGTAGCACAGGGTAGAAGTGTTCCCGCAAAGACGCTGATCCTCACATGCTGCAACTCCTTACTACTCGCACCTCACGCGAGACTGCGCGACAACACATCACCGCATTGCTCCGTCAACACGCGGAATGGTTGTTCGTTTCGAATAATGGACAATCGCAGGCGCTGCGAAGATCCGAGATCGACGTCGCTTGTGCACACAACCGGCTAATGCTTTCGTGCTGGACCGAGAAGGGCACGTTCTCGTGGCGTATTCTGGGCTGGCAGTGGGATGGCGAAACCCTCCTGTTAAAAGCATCACGCAGACTTGGCGCGGAGCAACCGTTGCTGGAGCTGGTGCCGCGTGTCTCCGCGACTGCGATCGCGTCGACGATTCGCGCCGCGCGTCAGATCCGCTGCGAACGTCTCGCCGAACTCGCACGTGACTGGCAGCCGAAATCAACGATCGAGCGGTGCGGTTTGAGCCCGGGTACACGTCCCGGACACCCCGGTCGCTACGCGCGCATTCTCCTGCGCTGGCGAGGCGAGCGGATCGCGGTCACCGGGCCAGTGATCACGAGTAATCCATCATCAGTCGATGCTTTTCTATCGTCTGCGCTCTTGTGGTTTACGCGCACGCGAGATCGCGCGCGCACATCGTTTATCGAACAACTCTGGTTGATCGTGCCCGGCGAGTTAGCGAAGCCGGCGTGTTATCGGATCACGCTGCTGCGTGAGAGCTTGAGAAACGTTATCAAGCTCTTCGTCGTCGACGATGATCTCAACGCATTGACGTCGCTGACCTGTCCTGAGCGGCACGAACTATGGACCAAAAAGCTCGCGCGTTTTCCCCCAGTCCCGGCCGCGACTACGAGCGAGCAGACACGCGCCATCCTCGCGGAAGCACCGGAAGCGATCGACGTCGTGCATTCGCGTCACGGCGAGACGTTGCGATACTTCGGACTTCCATTCGCCCGCGTTCGCTCACTACTCGGCGTCGAAAGAGTCTGGTTTGGTATCGACCGTTCATGCCGGCGTTTGCTAGACGAATCTTCATGGCGCGAATGGCAGGACCTGTTGTGCGACTTGCGCGAGCATCGTGCGTCCACGACACGCGATCACCGGCACGCGTTCTTTCGGATGGCGGCTGAAGCGTGGCTCGAATCGCTGTTGCGACGCGACATCACGAGACTCGATCCCGGCCTGATCATCGCGCCACTCCACGCACAGTTCCGCACAGCACAAAGCGGAAAACTCGGTATCAGACCAATCGATCTGCTGGCGCTGCGTCAGGATGGACGGCTGGTCGTAATCGAATTGAAAGCTTCAGAAGATCGGGAGCACGTTTTGCAGGGCGCTGATTACTGGCGACGCGTCGAAGCGCATCGCCGTCGCGGGCACATCGCGAAAG
>DATANW010000474.1:0-10873 GCA_036266055.1 Pyrinomonadaceae bacterium | reverse complement strand
CAAACTGATCATCTCCTGGAGTCGTTTGATGGCCGGTAACTTTCGCGATCCGATGGTGGGGCGCGACCTGTTGATCGGCGGACTGCTGGGCCTGTTACACGGAGCCAGCATCTCGTTCGGCTCAGTGCTTCCTCGTCTCTTCGGCATGGAAACAATGCCCGTGATAATAGGAAACGTTCTGGCGTTGAGCAGCGTGCGGTCCATGCTCGCAGTCTTTCTCACCAATCAGATCGTGTTGAGTATCTTCGTGGGGTTTGGGTTCCTGCTCTTCTTGTTACTGCTTTACATCATGTTGCGACGACGGTGGCTCGCTATCGCGGCGATGTTTCTCATCGTGCTGGCGATTGAGTGGTCGGCGTTCGCGGCTGAAGGTCCGCGTTATTACGGGATTGTCTCAACGATGATCGCGCTGACGGTTGTGACAGTGGTGGCGCGCTTTGGAGTGCTCGCGACGATGGCCGCTCAACTCTTCTTCTTCCTGGCCATCATGTATCCGATGACTACTGACTTTTCGGCGTGGTATGCGCCGTCGATGGTGTTCGCGCTGGCGCTGATGGTGGGCCTGGCCGTCTATGGCTTCTACACTTCACTCGGCGGCCAATCGCTGCTTGGCGATCGGCTCCTCAAAGACGAGTGACGATCACGACACCAGCCATCGCAGGTAGTCGCTGAACTGATTGATCATCGTTCCCCCGTCTCTCATGAATCCCGTGACGATCGGTATTAAACGATCGCCGAGCAGGAACGGCATCAGCGCCACCGAGAGCGAAGAGAAGATCAGCATGTTTGAAACAGCTTCCGACACGTCGTGTTTCTTCATAGCGTTGTCCTCGGAGCGTGTACTGTGAGCTTTGGCGCACTTCATTGGGAGTGCCTCCTACCTCTCACGCAGCAACCAACATGCCGTTATCGGCGCTAAAAATGGGCTTTCGCGAAACTCCTTCTGCACGTTTCGTTTAGCAAATTCGGGCCGAAAACAAGCCTCGATAGTGATCGTTCAAACAGCGGTCAGGCTGATAAAAGCGATGACTATTCTTTCCAAACTGACGAGCTTTTAGTCGCAACCAGCGCGTTAACTCATTTTGACTTGCGCGTAAGTCACGTTGGACCAATGTGATTGAAGTTCGGTCAAGCCGTCCTGATTCGCCGCAAAAATCGTCTAATTGTTTGCAGAGGAATTTTTGTGGCACCGCTCTTGCTCGAGGGGCCGCGATGGTCAGTGAGATTGGACCACCGCAATTTTGAATTGGACGCAAATGATGGACGTGCAAAAAACAAAAGCCCCAGCGAAGACGCGCAAGCAGAACGGGTTCACCATGGTCGAGATCACGATTATGGCCGCAATCATTTCGATCGTTACGGCGTTCGGAATCCTCGGTGTCACCCGCGCCCGCGCTTCCGTTCGACTCTCCGGCTCTGCCCGCGAGTATGCGACCTATATCGAAAAGGCCCGCATGCATTCGATCCGCAGTCACGCCGACGACGCCAGCGAACGCGCCAACGTCGCAATCGCCGATGCGAAAAACTCTTACACCGTCACCCTCGACCTCGACGGGGACGGCACCATGGACACTCGGACCATCCCGCTGCCCAGCGATGTAACGTTCGAGACTGTCGAAACGATTGCATTCGACTGGCGCGGCCGCACCTGGAGCACTGTCGACGGCATCACCACACCTAACGCACAGGTCTCCATCAGATTGAACAATGGTACGGATTCCGTGTCGGTCGACATCACCGGTTCGGGCGATATCACGATCGATAGCCGCGTGTTTGACGACGCCGTGCCGAACGTGACCTTGCGCGTCGGCGACCTCGCTTCAGGCGGCACTCCGGAACCAACGCCCGACGCCGTTGCGACGCCAACGCCGCCACTGTCGGACGGCAGCCTGCCGACGCCAACGCCAACTCCGATCAGCGGCGGCGGACTCCCGACCCCGACCCCGACTCCAACGCCTGGCAATGGAAACGGTAACGGCAATGGCAATGGCAACGGCAATTCATCACCGAGCCCAACGCCGACTCCTGATCCAAACGCCACTCCGACTCCGACTCCCGCGCCCTGCACCATGACGACGGATCCAACGAGCGTTACCCTGGTGCTCCAAGGCACAAAGACGATCAAGGTTAGTCACGATCGCACCTCTAGCGTCAGTGTCACCGCCAGTTCGAGCAAGGCTTCCGATCTTCAGATAACGCCGACCGGCACGCAGACTATCAGTGCCGGCGGGTTTGCAACGTTCACGCTCAAGTCGAAGAAGTCGATCGGCGTTTACAACGTCACCTTCAGTTCCAGCTGCGGTACGAAAGTGGTGCCTGTCGTCGTCCTTTTAAAGCTATAAGGCAATCGAAGAAGAGGCCGTAATGAAGATCAACCGAAACAAAACAGCCCGGAACGATAAACAGGACCAGCGCGGTTTCACGTTAGTCGAAACCTGTATCTCGATGGTCGTGATGATGGTCGCAGGTCTCGCGGTATCTTCGCTGTTCGTCTTCTCGTTGCAGAACAACGTCGGCGGCGGCGACCGCGCACTCGCGATGGGTGTGGCCCAACAGCAGTTGGAACGACTCCGCAGTGTCGCCTACGAAGACACCACGCTCGACGTCGGCAGCACAACTTCAACCGTCACTACGGGCGAACGAACTTATACCGTCGTGAAAACGATCGCCCTCGAAACCAACAACGACAACTCGTCCAAACAGCTCAAACGGATCACGATCGTGGTGACGCCAACCGAAGGCGCTCCCGCGTGGACCCGTTCGGCCGTCACTCTTGTCTCTCTCCGCTCCAGCCTCGCTTCCGGCAGTTACGCGATTCAATAAAGACTAAAGGCCCACAAAGGCAACGCCATGCAAACCAAACGTTCAAACAACGAAGCCGGCTTCTCGCTGATCGAGTTGATCATTGCCATGGGCATCACGGTCACGATCTTGACGCTTTCGTGCAGCCTGCTTGCCGCCGGGTTCAATATGCGCTCCCGCGAAGATCGCAAGTCTGACGCGATCGCCGACGTACAGCGCGCGCTCAACATCATGACGCGCGAGATCGGCAACTCCGGCTTGAAACTCCCGTCGGGTCTGCCGTCGATTGCCGGCAACGGCATCGTTACGAACGACAGCGACAACGACGAGCTGCGCGTCGTCTCCAACTTGAACGGCTTACCTGATCCTGCCAACGGCTATACCCAAGATACCGACGTAACCGACTCGGATGAAGATGTGAAGTTCTTGATGTACGTCGACGCCGATCTGGGCCAGCGCTACATCGTGCGTTATGAAAAGAACGGCGCCAACCAAACCACCGTGCTCGCGAACCGCATCGACTCGTTGACCTTTCGTTACTACGACGAAAAGGTCACCTACGATACGACGGTGAACGCCGACGGCACCTGCGACATTACAAACGTGCTGAACGCGGCTGGCACTGCTGAGGCGGAGGTCTCGCCGAGTGCCGCGAAATTCATCGTGATTGCGGTAGGCGTGACTCTGCCGTCAGTCGGCACTCCCGGTGCGGATGGTTATCAGCCTGCCTCGCAAGTTCAACTAACGTCAGACGTAGTTCTACGCAACACACTCGTTTACTAAGGAGCCTCATTACAGTCATGACACGCGAATCACGAATCGACACCGACAGAAAAAACGAACGAGGCGCGGCCTTAGTAACGATGTTGCTCGTCACCATCCTTCTGCTGGGCGCCGGTGGCGCGCTGATCATGACGACTGCGATGTCGTCGAGTACGGCAATCGGGTCGACGGCCGAAATGCAGGCGTATTACGTGGCCGAGTCGGGAATGCAATCGGCACTGAACGTGCTGCGCGGGCATACGAAACCGCTCGTGACCAGCACCGATCGAATGAGCTTTCGCGCTGCCGTCGTGCCTGATATTTCCAATGGACCAGACAACACCGGCAGTTTGCGTCTTGCCGGCTGGCTTCCCTACAACAATCGTCTCGAGCCGAATAGTCTGGTGCCGATCAGCATTGGCGCTGTTACCGGCGGTTACCGTGTGACGGTTGAGAACCTCGATCCCGAAAGTCATATCGTGACCTTTGAGACGTCCGGTCAGATCGAGGGCAGCGATGCCGCGACGCCTTATTCGCGCACTTTCAACAGCGGTGGCGTCCAGGAAGTGACGATTCGTTACGACGCACTAGCGGCGACAACGTTGACGCCCGATCCGCATACGTTCCCCCTGACACTCAATTCGACGCTCGGAAGTTTTGTGATCGAACGTCCGGCCGGCAGTACGCAGGACGACGTCGTGATTCCGAAGACCGACTTCGATCTGACGATCACGCAAACGAAACCGTGGGCCGCCACGACGACGATCGAAGGATCGTTTGCAGGTGAAGTCGACGTAGTTGGCACGACGCTGAAGGTCACGTTTGACAAAGCGTCGGTAAAGGCTGATGGCACGACGTACGCGTTGAATCTCGCCGGCGGCACGCAGGTGCTCGATCTGACGTATGCGTCTTCGCCTGCGAGCACGTCGATTCCTGCGAAGGTTACTTCGCCGGATCCGAAACGCCTGTTGCTGAAGTCGTACGGCTTTGGACCACAGGGCGCCGAGAAGCGGCTCGAGTTGATGGTCAATCGCGAGTATCTCGACGTCGAATTGGTCGCGGGTGTGCTGCTGCGTGGCGCTGACGATTGCACGCCGCTCGATCTCGATACCGGAAGCAGCGGGGCGAAGTATTACTCAGGCATCGACTATTCCGGCGTTGATCCGCAGCGGCCGTCGTTTGCTGTCTCGCCGTGCGATCAGGATGACGCGGATGCGGGCATCAAGAAACACGACACCGTTGCCGATCCGGAGATTGGTTTGTTGAAGGATGACGCTGAGGCTTCTGATGACGTCGAACAGCCCTCGTTTCTCGACAGCACCGCCAAGGCTCGCACGTACCTGAACTCGCTGCAGAGCAAAGCGCAGACGCTCGGGCGTTACTTCAGCAGTGGGACGACGATCAACGATTCGCTGACGGCAGGACAATTCACGTTTGTCGATGGTAACGCGACGCTCACCAGCGGATCGGGACTTTTAGTCGTGACGGGCAAGCTGACGATGCGCGGCAACGCTGATTTTCGAGGCGTGATCCTGGTGTTGGGCCAGGGTGAATTGGAGCGAGAAGGTGGCGGTAACGGCGACATCCTCGGCGGCATCACCATCGCGAAGTTCAACCGCACCTCCGGCGACTTCCTCGCCCCGATATTCCACACGGACGGCGGCGGCAACTCAAACGTCCAATACGACTCCGCCTCGGTGCGCAGCGCCCAATCGTCCGGCATGAACGTGTCCGGCATCCGCGAGTTTTAGCTGGATTAACTCAAGTAGGCTGACTGAAACTGAATCCGTGTTTCTCATGAGTCGTGAGAAACACGGATTTTGTCGATCGGCTTCGCACTTTCATATTTACTCTCGCACCAGAAGCGGTAATACTCTGCGCTTATGTCGACACAAGTATCGCCGGTTGAGACGGCCACGAGGCCTGCCCGGCAGCGCACGGCGTTGCGCTGCGAGGGATTGGTGAAGAGGTTTGCTGATGTGACGGCTGTTGATGGGCTGGACCTGGAAGTGTTCTCGGGCGAGTGCTTCGGGTTGCTTGGGCCAAATGGGGCCGGGAAGACGACCACTATCGAGATACTCGAGGGGCTCACGCCGGCGGATGAAGGCTCCGTCGAGTTGCTCGGTCAGCAATGGAATAAGAGCGACGATCGAGCGCTACGCGAACGTATCGGCGTCCAGTTACAGGAAACGCAATTGGCGGAAAAGGTGACGGTCGTCGAAACCGTCAGACTCTTTCGGAGTTTCTACAAACGCGGTCACAGCGTCGACGAAGTGATTCGAACAGTCGCGCTCGAAGAAAAACGAAACGCGCGCGTCGGCAAACTCTCCGGCGGACAGAAACAACGACTCGCCGTCGCGTGCGCGCTCGTAAGCGATCCCGAACTCCTTTTTCTCGACGAACCAACTACCGGCCTCGATCCGCAAGCACGTCTCTCGCTATGGGACATCGTCGAAAAGTTTCGTGACGGCGGCGGCACGATCCTGCTTACTACGCACTACATGGAAGAGGCGACCCGCCTGTGCGATCGTGTGGCCATCATGGACCATGGAAAAGTAATCGCACTGGGCACTCCGGCGGAACTGATCGAATCACTCGGCGCCGACCAGGTCATCGAATTCAGCGTCACAAACCCAGTGACGGAAGATGCGTTGACGAATATTCCCGCCGTGAAGCATTTACACAAACGAGGCGAGACACACGCCCTGACCGTGTCGGAAATCGGCGTCGCACTTCCCGCCTTACTCGCCGAGATGAAACGGCAACAGTCGGAGCTCGTCACCCTGACGACCCACCAGGCAACGCTCGAAGACGTATTCGTTAGTTTGACCGGGAGAATGCTACGCGATGGCTGAAGAAGGAATCGGGATTTCTCCCGCAAAAACGCAAAGGCGCGAAGAGGAGCCGGGCGCAATCGGCGACGCCAAGACAGAGTCTCTTCATCCGCTGCTACAGTTAACGGCGACGCGCGTGCGCGAGTTCGTGCGCGAGAAGGAGGCGGTGTTCTGGGTCTTTATCTTTCCCGTCTTGATGACGTTTGCGCTGGGCGTCGCGTTTCGCAATACGGCGCCGGACAAAACACCGATCGCAATTGAGGCGACGGCGAATGCGAAAGCAAACGAGCTGGCGCAAGTGTTTTCGAATTCGCCGGACATCACGGCCACCGTCATGAGCCCGAGCGAAGCAGCGCAGGCTTTACGCAGCGGCAAGATATCGATTGTGGTCAAACCGCAGAACGACAGTTTCGAATATCGTTTCGATCCGACGCGGCCCGAGAGCCGCACAGCTCGCCTGATAGTTGACGATGCTTTGCAACGCGGCAAGGGTCGCGCCGACGTGGTGAAAATCGGCGAAGAAAGGATTACTGAACCAGGCGCACGTTACGTCGATTTTCTTGTTCCCGGACTGATCGGAATGAACCTGATGGGGAGCGGTTTGTGGGGACTCGGATTCACCGTGGTCATCGCGCGCTCGCGAAAAATCCTCAAACGCTTTGCCGCAACACCGATGCGGCGTTCGCATTATCTGTTTTCATTTATGCTGTCGCGGCTCGTGTTTCTCGTGCTTGAAGTGGGGGCGGTGGTCGTCTTCGCGTGGCTGGTCTTCAACTTCACGGTGCGAGGGTCATGGCTAACTCTGATTCTAGTGACCATGCTCGGCGGCTTCACTTTTTCCGGTCTCGGATTGCTCGTGGCTGCGCGACCAACGACGATCGAAGGCGTGTCGGGCTTGATGAACTTCATCATGCTGCCGATGTGGTTGCTGTCGGGCACGTTCTTCTCGTCGGAACGCTTTCCGCAGGTGCTGCAACCGTTCATCAAAGCGCTGCCGTTGACCGCGCTCAACACCGTGCTGCGGTCGGTGATGAACGAAGGCGCCGCGCTTACGTCCAACTGGGCCCCGATGAGCATCATGCTTGCCTGGTGTCTGATCAGTTTTGTCATTGCTCTGAAGATCTTCAAATGGCAATAGGTAAAGACGATGATCACTACAAACTCTTCCGCCCGCTTCGCCGGCATCGTTCTTTTGGGGCTGTTAGCAGCACTGCAAACCAGCAGTTCGGCGCATCAGAACGGCGCGACAGTCGCGCTGAAACCGTGTGAAGCGCGCGGCATTCCTGGTCCAGCGAAGTGCGGCACGTTCGAAGTCTTCGAAAACCGCGCCACGCGCAAAGGACGGAAGATCAGTCTCAACATCCTCGTCCTGCCCGCAACCGGTCAGCAGCGCGAACCTGATCCGTTCTTCTACTTCGCCGGTGGACCAGGGTCCGGCGCGACGGAAGATGCGCCCGGCATCGTGCGAGCATTCGCCAAAATACGCGAGCATCGCGACCTCGTGTTTGTTGACCAGCGCGGCACCGGCCAGTCGTATCAGCTCGAGTGCGCGTTTTACGACCCCAACGATCAGCAGAGTTATCTCGGCTACTTCTTCCCGCTCGAACAAGTACGCAAGTGTCGCGCGGACCTCGAGACTAAAGCGGACCTCACGCTCTACACCACAACGATCGCGATGGACGACGTCGACGAAGCGCGGGCCGCGCTCGGGTACGACAAGATCAACCTGTTCGGCGCTTCCTACGGCACACGCGCGGCGATGGTCTATCTCCGGCAACATCCCAAACACGTGCGCACCGTGATGCTTCAGGGCGTGTCGCCGACAAACATGTACCTGCCCGGCGACTATCCGCAACAAACGGAACGCGCGCTTCAAGGCGTGCTGGCTGAATGCGCCGCGGACGAGGCGTGCAACAAAGCGTTTCCAAACATTAAGAGCGAAGCGAAAGCAGTGCTCGATCGACTGATCAAAGGACCAGTCGACGTCGAATGGCAACCGCCGAGTGTCGCTGCCAATGCTCCGATCAAAGTGTCGCTTTCGCGAAATCTCGTGGCGGAAGCAGTTCGTTACCTGCTGTACAACCCGGGTGGAGCGTCCCGTATTCCGCTATTCCTGCACCAGGCAGCGGAAGGAAACTTTACGCCGTTGGCCCAGGCCGCACTCAACTTCCGCAAGAACCTCGTCGCTACGGGTAGCAATGGCATGTACCTGACGGTGACGTGCGCTGAAGACATTCCGTGGGTGAAGCGCGGCGACGGCGAAAGCGAACGCTTCACGCAGAACACTTTCCTCGGCGACTATCGTTTCCAGCAACAGCGTGAAGCATGCGCGCTGTGGCCGCGCGCGAAGGTTGATTCCGATTACTTCAAGCCGGTGCGTTCAGAGGTTCCCGTGCTGATCGTGACGGGCGAGTGGGACCCGGTCACGCCGCCGGCGAATGGCGACTTCGTTGCGCGCACGATGCCGAACAGTGTGCGCGTCGTCGTGCCGCATGGCGGGCACGGGCTGGGCGGCCTTGAAGGGTTGGACTGCATTGAACGGTTGAGCACTGAGTTTGTCGAACGTGGCGACGCGAAAGGTCTCGACACGTCGTGCGTGAAGAACATCAAACGTCGAGGCTTCGCGTTGAAATAACTTGTGTTCAAGCCTTTCTTCTCCATCGGACTCCCGCTAGCGCTTGCGAGAGGTCAACGGAAAAAAGATTCTTTGATTCCTTTTCCATTGGATTCCCGCGAGCGCTTGCGGGTCAACGGAAAAAGAATTTCATAGCGGTCTACTCATAGCGTAACGCGACGAGCGGATCGACCTTCGCGGCGCGGCGCGCCGGTAACCAGCAGGCAATCAGCGCCACCAACGACAACAACAAAGCGATGACGATCAGCGTCAGCGGATCGCTCAACGTCACGCCGTAGAGTTGTCCTTTCATCTTCTGCTGCCACGAATCAGCGTCGAAGTATTCACTGTTCAGCAAACGAACCAACGCGTAGCCAATCACCGAACTCACCGCGAGCCCCAGCAGCACCAGCTTCATCCCCTGCCAGACCACCATCAGGATCACGTTCTTCACTTGCGCCCCGAACGCCATCCGCACGCCGATCTCTTTCGTGCGTTGGTTGACGGAATATGCCAGAACGCCGAAGAGGCCAATGCCCGCGAGTGCCAGGGCCACGAAGCCGAAGATGCCAAACAGGCGTGCATACAGTCGCTCTGGTCCAAGCGTAGTTTCTGCGCGAGCAGACTGCGTGCCGAGTTGTGTGATCGGTAAGTTGTCGTCTATGCCGCGAATGACTTCACGTACTCGAGTAGCCAGAACGCTTGGGTCGCCCGTTGTACGCAAAGCGAAATGCATTTCTCCAAGCGCGTCGGGGTACTGCTGCCAGTATCTGTAGAGCATGGGTTCGATTTTTTCCCGCTGGCTTCCGTATTTTGTGTTAGCAACGACACCGACAACTTCGAGTTCGCGATCGCTGTCGGTGAATCTGACGCGTTTACCCAACACGTCTTCACCGGGAAAGAACTGCTGCGCGAAGGCTTGGTTGACGATCGCCACCGGGGCCTTGCCGTCGTCCGCCACCGTGAACTGACGGCCGCGCAACACAGGGATCTCCATCGTCGCGAAATAGTTTTCCCGCACCAGCTGGAGCATCACTTCGTGGCTCGCGGCGGTCGCTGCCGTTTCGCCCGGAAGCAGGACCTCGTCAAACCAATTGGAGTTAGCAACGAGCTCGACGCGGGCAAAGGTTGCCGCACGTACGCCGGTCAGGTGGTCCAATCGATCAAACACTTGCTGATAAAACTGCACGAGTTGTTCATCTTTGTATCCCGCCTGCTTAGGCTGGAGTCTGAAGACCAGCAGGTTTTCCGGATTGAACCCAAGTTCGACGCGTTGAAGATTGTAGAGCGTGCGAATAAACAATCCGGCGCCGACGAGTAACAACCCCGAAACAGCCACTTGCGCGACCAGCAGCCCTTTGCTCAAACGCGACATGCCGCGGGTGGTCCGGCCGCTCCGTTTGAGCGTTGAACTCAGATCGAGACTTGTCGCGCGCCACGCCGGCGCCAGGCCAAACAACACTCCGGTCAGAAGTGAGACTCCTAAAGTAAACACAAGCACACGCCAATTCAGCGTGAGATCGAGACCCTTTGGTAAAAGTCCCCCACCCTGATCGGTCGTGAATGCGCTCAGCGCGCGGCTCGCCCAGAACGCGAAGAGTACACCTGCGATGCCCCCGAGTGTCGCGAGCAGTAAGCTCTCAGTAAGCAATTGCCGGACGAGGCGCAACCGTCCTGCTCCGACGGCGAGTCGTACTTTGATCTCGGCGCCGCGCAGCGCCGCTCTGGCGAGCAGCAGGTTCGCAAGGTTCACACAGGCAATTAACAGCACGAGTGCGACGACGATGAAGAGTCCGTAGATCGTCGATGCGTAGCTCTTGCGCGAATCCATCATGCCACGACTACCGGCCTGACTGAACAA
>DATANW010000473.1:0-9632 GCA_036266055.1 Pyrinomonadaceae bacterium | reverse complement strand
CCTTCTTCGAAACAACTTCGAGCAGACGCTCCTCGGTCTTCGGTCCAAACCCTTTGAGATCGCGAATCCGCCCTGCTTCAGCAGCGGCCCGCAGTTCCTCAACAGACGAGATGCCCAACTCCGCGTGCAGTTGTTGCGCCTTGCTCAAACTCAGTCCCGGCACGGCAGACAGCTCAACCACACCGGGCGGAAACTCGCGTCGCAACTCATTGAGAACCGACGACTCGCCCGTCAAATAAAGCTGCGTGATCTGCGAAGCGAGTGCGCCACCAATGCGCGGCAACGTCGTCAACAAATTGTGCGTCACCAGTCGATCGAGATTGCCGGCGGCCTGAATCGAACGTGCGCCCGCGTTGTAGGCCTTGGCCTTGAAGCGATTCTGCCCGCCCTTCAACTCCATCAGCCGCGCGATCTCCTGCAACGCCGCGGCGATGCCAAATTTGTCGAGTTGTGCCTTTTGCTCCACCACCAGGAAAACGATCTACCACAATTACGGACTATAATCACCTCATCATGGCAATAGCTTCAATCAATCCGGCGACCGGAGAAACACTTCGGGAATTTTCCGCGTTGTCTGCGCAACAGATCGAACAAAAACTACAGCTCGCGGCCGACACCTTTCGCACCTACCGGCGCACGTCGTTCGCCGATCGCGCGCGAATGATGATGCGCGCCGCTGAGATACTCGAATCAGAAAAGCAGGAACTCGGCAAGACGATGACGCTCGAGATGGGCAAACCGTTGAAAGCGGCCATCGGCGAGGCGGAAAAGTGCGCGTGGGTCTGCCGTTATTACGCGGAGAACGCCGAGCGCCACCTCGCCGATCAGATTGTCGAAACGAATGCGAAGAAGAGTTACGTGCACTTTCAACCGCTTGGTCCGGTGCTGGCAGTGATGCCCTGGAACTTTCCTTTCTGGCAGGTGTTTCGCTTCGCCGCACCCGCGCTGATGGCGGGTAACGTCGGGTTGCTGAAACATTCGTCGAATGTCCCGCAATGCGCACTCGCGATCGAAGAGATCTTCACGCGCGCGGGGTTTCCGGCAGGCGCGTTTCAGACTCTGCTGATCGGATCGGCAGCCGTGGAAGACATCTTGAAAGATCCGCGCGTCGTGGCCGCGACGCTGACCGGCAGCGAGCCCGCTGGTCGCAGTGTCGCAAGCATTGCCGGAAAAGAGATCAAGACGACGGTGTTGGAACTCGGCGGCAGCGATCCGTTCATCGTCATGCCTTCCGCAAACTTCGACGTCGCGGTCACGACCGCCGTTAAAGCGCGCACGATCAACAACGGACAGTCGTGCATCGCGGCGAAACGTTTCATCGTCGCCGATCAGATCTACAACGCTTTTGAAGAACGTTTTGTGAGCGAGATGAAGTCGCTGCGCATCGGGGATTCGATGGACGAGTCGACCGAGATCGGTCCACTCGCGACACCGCAGATTCTCGCCGACCTCGTCGAGCAGGTTGACAAGGCGGTGTCGAGCGGCGCTCGCGTTCTGACCGGCGGAAAGAAGCTCGACGGCCCCGGCAACTTTTACGAACCGACGGTGCTCGTCGACGTCGATCCTTCGGCGGAAGTCTCGTGCGAAGAGATTTTCGGGCCGGTAGCGATGCTGTTCCGAGTTCAAAACATCGACGAAGCAATTCGCCTCGCGAATGCGACGCAGTTCGGATTAGGCTCGTCCGCCTGGACCAACGACGCACACGAACAGGAGAAATTTATCGACGAGATCGAAGCCGGATGCGTGTTCATCAACGGCATGGTCGCGTCAGATCCGCGGTTGCCGTTTGGCGGCGTCAAACATTCCGGTTACGGACGCGAACTCGCGGAGTTTGGCATCCGCGAGTTCGTCAACATCAAAACCGTGTGGATCGGTTCAGAGACTCAAGTTCGGGGAGTTCGGACAGATCAGGAGTAAACCTTCCGCGGTTTCACTCGAATGGACCGCGCCCGACTCCGCCCATTGGAAGATCGTGCGCGAGTTGACCTGCGCGCGAAGTGCGGCGTCGTCGATGCTGATCATCTCGACCTCCAGCGCGCAGGTGGAACACCAACGCCTCTTTTTTGGACGGCTCACCACAACCCAGCGGTCCATCTCGAGTGTTATTTCTCTTCGGGTCCTCATGGACGTTCCCTCTCAGTCCCTGGCTTCGACGTGATAGAGCATCTGCTTGTGGAGCTGATTCCGCGCGACAGGCTTGTCGGGCTGACCGGCCGGTTTCAACATCTGAAACAAAACTCGAAATAGCACGCGCGGCTGAAACAACGTCGTCGGCGGCGCCAGAATGTTGAATACTCGAAGCAACACGCTGCGCACGCTTACGCTTTTGGTCGCGAGTAGCAGCACGTTTTCCATGTAGCGGTGCATGAACCTGGTCATCAAGCCCGGTCCCGCTCCGTCCGTTTCGCGATAGCGATAGTCTTCACTAGTCGCTAACATCCACGGCGTTTTGGTCACCCTGGCGAGTTGTTTTTGGAAACGTCGGGAGAGGCCGGTAAAACTTCCATCGGGTCGCAGCCGTGTCTGTTCACGCAAACACTTCGCTAACGTCAGCGCGCCGAGCGAAGCGATCGTCATGCCCTGACCGTACACCGGATTGAAAGCACAAACAGCGTCGCCCAGGAGCACGAAGTTGTCGGGCATTCGTTTCGAGCGGTCGTAATGTCGCAGTCGATTCTCGGTGGCGCGGTGCGTCTTGATTGGGGAAACGGGTTCGGCGATGCGAATCGCATCATAGATCAGTGGATCGCGGAGACTGCGGGTGAACTCTACAAAACCAGCGTCATCACTTGGCGGATAGTCGCGGCCACCGCCGATCAGCGTAACCAGCCAGCGATTTCCTTCGACGCGAAATAGAATCGCGCCACGTTTTTGTTCCGGCGGCGCCGATTGCACAAACGAGCACGTCCAGTCGGCGTTGAAGTTTTCAGGGATGCGGAACAACCTGCTCGCATAGCCGATGTGCGCATTGACCACGGTTTCTGCCGGCGGTTCATATCCAAGTTCCGTCAGCCAACGCGGCGCACGCGACGCGCGTCCCGTCGTGTCGACGATCAGATCGGCGCTGATCGCTTTCGCGACGCGGCGATCGACGTCTGTCGCTCGCGGACATACGAGCACGCCGCTGAGACGATTTTCGACCGAATCGGGAACCAGTCGCAGCACGTCCGTGTTGTCCATGATCTCGACGCGCGGGTTCTTGCTGAGACGGCGTCGAACGTGCAGGTCGAGCAGCGGACGCGTAAACGCCAGCACTTTGAGATCCGAGGGAAACCGAATGCCCCAGCCGGAGCGCGTGTACCACGCGATGTCCTTTGCCATATCGAGCAGAGGCGCGCCCTCGGCGATCATCTCGTCCTGTAAACCAGGGAACAGTTCTTCGAGCACCTGGCGCCCGCGCAGGAGCAGCCCGTGGACGTGATTTGCTTGCGGAATTCCGCGGCGGGTTTCGGGTGTATCGGGGTAAACGTCGCGCTCGATCAGGGTCACGTGTTCAAAGTGATCGGAGAGGACCCGCGCTGCCAGTAGTCCGGCCAAACTTCCTCCAAGCACTACGGCATGCCGATTTTCTGGGCCGCTGGAGCCGTTTTGCTCATGGTTCTCGCTTGTATTCATTGCCTTACCTCCTAATAATCTCGGCTACAACGTCGGGCCTTCTGTGAGTTGGCGCGGGTTGCGGCGAGCAACGCTGAAGATACGGGCCGTGGGCGCGGCTCGTATTTAGGAAGTCCTGAAATGGTCGTGAGATTCTTCTGAAGAATTCTGAAAGCCGATGACAAACCAGCCCACCAGCCGTTTCTATTCATTCGGCGCGTTTCGCGTGGACGCGCACGAGCGCCTGCTGTTCAAAGGCGATCGTGAGATTTCGCTGACGCCGAAGGTTTTCGACACGCTGCTGGCGCTGATTGAAAACTCCAGTCACGTTCTCACTAAGAAAGAATTGATGCAGAAAGTATGGCCGGACAGTTTTGTCGAGGAGAACAACCTGGCGCAAAACATCTCGTTGCTGCGAAAAGCGCTCGGCGAGACTATTATCAAAACGATTCCGAAACGCGGTTATCGTTTCGTGGCTGATGTCAGCATCAGCGGCGATGAAGATGAGACGATGATCGTTCGAGAACGAACGCGGGCGAGGATCGTCGTCGAAAGTGATGATGATGACGAGCTGGATTCGCGGCAGATCTCCTCGCTCCTGCCGGGCGCCGCGAAGGTAATTGACGTCACGCCAGTGGCGACGCCGCTGCTACGACCTCCGGAGACGATGTACGCGCGTAGTGGCGACGTGAACATCGCGTATCAGGTGATCGGCGACGCGCCACTCGATCTTGTCTTCGTGATGGGTTGGGTCTCGCACCTCGAATACTTCTGGCGCGAACCGAATTTCGCGCGGTTCCTGATGCGGCTCGCATCGTTCTCGCGACTGATTCTTTTCGACAAACGCGGCACCGGACTATCCGATCGCGTTCCGATTCATGAACTACCGACGCTGGAACAACGGATGGACGACGTGCGCGCCGTGATGGACGCCGTCGGATCCGAACGCGCAGCGCTGTGCGGAGTTTCAGAAGGTGGTCCGATGTGCAGTCTGTTTGCGGCGACGTATCCGGAGAAGACTCTAGCGCTCGTCATGATCGGCACGTACGCGAAACGTATTCGCGACGACGAGTATCCCTGGGGTCCGACGATCGAGCAGCGCGAACAGTTTTTCGAAGTGATGCGGAAGCAGTGGGGTGGACCGGTCGGTATCGACGAACGAGCGCCGAGCCTCGCAAACGATCCGCAGTTTCGCGATTGGTGGGCCACCTACCTGCGAATGGGGGCGAGCCCTGGCGCTGCGGTGGCGCTTACGCAGATGAACGCGGAGATCGACGTGCGAAATGTTTTGGCATCGATTCGCGTGCCTTCGCTGGTGATTCATCGCACGGACGATCACTGTTTGAAAGTTGAAGAAGGACGGTTTGTGGCGGAGCGAATTCCGGGCGCGAAGTTTGTCGAGTTGCCGGGCAACGATCATCTACCGTTCGTCGGCGATCAGGACGCGATGCTCGACGAAATGGAAGAGTTTCTGACGGGCGTCCGGCACAGTCTCGAGCCTGACACGGTGCTCGCGACGGTTCTGTTCACTCGCATTGTCGGAGCGAAGGAACATGCGGCATCGATGGGCCAGGATCGTTGGGACGACTTGTTGCGCCGGCTGCATTCGCATATCACGAAAGAGATCGAGTGGTTTCGCGGACGCGAGATCGATATGTTTGGCGACCGGCCGCTGGCGATCTTCGATGGTCCGGCCCGCGCGATTCGGTGTGCTTCGGCGATTACGGAGTATGCTTTGCGACTTGGGATCGAACTGCGGTCGGGACTGCACACCGGAGAATGCGAGATCGTCGACGGTACGGTTGCCGGTGTGGCGACGGCGATGGGTGTCTGCGTTGCGAACGAAGCGAAACCCGGCGAAGTGCTGGTGTCGCGAACAGTGAAAGACCTGGTTGCCGGATCGGGAATTGAGTTTGAAGATAAAGGGATTCACACGCTTGAAGGTTGCGGCGAATGGCGGCTATTTGCGGTGCAACGAGCTGCACGAGGAGACTGATTGAGAATGACCCCCGTACAAAAGGACGAGCAGTATCCGTTTGCCGATATCGAACTGGCGCGCCGTTTGGAACGCACCGAAGCGCAGGGCAGCACCAATTTTATCGAAGCGCGTGTCAAAGCATTTCCGGACATGGGCGCAAAGTGGATCGAAGTGGCAGGCGCATATGCGATGTTGGATGCGCCCGGATCGCCTTTGTCACAGACTTTTGGCCTTGGTGTTTTTCAACCGATCACCGCGGAAGAACTCGATAGGATCGAACAGTTTTTTCTGTCGAACGGCGCAGACGTTAATCATGAAGTGTGTCCGCTGGCCGATCAATCGGTGTTCACGTTAATCAGAGAGCGCGGGTATCAGGCGATCGAGTTTTCGAACGTGTTGTATCGACCGATATCTCCTGACTTGCGACTTGATGCGCCACGAAATGAGAGGATCAAGGTGCGAGTCACTGGAAGAGATGAGATCGATCTGTGGACGCAGACGTCGTTTGAAGGCTGGAGTGAGTTTCCTGAATATGCCGATTTCTTCCGCGACCTCGCGAAGGTCTTTGGACACTCAAAAGGACCATCGTTCATCGCAGAGTTGGAAGGAAAGCCGATCGCCACCGGCGCGTTGACCATTCACGGAGACGTGGCGTTGCTGGCGGGCGCGAGTACGATCCCTGATGCACGACGACAAGGCGCGCAACTCGCACTGCTCGAAGATCGTTTGCGCTACGCCGCTAACAATGGTTGCACAGTCGCGATGATGGTCGCGCTGCCGGGTAGTGGATCGCAGCGCAACGCGGAGCGCCACGGCTTTCGGATCGCGTACACTCGCACCAAGTGGTACTTGACCAGGCGCTAGCGCGAGGCCAATGGTAAAGAGATTCTTTTAATTTTCTTTTCCCATGAGTCTCTCGCTAGCGTGAGGTCAGTAAAAAAAGAATTTCAACCAAGGGGTAGTTAACAAATGCAGGATTTTGAGAAGCTCGGCGTGTTCTATCTGGGCCGGCCGTTCGATCTGTCAGAGAAGAAACCCAAAGACGCGCTGCTGCTTTACGACTCAAAGGATCTGGTAACGCACGCAGTGTGCGTCGGCATGACCGGCAGCGGCAAGACCGGCCTGTGCCTCGGTCTACTCGAAGAAGCCGCCATCGACGGCATACCCGCAATCATCATCGACCCCAAAGGCGATCTCAGCAATCTGCTGCTCACCTTCCCGAACCTCGCCCCGCAAGACTTCGCACCCTGGGTCAACGAAGGCGACGCACAAAAGAAAGGCCTGAGCACCGAAGCCTACGCCGCACAACAGGCAGACCTTTGGAAAACCGGCCTCGCCGACTGGGGGCAAGACGGCGAGCGCATCAAGCGACTACGCGACGCCGCCGACTTTCGCATCTACACACCCGGCAGCAACGCCGGTATCTCTGTTTCGATTCTGAAGTCGTTCACCGCGCCTCCCGAAACGATCCGCCAGGACAGCGAACTGCTGGGCGAACGAATCAACACCACCGTCACCAGTCTCCTCGGACTCGTCGGTATCGACGCGGATCCGATCCGCAGCCGCGAACACATCCTGATTTCGAACATCCTGAGTCAGGAATGGTCCGCCGGAAGAGATCTGGACATCGCCATGTTGATTCAGAAGATCCAGACACCGTCGATCACAAAGATCGGCGTGATGGACCTCGACTCGTTCTTCCCGAGCGGCGATCGATTTCAACTCGCAATGGCGTTCAACAACCTGCTCGCGTCGCCGAGTTTCGCGAGTTGGATGGAAGGCGAACCGCTCGACATCGCATCGATCCTCTACACGCCGGCAGGCAAACCGCGTCACGCGATCTTCTCGATCGCGCATCTCGGCGACGCGGAGCGCATGTTTTTCGTGTCGCTGCTGCTGAACCAAATGCTCGGTTGGATGCGAGCCCAATCAGGCACCACGAGCCTGCGCGCGATTCTCTACATGGACGAGATCTTCGGTTACTTCCCGCCGGTCGCGAATCCGCCGTCAAAGTTGCCGCTGTTGACGATCTTGAAGCAGGGCCGCGCGTTTGGACTCGGAGTCGTGCTGACGACGCAGAACCCGGTCGATCTCGATTACAAAGGACTCGCAAATGCCGGCACGTGGTTTATCGGTCGATTGCAAACGGAGCGCGACAAAGACCGCATGCTTGAAGGATTGGAAGGCATCGCCGCCGGAACGGGCCAAAAGTTCGATCGACAGGAGATGGAGCAATTGCTGGCCGGACTCAGCACGCGAATCTTTCTGATGAACAACACGCACGACGAGCGTCCTGAGATTTTTGAAACGCGCTGGACCATGTCGTACCTGCGTGGTCCACTGACACGCACGCAGATCAAGTCGCTGATGGATCCGGTGAAAGCAGGAACGCCTCCGCCGGTTACGGCAGCGCAAGCGGCACTGTCAGTACCGCGAAGCGACAAGCCTGTTCTGCCACCGGAAATACCGCAGTACTACATTCCCATTCGTTCTTCATCCAATGCACAACTTACATATCAGCCGATGCTCCTTGGCGCGGCCCAAATTCATTACACGGATTCAACAACAATCGATCTGATACTACTCGCCGAGATCTCCGATGGCCCAATCACGCTCGATTGGAATAACGCGACTCCGATCAGTGTTCCTCTTGAAGATTTGCTATCGGAACCTGAGCAGCAAGCTGACTACGGCGAAGTTCCCCCGACCGCCACCAAACAGAAAGCTTATGCCGCCTGGAGCAAGGATTTCGCGACGTGGATTTATCGCAATCATCGACTTGAACTATTTGAAAGTCCGAACCTCGAGATCGCCTCGAATCCCGGCGAGACCGAGCGCGACTTTCGCGTTCGCCTGCAGCAGATCGCGCGCGAACGCCGCGACGACGCGGTTGAAAAACTACGTCGCAAGTACGCGCCCAAGCTTGACCAACTCGAGGAGCGCAAGCGACGCGCCGAACAGACGGTCCAACGTCAGGCCGAAGAGGCGCAGGGTCAAAAATATCAGACGGCGATCTCGTTCGGCGCGACGCTGCTCGGCTCGCTGCTCGGACGAAAGAAGACGAGCCTCGGCACACTCGGACGCGCAACGACAGCCGCGCGCGGCGTGAGCCGTTCAATGAAAGAAGCGGAAGACGTGGACCGCGCGCAGGACAACGTCGCCGCCATCGCGCAAAAGCTCACGGATCTCGAAGAAGAGTTCAAAGCAGAAGCCGCGGACATCGAGCGCACGCTCGATCCGCAAACGGAAGAGCTCGGCAAGGTCAGTTTGCAGCCGAAGAAGGTAAACATTGACGTCAAACTGGTGGCGCTCGCGTGGGCGCCTTACCGGCATGACGCGCAGGGAGCAATGAAGCCTGCATGGACCTGAGACCATGACAAAACTGTCGATCCCGATCAAATACGGACTGCTAATTACGCTCGGCCTGGTAGCGTGGGTGCTGATTGCTCACTGGCTCGTGCCGAACCCGAATTCACTTGCGCACCGGCTCTTCGCGCCAATCTTCTTCAACGTTCTTCAATTCATGATGATCTACCTGGGCCTGAAGGCGAAGGAGCGTGAGTACGGCGACAAGCAGGACTTCCGGAAGGGTTTGAAAACCGGCGTGGCGATCTCGTTTGTCTACGCGCTCACGGCCGCGCTGTTTTTTGTCGGGTTGGTGGCGTATGTCGGCACGAGCTGGATGCCAAGCGAGCCGGGCGCCGTCAACCGGCCGCCGACGATCGCGCTGTTGCAGGCGTTTGGCGGAATCTTTATCGGCGGGCTGTTTCTCGGATTGATCTACTCGACGGTAATCTCGTTTTTCCTGGCGAAGCGAGACAGCGAGGAACGTTAGCCACAAAAGGCACAAAAGACACAAGAGGCACAAAAGTGAGTTAGTCAGTTAGGGGACCAATACCACTTTGCCGATGTTCTTTCGCTCCTCGAGATAACGATGCGCCGCTCCCGCCTCGTCGAACGAGAAAGCACGATCGACGTACGGGTTCACCCATCCTTCTTCGACGCCGCGCAGCAGCTCGCGCATCCAGACCGCCACTTTCTCCGGTTCGTGCCACATGTG
>DATANW010000472.1:0-13716 GCA_036266055.1 Pyrinomonadaceae bacterium | reverse complement strand
CAGGAGATTCAATGTGGTAACACCGCCCGCCAGTTCACGATAAAGATCGACGTCGGTTACGTTCATCACGTCCTGCGTTCGCACCATCGAAGTAACCGAAAGCGTGCCCTCGTTGATGGTGTCGAGCATCGAGTGCGAGTGACAGTCGATGATGCCGGGCATTATGAACTTTCCGGTCGCGTCGATGACACGCGCGTTTGGCGAGGCGCTCAGGTTCTTGCCGACTGCGGCGATCTTGCCGTTGCGGATGAGCACGTCAGTGTTGGCGAGCGTGCCGCGAGTGACGGTCAAGACAGTCGCGTTCTTGATGAGCGTTTCCGTTGACTGTGCGTAGGCCGCCGATCCGGCCATTAGAACCACGAATAGAAGAAGGAGTTTTTTCATGATCTGTGTTCCTTAATTAGGACGCCCGGCGCGAGTGGCTGTAAAGGACCCGGGCGCGGCGCCGACGACGGTCACGGTGCCGCGAATTTCGTTCTCGGAAAGCGTGCCCGTAAACGTTGCTTCCTTTGTTTGTCCTTCGATGTTGAGGGAAACAGTAAAGCGAACTTCGTTGGCGGGTGACATCGAGGCATTCGATATCTCACCGCTGCCAAGCACGCCGGCGATCGAGCCGGTTACGCGATCGCCTTCCTGTTGCAGCGTCAACGTGGCGCCTCGATCGCCTTGACCGAGATTGATACTCACGGTCCAGGTTCCACTCACACCACCACGGCCTCCGGGGCGATCCTGAGTGGCCTGCGGCGTAGTCGCGGGGCGCAGATCGACTGGTCGACCGTCGATGAACACGTGGGCCACGCGACTATTCCGATCGAAGAGGTCGCCGCGCGTCACCGTCAGGTTTGCGATCTTCCCGGCTTCGATCGAGCCGAGTTGATTTGCCATGCCGAAGATCTCCGCCGGCCAGATCGTAAACGCCCGCACCGCGTCGGTCGCGGAAAGCCCGTTCTCGATCGTGCGATTCGCGTTGGCCATCAGGTCTAACATGTTCGCCATTGAACCGGACTGAAACGCAAAACGAACTCCCGCCTTGGCGAGCTTACCGGCCGTTTGCTGGGCGGCGACACGCTCGCGCAAAGTTCGCATGGGTTCAGGATCCGCTTCCGGCATGGCCGCCGTGGTGCGGCGCGGCAAGTTGAGCGACAGCAGCACCGGCACGTTCTGTTTCGCCAAACGATCGGCGACGTGATCCGCTTCGCGACCACCAGCGATAATCAACTTCAGTTTGAATTCGGTCGCCAGATCGAGTGCGCGAGTGATCTCGCGTTCGCTGTTCGCCAGCATTACTACCGGCATGCGTCCCTCGATCACAGGCACGAGCGCCGCCAGCGATCGATCCGTTTCGGGACGTCGAATGCCGCGCGGGTTGCGTTCGTAGATCTGCATTGAATCACGATAACGCTGCGCGTCGAGCATCATCTGTCTGAGCTGCGCAAACACGCCCATCAACGATCCCGGATAAGTGCCACGCAGCGGCGTGAAACTGACATGCATCGCGACGGGCGAGCGCACGATCATCTGCTGCGGTGTCTCGCCGGACAGGTTGATCAGCGCCGACTGGCCCATCCAGATACCACTGCGCGGGGCCGTCAGCGCCGTCGTGATGCCGACGTTTCTCGCTGCCTCGATCTCGTTGGCGCTCGCACGGATGGTGTCTTCAACCATCACTTCCGGTTGCAGACCGGCGGGCTGAGTCGAGTTTGGACCACCGACGGCGCGTGTTTGCGGTTGAACCAGCAGGAATGCGCCCGGACCTCCGCCACCCGGCGATGGTCCCGGCGCCGGTTCAGGCAGCGCGAGATTTGTGTACGAGTCGATCAGCCCCGGGTAGACAGTCAGCCCGGTGCCGTCGATGACGCGCGCGTCAGGCGGCGGGCTGATGTTTGGGCCTGCCGCAGCGATCAAGCCGTTGCGAATCACGACCGTGCCGCGTTCGACAATCGGACCCGAGACGCTGACGATGCGGGCGTTTGTTATGGCGTAAGTGTCGATACCAGTGCGCTGGGCCACAGCTTCAGCCGTGCAGAGACCAATAAGCGCAATGGTCAGCAAAAGCGTACAGAGCGCGACAGAAAGGCGCGGGCGGACTTTTGGCATAGGTAACCAAATCCCCATTAGTTTGATTTGCGAACGCTGGTTAAGAAGCAACCAGCAACTTCGTTTAGGAAAGTGACGAGAGCTTAACTGAAAACGGTCTGGAAGGGAAATTAATCCACAGATTAAACACGTTCGTCTAATCTGTGGATCATTTCAAAATGGATCGCCATTGCCGCCTTGCGTGCGTTAGCGATTGGCGTTTGCTTTCGGCTTGTTCGCGTTTCGGTTCGCGTTGGCGTTGTGATTCGCGTTTGCGTTCGCGTTGTCAGACACAACCTTCAGCTGGTTCTTGACTGCCTTAACACCATCGACCGTCTTCACGATCTGCTCGGCTTTCGTTTTTTGCGCCGCACTCGCGACCGTGCCGGTCAGCGTTACTACGGCGTTATCGACGTCGACGTTGATCGTCGAATCGCGCAGATCGTCTGCTGCCGCCAGGTCGAAGCGTGTTTTCGTCCACAGCCAGGCGTCGTTCAAGCCGGTGCCGATGGTGCGACCTGAGCCGCGCGCTTGTTCCCGGGCCTCGCGGTCGTTCCGTTCTTTATCGCGCTCATATTCTTCGCGACTCGCCTTTCTGGTATTCGTGTTGGCGTTAGCGACGGCCGTCGGTGTCGGAGACGCGGCGGTGTTGGCGTTATTAGTATTAGTGTTAGTGTTGCGATTCGCAGGACCTTCGCACGCGGTCAACGCAATAGCGACGACGGCGACGATTATTAGCCCAGTGATTCTGTTGCTCATTCCTCGAAAAACCTCCTTGCAAGAGACACAGACGAAGACCCAGTTCGGAAAACATACATTTTCCGTGGGCCTTAGTTTGATTGAGCAAGGGACGAGCCACAGATGATTCGTACGGTGAGGATCAGAACGCAAACCGTGTTACCACTTCACGGACCCTTCCTTTGTCGTATCAATCTCAGCAGTTTGCGGTACCTCGCCGAAGAGAAATCCTTTGATGTTGTCGAACAGGAACGTCTGCGAGTCGGGATTGGTGAGGTCCAGACCGTAGTGATTGATGATCTGTGTCTGCTTTTGCAGCCAACCAGCCCAGCACGGCTGGCAAATCTCGCTGCCGATTCGTTGTCCGAGCGCGTTCGGGAATGGGGCATAGCCGAGCGCCGGCCGCTTCTCGCCACAGTGTGTGCATTTGATTGTGTCAGCCATTTGAATACTCCTTGATCGCCGCAATTATCGCATCATCCTTCGGCCTGATTAAACCGACCGGACGAACATCGCTGTAACGCAGTACGCCCTGCGGGTCGATCACGAAAACAGACCGCGCGACGCGTCCGGGTATGAACGATCGCGCGCCGTAAAGTGTCGCAGCAGCCCGATCCTTGTCCGACAACAAACGCAACGGCAGCTCGTGATGGTCTGCAAACTTGCGATGCGATTCAACTGAGTCAGACGAGATACCGACAACCTCCGCACCCGTTCGTGTGTAATCTTCCCAACGATCGCGCACGGAACACATCTGCTTCGTGCAGACCGGCGTTTCGTCGCCAGGATAGAAAAGCAGCACGACAACTTTGCCGCGATGGTCCGACAAACGCCACTGTTCGCCGTTTCCGTCGGGCAACGAGAAATCGGGCGCTGGTTCGTTGATTTTCATTTGCGGATTAAAGCCGCGAGGATGTTCATGGCTTCATCAATCTCTTCGTCTGTGTTGAAAAAGTGCGGCGAGATACGCAAACCCGCTCCCGGGCGACTGTCGACGAACACGTGTCTCTCAGCGAGTTGTTCGACCACGGTCGGCGCATTGTCGACGCCGATCATGACGGACGCGCCACGTTTATTCAACTCGAGCGGCGTGTTGACGGTCCAACCGCGGCTCAAGGCGAAATCGATCATGTGCTGCGTGCGTCGTTGCGACTCTTCCGCGATCTCAATTACACCGGCTGACTCGACTATGTCGAGACCGGGTATTGCGGAGTAAAGCGCGGGAATACTCGGCGTGCCTTGTGCAAAGCGCCGTACCGAGCGCGCGTAACGCATCGGCGCGGGCGCGAAATCAAAGGGCGAGTCGTGGGCCACCCAGCCAGTCAACCGCGGCGCCAGATCGTGTTGCAAATCGGGACGGACGTACAGGTAACCGCACGACGGGCCACCGCAGAGCCACTTGATCGTCCCGCCGATCAGAAAATCAACTTTCCAGTCGGCCGCGTGCAGCGGTAGCACGCCCGCAGATTGATAAACGTCCAACAGCACCAGCGCGCCCTTCGCGTGCGCGCGTTCGACGATCGGCTGCACGTCGATGCGATACGAGCTGCGATACGAAGTATGCGACAGCGCGACAAGACCCGTCTTTTCGTCAATCGCGTCGAGAATTTTCTCCAGTGGAACCGAGATGCCGCCTGTTGATGGGACGATCTCGACGTCCGCGCCCGTTTGCCGTTGCGCGTTCCAGATGTATTCCATCGACGGGAAGTCGAGCGCGGTGGTGACGACTTTGTTTCGTCGTCCGGAGTGGAAGTCGAAGCAGGAAGCGACGGTGGCGAGGCCGATGGATGCGTTTGGTTGAATCTGCACCGAACCAGGTTCGCCGCCGAGGATGCGCGCGATGCGATCGCCGACGCGACGCGACAGTTGCCACCAGGTTGTGGCCCAGGCGTCTTCGCTGGTGTGAAACTCCCAGGCGTCGCAGTAGGCGATCATCGACTCGCGGACGGTGCGTGGCACCGGGCCGAGGCTGTGGCTGAGCAGATGGATGCCCGAAGCCAGTGTGGGGAACTCTTCGCGTCGTCGATCGATCATCGCTCTAAAGACGGATTACTTGTACTTCATTAACATCTTTTCTAGACCAACCGGATCTCGATAAAATTCGTCGAGAATGCTCTTCGCTTCGTCGCCGATCGGCGGATCGTGCGCTTCTGCGCGAATCGCAGCCAGTATCTCAGCCGCCGCAAACTCCTTCGTCATCTTCGGCACATCGGCGCCGCTGCTCATATCGGTATCGATCGTAGTCGGCAACACCGTGATCACGCGCACGTTCGCCTCGGCGAGATACGCGCGCATCGCCTGGCCCAATGATAACAACGCCGACTTCGTCGCGCAGTACGTCCCAACCAGCGGCAGGTTCACTTTCGAAAACGCCGTCGCGATATTCACGACCATCCCGTCGCGCTGCGCAATCATCCCCGGCACGATCGCGCGCGTCAGTCGCAACACCCCGAGATAGTTCACCGACAGCTCTTCCATGATGTCGTCAAAACTCATCGTGAGCGGATTACCAAAACCAGCGAAGCCTGCGTTGTTGATGAGAATGTCCATCGTTCCCATCTGGGCAACGGCCGCGACGTCCGCATCGCTCGTCACGTCGAGTTGCACCGGCGTCACGTTCGGCGACAACTGCTTCAGCATTTCGCGTGCTTCCGGTTTGCGCGTTCCGGCTATGACTTCGCGCGCCCCGGCTTCCGCCAAAACCGCCACGAGCGCCCAGCCGAGTCCGCGGCCGGCGCCGCTCACCAACACCCGTTTGCCCTCAATCTCCATGTACGTCTACTTCTTCCGGCACCGGTTGATTCCGCCGCTGCGATCGGGCGAGCTGGTAAAGCCCGAGCCCGACGAGGCCCCAAACCAAAATCAGCTCGACGCTCGTCAGCGTTTTTCCGTCGATCCTTTGTTTCAACGTTTGCGTTCGCAGCACCTCGACGTCCTGGCCGATCTGAATAACGATCATCAGCCCCATCGCGAGCACAGAGACGACCGCCGCCACCTGCTGCATCCGGCGCGGCAAGTTGATATCGATCTGGCTCGCAAGAGTCGGGTTCAAACGAGGGAGCAGCAAAAATACCAGGCTGTGAATGAAATAAAGCACGATCAGCGCGAATACCGCAACGTTCAGCGCGAGTGAAAGCTGGTTGCTGATCAACAAGACCGCGCAACAGATCAACGTCAGCGTCAGTCCGCGAATCGGCGTCGCCGTCGTCGCGTTGACCAATCCGAGCCAGCGCGGCGCGAGCCGATCTTCGACAAACATGATCGCCAATCTGGACGGCACCAGGATCGTGCCGTTGAGCGCCGTCATGATCGCGGCGATCGCGCCGATGGTCACGAACACCGCCGCGCCTGCCGGAAGATAGATCGACGCAACCTCCGCCATCGGCGCGTTGCTAATCTGCAAACGTCCGCCCGGCAGCACGCCAAACGTGACGATCGAAGTGAACACATAGATCAGCGCCGTGATCGTGATCCCTCTCAACAGGATCTTCGGCAACCGGCGTGTGCTGTCTTTCACTTCGCCTGCCGTTTGCGCGATCGATTCGAAACCGGCGTACGCGAAAAACAACGGCAACAAACTCGCGCCGAAACCGCCCCAACTATGCGTGAAAAACGGCGTGTAGTTGGCGAAGTCGATCACAAACAAACCGGGAACGATCAGCACCAGCAACGCCAGGCACTTCAACGCCGACATCGCCACTTGCATACGCCCGAACCAGCGAATGCCGATGACGTGAATCAGATAGAACACGACGAGCGCCGCCAGTGCGAGCGGCAAGCGCAACCGTTCGCCGATACGGCCGCCACTCAACGCGATGAAGTATCCGGCCATCGCGTCGGCGAGATACGTGCCGGCGCCGATGTAGGAAATGATCTTGAGCCACGCGCCGATGTAAGCGAGTCGATAACCTTTCAACGTGCGCGAGAGGTGCAGATATTCGCCGCCGGGTTCGCGGCCGAGCGGAGTTGAAAGATACGCCGCGTACGGAATCGACGTGGCGAGGATCGCGGGGGTCAGCACGAGATAGCCGAGAATGACGCTCGGTCCGGTCAGCGCCCAGGCGCGGCTTGTTACCTGAAAAATGCCCGCGCCGATCAGGATGCCGATAATTACCGCATACGATTCGAGCGTGCCGAGATCGCGACGCAGACGCGATGTGGGTCGATCGTTTTTCACGGGTTCATCAATTCGTTTGACGGGAGTTTCGGATCGAGAACTTTTTCAGCGCTCTCGACGCCCGCGACCGGAAGTTGCGCGGCGTCGATCAAACCGAGTTGGGCCAACACCGATGCCTGGTCCCAGTAGATGTGTTCGTGCGCGAGTTTGCCGTCGCGGAAGTGGACGATCACGACCAGCGCGACGCGCACGTGCTTGCCGGTCGGTTCAACGCCGGGCAGCATCCAGTCCATTTTGATCGTGTGCGTGAACTCGAACACCATCTCGTCGACGACGCGATCGACGCCGATCGTGCGCGACACGGGCGTCATCGCTGTGTCGGGCGGCATCTGCGGGATAAAGCGCTGCGAATAGAAGTCGCGCAATTCGTCGTGACCGACGCCGCCGGTCATCACGGGAACGTGGTTGACGTAAGCGTCGGCGACCATCGTTTCGAGCGTGTCGTCAGTGTTGCGCGTCGCGAATTCGTATTTGACGTGGTCGTCCCAGCGCATCGAGAGCGTTTGTTGCGCGCTCGCAAGACCGGCGCCGGCGAGATGATTGACGAAGAATTCGAGCGTGCGCAGGTTTGCGAGTTCCGCAGCCGCGGCGTTGTAGTGTTCGCCACCGACGCGGCCGAACGCGTGGCCTTCGTGCGGGTAGTCGTGCAGCGTTACGAGCGTGTTTCCGTCGAGTGCTTCGTGAATCTGGCGTTGTGCTTCAGGCGGGCAGAACTTGTCGTCGCCGGCGATGTGCAGCATCAGCGGACTGGTCAGGTTCGTGGCTTCGCTCAGCGATTTTTCGATGCTGACGCCGTAGTAACCGACGGCGCAATCCGGTTTGAAACGAACCGATAAGAGATATGCGAGGTTGCCGCCGAGACAGAAGCCGACTGCGCCGGCGCGTCCGCTGCATGCGGTGTGACGTTTGAGAAATTCAAGCGTGGCAGCTGAGTCTTCGACAGCTTTCGCTTCGTCAAGTCGTTGGTAGTAAGCGATCGCCTTTTGCCAGTCGTCGCCTTTGTCGGTGAGTTGAACGCCGCGTTCCAGGCGCCAGAAGAGGTCGGGAGCGATCGCGACGAAGCCATGCGCCGCATACCAATCGGCGATGCTGCGGACGTTGTCGTTAACGCCGAAGATTTCCTGGAGCACGACGATGCCTGGGCCATAGCCACCCGCAGGCAGCGCGAGGTAAGCGTCGAACTCGCCGCCGTCGAAGGATTTGATTGTGACCATAGGCTGCGGATGTTATCCGTGGAGTGCAGTTAGCGCAAATACTCTCGCCCGGCCGTGCAGACGCGGAGGAAGTTGCACATGCGACAGTGTGGCGCGGTTTTGACGGGGAAGTGCTCGGGGTCGGCGGAGGTGACGATGCGCATCATCGCTTCGTCAATCGCTCGCGCACAACGCTCCGCATCGAGCAAGTCGTCAGACAAATGAGTTTCGACATTCGGATCCAGGAAATGAAGCGTGACGCGGATCCTGGCTGTCGCAAGTGAGGGAATGAGTTCGCGCACCGCATGAGCGTACGCCTGCATTTGCAACTGGTAGTCGCGCGCAGTGATCTCGATCATGTTGTTCGTCGCAACATCAAGCACCGGCGGCTCCGGCTCGGGTTCGAAGTCGAACGCGAACTGCGCCTCGCGCGAACGTCGCCGCTTCGCCGGCGCTTCGTAAACAACCGCCGGAACGTCGACCCTGATCCGGTTCGTTTTGAAGTCGATGATCTCGGCCTCAAACCAACCTTCCGGCGTCTGCGTGATCAGCAGCTTATCGATGATGCCACTTAAAATCCCCAGCGGCCGCCGCAGACGAAAACTCAACTCGCTCCACAAGCCGGCTTCTCCCGTCGGTCTGATCGCCGAAACCTTGCGCGCCGACTCGACACGCTTGAACACATCGCTGACGAGATAGTTCTTCGCGAGCGGCAACAGATCCTTGATGGCGGCTTCCGGATTGATCTCGACGAGCCGGTCTGCCAGTTGCGCCTGCCGCAGCCGCAGCACTTCCGCAAAACTCTGACGCAACAACTCTTCACTGTCCTGGTCGGGACTGTAGCGCTCGCAAAAACGGTGAATCACTGCGCCTTTCAACGTCGCGTTGATGTTCGACGGCGGCTCCGGCGCTTCTGCGTTGTTCCAAATCGCCAGTTCATCCGCCTGCGGCAAACGCAGCACGCGTTCGAAGTAATACTGTCGCGGGCAACGTTGATAGTTGATGAGCTGCGTAACACTGAAACGATGAATCGAGCTGCCGGCAGTGGCGATAACCGGACGCCGCAACGGAAACACCGCGCCCAGCGACTCACCCGCTGGTCCAGGATCAAGCACTTCGTCCGCTTCGGCTTCGACCTGCGGCACTAGGGCGTCTGCGAGGTTGATCGTGAGCTGAAGCTGCACGTCACCCGGGAGTTCGACCATTTGTGTTTGCGTTCGGCCGTCGAGTTCGAGCGCTTGCCAGATCCACTTGAGCCACGAGTCGTTCGTGCGACTCAAAGCCGCAAGCTCGTCAGTCGCGCCCGAAAGAATCAATCGATCTTCGGCGCGCGTCGCGGCGACGTACAGCAGGCGCATGCTCTCGAACAGTTCGCGAAAGCCGTGGCGTCTTTCGAACGCGCTGAACGTGCAACCAGCAACCAGATTTCCGCGACCATCAGGCACCTTCAACGTCAGACCCTGATGCCGATCGAGCAGCACCCAGTTGTCGGTCGCCACGCGCGACAGCCGTTGCAGATCCGGAATGATCACCACGGGAAACTCGAGCCCCTTCGCCTGGTGGATCGTCATCAGCCGCACCGCATCCGCAGCCTGATCGATCTGACCTTCACTCTCGCGACTGCCAATCGCTTCAAACTCCTCGACGTAGCGCACGAAGTCGCGAATCAGATGCGTACCGGAACTCTCGAACCGCGACGCCAGCGTGAACAGGCGCTGGATGTTCGCGAGACGTTGCGCGCCGTCGAAGTTCGCCGCGACGACGGTCATGTACTCCGACTCCTGAACCGCCAGACGAAGCAGATCGTGAATCGAGTAGTGATGACGGCGAGCGACAAGACGACTGATTAAACGGCAAGCACGGTCCAGCAGCTCGTGTTCTTCATCCGCGATGTATTCGACGTCGCGATGATGCTGCAAAGCGGCGAAGAGCGTTCGCGTCGTTGGCGTTCGCAGCGCGAGCAGCGCATTGTCGGAGATCCCGCACAGCGGCGACCGCAGCACCGCCGCAAGCGCGAGTTCGTCAGTCTTGTTGTCAAGAAATCGCAGTAGTTGGATCAGGTCCGTGATCTCTTCACGTTCGTAGAAACCGCGGCCCAGCACGGTCTGATACGGGATGTTCGCTTGGCGAAACGCCGACTCATAGATCTGCACGTGCGTCATCGCGCGAAACAGCAACGCGATGTCGCCGTACTTCAGATCGGGCGTTGCCAACTTCAGTGCAGCGATGCGACGCGCAATCTGTTTCGCGTCGAGCACGCGCGTGTCCTGCTCGGCGTTGGGATCGTCTTCGACAGGAACCTTTGCCGTGACCATTAACTCGACCAAAGGACCTTCATCGCGGAAGTCGCGCTTCGGTTCGCTGTCTTCGTGCTTCACATAACCAAGCTCGTCGAGCGACTTGCGCAATTCGGGTGGCATGTCTACAGGTAACTCAAACAGGCGCGCAAATAGATAATTGAAGAACGCAATCAAGGGCGGCTGACTGCGAAAGTTCAGTTGCAGCGGCTTTGTTTCTCCGCCGGCTGCGACCAGCACCGACGTCATCTCGCGAAACACGTCGACGTCCGCGCCGCGAAAGCTGTAGATCGACTGCTTTCGATCGCCGACGATAAAGAGGTTCGCCGCTTTTCTGCCGACGGGCAATGCGAGGCGTTCGAGCAGTCGTTGCTGCACGCCATTCGTGTCCTGAAACTCGTCGACAAGAAAGAACCGGTAGCGATCTTCAGTGCGCGCGATCACCTCCGGACGCTCCAACAACACCATCGTCCGCGATTCCAAATCATCAAAATCCAGCGCCGAAAGCTTGTGCTTCTCCTCGTTGAGGCGGCGGTCGATGCTGATCAGCAAGTTGACCACCTCGAGCGCGTACTGCTGCGCGAACAGGTCGAGGCAAACTTGCGGGATGCGACCCTGTAACTCTTTTTCCCAAACGAGCGTGTCGATCTCTCGAACGTGGTCGGCGATCGGCGAACGAGCCGCAGGCCGAAGCTGCTCGCGAAACTCACCGATGCGGCGACAGTAATCGGCCAACGTTTCATGCGACGGAACTGTTTGTATGAGTTTTCGAACTTCAGGCCAGCCGGACATCAGTTGTTGCTGATTCGCGCGCGCCGCGGGCGTCGTGCGCCGTGCTGCAAGCAAAGCCGCCATCGCACGGTCCAGGTCTTCGATCGCGCGTGCGTGATCTTCTGCCGTTGCGTGGACACGCCCCGTAGCCACCGCCAACTCTTCAAAGGCCAAGCCCTGGCCACGGGCGTCGCGATAAACCTGGGCCAATGCGGCCGCCAATCGACTGCGGCCGACGCCGAGCGTCAAGCGCGAGATCTCCGGGTGGCCTGCACTGATGAACTCCGAAAGCACCTCCTCGACGATCCATTCCAGCATCAGCGCCGCCTGATGTTCGTCCAGCAACATGAACTGCGGATCGACGCGCGCTTCGAGTGGAAACTCACGCAACAGCCGCGCGCAAAAACCGTGAATCGTCGTGATCACTGCGCCGTCGAGCGTGCGCTTGTAGTTGAGCCAGCGACGGCGTTCGTCGCCGGTAGTGGTGTCGAGGATTCCGTTGAGCTCTTTGCGCAGACGTTCGCGCATTTCGTTGGCGGCGCGATTCGTGAAGGTGATCGCGACGATCTGATCGATCGAAAGACTTTGTTCGCGCAGGATGTGGAGATAGCGCTCGACGAGGACCGTCGTCTTGCCGGAGCCCGGCCCTGCCGTCACCGAGATGTGTTTTTTGATCTCGTAAGCAGCGGCTGCCTGCTCGGGAAGTAGTTCGCGCTTTTCTCGTTTCACTGCTTCAGACACGGATTACACAGATCTTTTCTTCTTCTCGATGCGATCGCGGTTGTAGCGACACACCGCACCGTAATCGCAGAAGCGACAAGTCTTCTGCCGCTCGGATGGATCTACGACGAACCGGCCGGCGCGCATGCCGTCGAGAAACTTCCAGATCTTCGCGATCACTTGCTCGCGAACCTGCTGCCATTCCTCGTCGGAATAGATCGACAGCTTCGCGCGCACGTTGAGGTAGTCCAACTGAGTCGAGCGATACAGGCCGCGGTTCCGGCGTTCCTGCCCGCCGCGAATGATGTAGTAACCGCCCCCGGCAATCGGGCGATCCGGCAAAATCAATTTCTCGAGTGCCTCGAGATAGATCGGCAGCTGAAGACTGCGCCCGGAAACGATGTCCCACTTGCTCGCTCCGGTCGACAGCTTGTAGTCGTACGCGACTATGGTGTCATCACGAGCGATGTCCACGCGATCGATCTGTCCGCTGATCTTGATCGCTTCGTCGCCGATCAACGTCGGGCGCGTGAGTTCGAGCGGCTCGTCAGTTGAATCAGGATCCTTCGCGGCGGACCTTGCGCCGCCAAACGCGACCTCGAAATACGCGGGCAACACCTGTTGCGCCGCCGACTCTTCCTGCAGCTCCAACTCGTACAACAGCACCTGGTCCAACAAGATCTTCCGAATCTCGCGATCGATCTTCCAGATCTGTTTATTCAGCGGCGGCACGACACGCTCGTGTTCGTCAAAGACCGCGTCGGCGATGTGCGCCAGCTCCGTGCGCAATGCTTTCCGATCCAGCTGATACAGCGGCTGGCGGCGGTGCTTTTCAAAGAAGCGACGCAAGACGTCGTGCAGCAACTTGCCCGCGTCGATCGCTTGCAAGTCGAGCGCGGCTTCGCCACGCGGTTCGAGTCGCAGCACGCGTTGCGCGAAGAAGCGATACGGACAGTTGCCATAAACGCTGAGACCGCTCGCACTGTGCACGAAGTCCGGACCAAATCTCTGCTTCAACAGGTCGAGCAGGTGCGGATCGGTGATCTCGCCGTCGTATGGACCAAACCTCGTGCCGCAGCGTTCCCGTTCGATCTCGATGCGTCGCAAGGCAGAGTCGCTGATGTAACGGTCGTTGCGCGCGAGCGTGAGCAGACGCGTGACTCGCGGCAACGGCAGCAGCTTGTCTTTGACGATCGGGTGGCGATGACGTTCGTCCTGCCGCACGAGCGCGACACTCATGTCGGTCGTCGTGGAGACGTCGTCGAAGTTACTGCCCTCATAATCGCGGCGAACGATTTCAGTCTCGACTTCGAAAGGCGAAACGGCGCGTCGCAGTTCGTCGACGTAGTACGAGCTGACTGTTTCGGAGTCGTCTTCGAGCATTAGCGGGCGGCTCAGGAAGAGACGCTCGGTAGCGCGGCAGGCGGCCTGGTAGAAATAGTGTTCCTCTTTGAGCAGCGTCGCGGGCGAGATGTCTTCGAGCGTCAGGCCGTACTCTTTCAGGCGCTCGCGTTCTTCGTGCGGGTAAATCCAGTCGCGCGAGGCGCGCAGCGGAAAGCCGCCTTCGATGAGGCCGGCAATGAAGACGGCGCGAAAGCGCAGGCCGCGGACGTCGGTCGCTTCGAGGATGCGCAGGCCGGAGCGATCCGCTGCGCCGAGCAGTTGCGATTGAGAGTTGAGACAGCGGCGGACTTCCTGGAGAAATACTGAAAGCTTGATATTTTCAACCGCGGATTCCACTGAT
>DATANW010000471.1:0-9711 GCA_036266055.1 Pyrinomonadaceae bacterium | reverse complement strand
TATCCCAACGCCGGTTCGCTGTTCCCGTGGAAATACGTCTACATCGAACGCGATCCGTCCAAGTGGGACTACGGCGTGCCGGATATGACGGCGGATTAAGTCTCAGTTAGCTGACACAATGATTCGCTTCATACTCAGAAGACTCCTGGTCACAATTCCTACGATTCTCGTTGTGATCTCGATCACATGGGGTCTGATCAAGCTCGCTCCCGGCAACTTCTACAGTGGCGAGAAGCAACTCCCTCCCGCGATCGAAAAAAGCATCCGCGAAAAGTACGGCCTCGACAAACCGTGGTATCAGCAATACGGCAAAATGCTGTGGGGCATCGTCCGTCACGGCGACTTCGGCACCTCGCTGAAGTATGAAGGGCAATCCGTAAACGGAATCATCTGGCGCTCGTTGCCGGTTTCGGCCGCGGTCGGATTACTCGCTTACATACTCGCGCTGATCATCGGCATCGCCGCCGGATCGATCGCCGCACTCAAACAAAATTCGCGTTGGGACTACGGGTCGATGACGCTCGCAATGCTCGGCATCTCCGTGCCGAACTTCGTGCTTGGTCCGATCCTGGTCCTTGTTTTTTCGTTAAGTCTTTACTGGCTGCCGCCGTCGCGCTGGGGCGGTTTTCCGAGTCGGAACCTGATTCTTCCGGTCATCACGCTCTCGGCGATCTACATGGCCTACATCGCGCGTCTGGCGCGTGCCGGCATGCTCGAAGTATTACGGTCTGACTACATTCGCACTGCGCGGGCGAAAGGTTTGAGCGAGAAAGACGTCGTGATCAAACACGCACTGCGCGGCGGCTTGATGCCGGTCATCTCCTACACCGGACCGGCGCTCGCTTTTCTGTTAACGGGAACCGTCGTCGTCGAAAGGATCTTCGCGCTGCCGGGATTGGGAAACTATTTCATTCAGGCGTCGCTGAACCGCGACGAGCCGCTCATCATCGGCATCGTCGCGTTTATCGCAATCACGTTGTTGTTGATGAACCTGCTGGTCGATATTGCTTATGCGTATCTCGATCCACGCGTGAGATATTGAGCTTTATGTCTGCGGACCAAAAACCTGACGCCGATCTGATTCACGTTGCGCCGGAGATGGCGGTCGCCGAGGCTGACGTTCGTTCGGCTGAAGCAGGCGAATTCGTGCGCGGCACTTCGTTGTGGCGCGATGCGTGGCGGCGATTGTTGAAAAACAAGCTCGCCGTGTTTGGCCTGGTAGTCGTTGCTTTGATTACGCTCGCGTCTGTGATTGGTCCAACGGTGATCAAGCGCACAACGGGCTTCACGCCTGACCTCATTCCTACGGGCACCGGCCTGGTCAAATCGTTTCCGCCCTTCACTGGTCCGAACGGTGAATTTACCTGGACACACCCGATGGGCACCGACAACGCCGGACGCGATCAACTTGCGCGCGTGCTGCAGGGAGGGCAGATCTCGCTGTTTGTCGGCATCATCTCGACATTGGTGTCATTACTGATCGGCGTCAGCTACGGTGCGATTGCAGGTTACATCGGCGGACGACTCGACAACATCATGATGCGGGTTGTCGACGTGCTGTATTCACTGCCGTACGTGATTGTCGTGATCGTGTTGTTGTCGATGTTTCGCAGTCAAACGCCGCGCGGGCAGCTTGTGCTGCTTTTTGTGGCGCTGGGGTCGGTGTCGTGGTTGACGATGGCGCGCATCGTTCGCGGTCAGGTGTTGTCGCTGAAGAACCAGGAATTTGTCCTGGCCGCAAAAGCCACGGGTGTTTCGACGCCGCGCATCATTTTTCGCCACCTCGTGCCAAACACCTTGGGGCCCGTGATCGTTTACGCCACGCTGACGATTCCGCAGATCATGTTGACGGAAGCGTTTCTCTCGTTCCTCGGGTTTGGCGTGCAGGCGCCGCTCGCGTCGTGGGGCAGCCTGGCGTCGGACGGCATTCAAAACATCGCGATCTTTCCCTGGCAGTTGATCTTCCCCGGTGTGACGATGGCGTTGACGCTCTTCTCGCTCAACTTTTTGGGTGACGGTCTTCGCGACGCGCTCGACCCGCAGATGAGGACCACTTGAACGAAAAGAACGGACATCTGCTCGAGGTCAAGGACCTTCGCACTTACTTCGAAACTGAAGACGGCATAGTGAAAGCCGTCGATGGCATCACGTTTCAACTCAAGCGTGGGGAGACGTTGGGGATCGTCGGCGAGTCGGGCTCGGGCAAGTCGGTTACGAACCTTTCGATCATTCGACTCGTGCCGGATCCGCCGGGAAAGATCGTCTCCGGCGAAGTCGTCTTCAACGGGCAGGATCTGTTGTTGCTCACCAACGAAGCGATTCGAAAGGTCCGCGGTCGGCGCATCGCCATGATCTTTCAGGATCCGATGACCTCACTCAACCCGTACATGAAGATCTCCAAGCAGTTGATGGAGATGACGCAGCTTCACCTGGGCCACTCGAAAGCTCAGGCGCACGCACACGCGGTCAAGATGCTCGAGACTGTCGGTATCCCCGACGCGCGTTCTCGCGCCGACAGCTATCCGCACGAGTTTTCAGGCGGCATGCGACAGCGCGTAATGATTGCGATGGCACTTTCGTGTGAACCGGAACTGCTGATTGCCGACGAACCGACGACCGCGCTCGACGTTACGATCCAGGCGCAGATCCTCGAGTTGATCAAGAAGCTCAAACAGGAGACGGGCACGAGTGTGATTCTGATCACGCACGACCTCGGCGTCGTGGCGGGTATGACGGACCATGTGATCGTGATGTACGCGGGGAAGATCTTCGAGCAGGCGAAGACGTCTGAACTGTTTGCGTTGCCGGGCAATCCGTACACGAAAGGATTGCTGCGTTCGGTGCCGGATCCGACTGCCGAACAAGGCAAGCTTTATCAGATTCCCGGTCTGCCGCCTGACGTCGCGCATCTGAAACCGGGGTGCCCGTTTGCGCCGCGCTGCGAGAAGGTGCAGGAGATTTGTCATCGCGAGTTTCCGCCGTTCGTGCAGCTCACGTCGGACCATTATTCGTTGTGCCACTTTGCGCGTGAGGTTTATGCGGAGTCAGGCGGCGGGAGAGTTTCATGAGTGACGTTGAGCGAGAGCCACTGATTTCGATTCGAGATCTGAAGGTGCATTTCGATCTCGGCGGTGGTGGTGCGCTCGACAGGTTGTTCGGCGGGAACTCTGAGAAACGGGTCGTTAAGGCAGTCGATGGGGTCTCGCTTGATATCTTTCGCCGCGAGACGCTTGGCTTGGTTGGCGAGTCGGGCTGCGGGAAGTCGACGCTGGGGCGTGCGATCCTGCGGTTGACGGAACCGACCTCCGGGCAGGTTTTTTATGGCGAACGTGACCTGGCCCACTTGTCTGCACGACAGTTACGTGAAGAACGACGGCACTTGCAGATCATTTTTCAGGATCCGTATGCGTCGCTGAATCCGCGCATGACAATCGGGCAGATTGTCGGCGAGCCGCTCGAGACGTTTCGATTGGCAAGAGGCAGGGAAGCGGAAGAACGCGTGCAGGAGTTGCTCGAAACTGTTGGGTTGAGCAAGCGATTCATCAAGCGTTACCCGCACGAGTTTTCCGGCGGTCAGCGACAGCGTATCGGCATCGCGCGTGCGCTGGCGGTCGATCCGGATTTCATTGTCGCCGATGAGCCGATCTCCGCGCTGGACGTGTCGATCCAGGCGCAGATCATGAACCTGCTCGAAAAGCTGCGTCGTGAGAAGAACCTGACGTACCTCTTTATCTCGCATGACCTGCGTGCGATTCGACACGTGTCTGATCGAGTGGCGGTGATGTATCTCGGCCGGCTTGTCGAGATCGCCGATGCGAAGACGATCTATCACGAGCCATTGATGCCATACACGAAGGCGTTGATTTCCGCTGTGCCGGTGCCCGATCCGCAGATCGAGTCGACGCGACAACGGATCGTGTTGGAAGGTGACGTGCCGTCACCGATCAATCCGCCGTCGGGCTGTCCGTTTCACACGCGTTGTCCGTATGCGATTGAGGTTTGCAAAGAAGTGGTGCCGCAGTTGGTCCAAATCAAGCCGGCCCACTTCGCGGCCTGCATCCGCATCAGCCCCTCGCAGCCGCACATCGAAGACGTCCCACCCGGCGCCGCTCCGGGGCTGGAGAGTGGCGTCAGCGCCCGCGTCACTGAGTAATCACGCCGTCGCCAAATTATTGACTGCTCTCTCTGCTGCGCGTACAGTAAACGCGTTCATCGCCCTCTAGACAGCTCTTGGCTGTCATTTCAGCACCCTCAAGGAGTCCTCATGATGAAACGCTCGCATACGTCTTTCACCAGACGAAACGTTATCAGTCTGTTGCTAATCGGCATCGCTGCGGTAGTCGTGTGCTCGCAATTCGCGTTGGTGCAAAATGCTGCACCTCAGCAGGCAAAGCGCACCTTTGAAAACAAGATCCCCGAGCACGTCCCTTTGAAGGTGAAAATCAAGAAAGACAAGGAGAAAAAGGCGCTCGATCCGAATAACAAGAACTGGTTTCGCGATATCGAGATCGAAGTGACGAACACCTCAGACAAACCGATCTATTTCCTAGCCCTTGAGGTCATCATGCCCGATGTAGTCATGAACGAACGTGGCGCGAAGATGGCATTTCCTTTGATGTATGGAAGAGCTGAACTGCACGATCCCGATACAAGACCCTTGCCGCAAGACATCCCTATCGAGCCCAACACCACTCACGTTTTTACATTCGAGGAGAACTGGAGAACAGGATATGAGGCTTGGCGTAATAAAAATAACAAGAGTGACCCGACGAAAGTGGAGGTATGGATTAGCCATTTAATGTATGACGATGGCACGGGTTTTACTTCAATGAGCGGCGTCCCTTTTCCTCCCAAGCCAGATCCGAACGGCCGTGGCGCGTGTCTTGAGAAACCACGTCCACCGGATCAATGGTCAAGAACACCAACAATCTTTTCTGCTTTGTATGCAGAGAACTATAGACAACCGGCAGACGTCCTGCCGGTTGCTTTTTTTCTTGGGGATTCTCGGTTCGCAACGGAAGCTCTTGGTGCCGCCTCATCCCCCGACATATGTTGCCCAGAGACAGCCTGCAACAAATTCAAGTTCACCCTTTACGATTGTGTTTGTGCGATCAACGTTCAGACGGTGCAAACAACTACATGCTCCGATCGGCTTGGGGTGTGCGGAACACTGGTTGAGATAGACTCTCCTTGTACCCTCCAAGGTGTTTCATGCCCGCGCTTTGGCTCGGTAGCTTGCCTCGGCCCACTACCTACACCCACCCCAACGCCAACGCCAGTACCATCACCCACACCGTCATGCCCAGCAACGTTCCCGGAATTCTGCCCGACCAGAAAGCCGCTAGATACTTGTCGCCGGGATTATATCGGCGGCTGTCCCAGTGACGGATTCTATGACGTTGTTGGTCCATGTTGCGTTCCAGAACCTTGCTTCTACAACCCCATCTTCTGCCCAGCAGGCACCACGGAAGTCCGCCTGCCGCAACCACTCTGCGTAAACTTCTGCGTCGAAGTGCCAAACCTTCCGCAAGCAACCTGTCTCGCTCTCGGTTTCGTGTGGAGCTTCAGTGGCGGCTGTCGTGAAACAGCCCCAACAGCACAATCAGACTGCGATAACTTCGGTTGGTACTGGAATCCACTCAACGACTATTGCCAATCAGATCCTCCGCCTGCTTGCGAGATTTTCTTTGAAGTCTGCGAGAACGGTGGCTGGAGTTTCGAATGGTGCACCTGTGTGCCTTACAACACTCCGATCTTGATCGATGTCGCCGGCAATGGGTTCAGTCTCACCAGCAGTGCAGCCGGAGTGGACTTCAACCTGAACAACATCGGAGGAAAAGAACGACTCAGTTGGACCGCCATCGACACTGACGACGCGTGGCTCGTTCTCAATCGCGATCGGAACAGAACGATCGACGACGGCACGGAACTGTTTGGCGATGTCTCGCCACAACCCGAACCTCCAAAGGGAGAAAAGAAGAACGGCTTCCGCGCGTTGGCGGAATACGACGAGCGAGCAAACGGCGGCAACGCCGATGGACAGATCGATAGCCGTGACGCTGTCTTCGGCAGCTTGAGACTGTGGCAGGATAGAAATCGCAATGCTCTCTCAGAACCCGATGAGCTACAGCTGTTGCCGGCTCTGAACGTGGCCACAATCGACCTCGACTATAAACAATCGAAGAAAACAGACATGTACGGCAATCAGTTCCGCTATCGGGCCAAAGTCAAGAACTCGCAGGGCCAACAATCGGGCCGCTGGGCCTGGGACGTTTATTTAGTCAGGTGAACCTGGGGGCCTTTAGCGAGGCCGCGTCGTTGGCGACGGCATCGACATTCGTAGAAGAACGGTGACAACTCCCGGCACGAACCAACAAGGCCTGAGATCGTCGCGATACCCCCCGACACCCCGAAAAACCGCCCCTATTGAACCTTTACCACTAGCGTGAACCTCGCGTGCGGACGATTTGAATTGCCCGGATTCTGTGCGAGCCGTGGCTAAGTCGTTGTAGCTCACACAGTTGAAATCTATACTTGCTGTGGTAACGAGAACCAGGCAGGACGCCCCGAATAGATGCCAAAAAGGTCCCCCATTGCCCTGAATCCTCAGGAACACCGCGATGACGCTCCGCCCGCCTGGACGGAGGTCCAGGACGGTCTTGCCGAATCGTGCAGTTTGGCGCTTCTGCTGGTCGACGGGCATCAGCCTCCCGCAATCGCAATCTCAAACAACAACTCGATCTGTCAGGCCTTTCAAACCTCCCCAGAGCACGCAACGCTCTGCGACCCGTATTGCGGAGTCGCCCATTCACGTGCAATCAAAGCCGGCGACACGGTCGAATACGAGTGTCACGCCGGACTGCATTGCTTCGCGAAACCTGTTGAGATTGGCGGCAGCAAGCGAAAGCTCGCGGTGATCGGGGGCCGTGCGTTCGTGAAGAGTCTTGATTATCACCAGCTGATGGAACGTTTCCGCTCGGGAGATCTGCAAAGTCTCGCAACCTCCGAAGACGTCTTCTCCAACATTCTCTTCGCGGAGCAACAACGTTTGACCGAGCTGGCGGAACGCGTCGACAAGGCGGCGCGTCGTTTGGCGACAGCAAGCTCAAACGGATCTGTGAGCAAACAGGAAACACAGATTGAAGAGAAACCACAACCCGATCTGGAACAAGAACTCCAGCGCCTGCGCAACGAACTCGAATACCGTTCGCGCTTCACCGACTCGCTGCAACACTTTCTCGAACGAATCAGCCGCCCCGAGCCGGCAGAAACCTACGAATCGATCGTCGCAAACTCCAAAGAGCTATTCCAATCGGAACGCGCGTCGCTGCTGCTGCTGAACGAAGAATCAAACGAGTTGATTTTAAAATCCGCGAGTGGTTTCGCCACCGATCCGGCGTTGATTGGTCCAATTCGAGTGGGCGAAGGAGTCTCAGGCGAAGCCATGAACACCGGCAAGCCGATCGTCGTGCGGGACCTACGGAGCTCTGGTCGTCGCCCGGCGCCTGCGGAGCGTTCTTACAAAACAGACTCGTTCATCAGCTATCCAATCACTATCGGCGGTCGCAAAGTGGGCGTACTCAACGTCACCGACAAAACAGGCGGACGCCGTTTCGACGAGATCGATCTGAGCCTGCTTGAAATAATCGGGCCGCAGATGGCAGTCGCGCTGGAACGTGCGGAGTGGCAGGAACGCGCGACCGAGTTTCAACTGATGTCGATCACCGACTCGCTCACCGGCCTCCCCAACCGTCGTTATCTCGAAGAGCGTCTCTCGGAAGAGTTGAACCGCTCGAAACGCTACGACCTGCCGATGAGCTTTCTGATGATCGACATCGACGACTTCAAAGCTTACAACGACAAGAACGGCCACCAGGCCGGGGATCTCGCCATCCAGATCACCGGGCATTGTCTAAAGGCCGCGCTTCGTTCCGCTGACGTCGCGTCGCGCTACGGTGGCGAAGAATTCTGCATCCTGTTGCCGCAAACCGCCCTCGCGGAAGCAGGTACGATCGCCGAACGCATCAGACACCGCGTCAACAGCACACACTACCCGCACGGCAAGAGCCAGCCGTTGGGCCGCGTGACGATCAGCGTCGGCGTCTCGACGTTCTCGCAGATGGTTAACGCTTCCGAGACGATCATCGCGGCTGCCGATCGCGCACTGTACCAGGCGAAGAGCCTTGGCAAAGATCGCGTCGAGTTTTACCTGGATGACAGCGGGAGTTACCAGCAGGGCAAATGAACAAGCGCAGCTCCAGCGAAAACTTTCGGCGCATCCTTGGCCGCGTGACGCAGTACGACTTTGTCGGGCGCGGCGAGGAATTGAACCGAGTGATGGCCCAGGCGGAACCGGCAAACACCGGTCGCGGGCTGCTGCTGTTGATGGAGCCTTCCGCCGGCGTCTCGGAACTCTTACGGCAGGCCTACGATCAAATCTTCAATCAACGTTCTGAAGTTATCCCGATCTACTTTGCGTTTACTCGTCACGAGACTACGGCAGTCAGCGCGGCGATCGAGTTTCTCAACACGTTTCTCCAGCAGTACATTGCGTACCGTCGCGACGAACCAGTCGTTTCGCATTCGACGTTGACGTTACAGGAGCTGGTCGAGCTTGCGCCGCCGGCAGACCTTGAATGGATCGAACAGCTGGTTGAGTCGTACACGCGTCTGCGATTCAGTAACGACGACAAGGCGCTTGTGCGATTTTGTCTCGGAGCGCCGCAACGAATCCCGCCCGGTCGTGGACAGGCGCTGATCATGCTCGATGGAGCGCAGCTCGCCGAGTACCTCAACGGCGTCGTGGTGTTGGGCACAGAAGTGTTGCGAGTGTTTGGACGGGGAGGTTTCACGTTCGTGCTGGCTGGTTTGCGCCGGCAGATTCTCGCCGCCGCTCACGAAGCAAAATGCAACTTTGAGCTGCTCGATATCCTGCGCCTGCGCCAACTCGATGCGAAAGACGCTGCGGTGCTGGTCGAGCATGTGGCGCGCCGTCAGCACGTAACCATCAGCGAAGAATCACGCGATCTGCTGGTCCAACAGTTCGCCGGTAATCCGTTTTTCATCAGCATCTTTCTGCAGGCGGCACGCGAGAAGAACGCCTCGCTGGATTCGTACCTCGATTGCGAACGACTCTACGTCGACGAACTTCTCGGCGGCCATCTTTACCGCCACTTCGCCGAGCTATTAGAAGAAATAGCGCCGCGATTAGATACTCGACACCTCTTGATTCGCCTGCTCTGGGAAGCGGCCGCCGGCGAAGATCAAACCTCGACGTTTGAAGTCTGGCGGAAGCGTCTGCACGTCACGGCGGGCGAGCTGCCGGAGATACTTCACCGCCTGCACGTGCAGGAGTTTATAAACTGGGACCAGGGACTCGTTGAAGCCGGAGTCGGCCCACAAGCCTGGAAAGATTATCTGAAGGTACGGTACCGGCTAGACGTGCTAAATGATCCTCGGGCATTAGTAGTCGCGGATGCGCTGGCCGATTCACTCAAGCGCGCGCCACACACGATGGCGCGACATTACAAACAGATCGCGAGCGGCGGATTGCGTGAACTCATGAGTCGCTTCAACTGCCAGCGCGTGCCGTCGGTCCTTTTTGATTCGGCGACGTTCAGTCGTCAGTACAAGGGCGCCGAAAGCGATACGATTGCCGCCGGCCTGGAAGCCGAGTCTGATCTTGTGAAACTGCCGCAAACAGTGCACCTG
>DATANW010000470.1:0-14157 GCA_036266055.1 Pyrinomonadaceae bacterium | reverse complement strand
AACCAGTCCTTCTCCTTTTATGTCTTTTCCCAAAGCCGTCTGACACGCACTCAGCACCGTAAGCTGCGCGGACAAATCCAAATTGTAGATGTCGTGTAGCGGCATCAATCCATTTATCTCAGCGCCTTTTTCGTCCACCATAGTCAGAACCATCGCTGACGACTCCGGATGTTCGCTGTCGACAAAACCATGGGTGGCGAAGTGAACGATCTGATACTCGCCGATGCGCGGACTCATTGCGACTTCACGACTTGCGTCGAAACCCTTAGCGACCATTACACTGCCGCGCGGCGCCATGGCCGAGATGACATTTGCCTCTTCCGACGCATAGGCCAATCGCGCCACACCGCCGTCCCGAAGAAAACTAGCGGCAGATCCGTCTCGCTTGGAACTTTCAGCGTGAGCAACGACCGGCGACAGCCCTCCCTTCTCCACGCGCTCGTCACTTGGCCCGAATACCGGATCGGCAATAACTGCTACCAGCCTGGATCGAGAAGGAGAACGAGTGATCGCTTCGCGCATAGCCAGCAGCGTCGACATAGACGGTACCGCGACGACTTCATTTGTTTCGATGATTCGTCTTTCTAATTCATCTGGACCAGCCGCCCGGCTGCGAGGCACAGGCAGAGCCTCGAACGGGGCAAGCTGTAGCGCTCCCTCCGTTACAAAGACCAGAGTTTTGTTTCCGATGTCATCGGCCACTGGGCCGAGCAGTATTTGGCTCAAGCTTCTCGCTTTATCCAGCAGAATTTTGTCGGCCGCTCCAACGTTCGTTTGATAGTCGCCCGCAAACTTCTCGCGGGCGGTGATCAATTCGTAAACTTCTTTAACGGCATCCTCGATGATCCTTCGTCCCGGCAGCTGATAGCTGTGGAACGAGTTGGACGTTATGGCCCAGAGGTAACTTCGCTCTTCGCCCAAGCCGTATTCTAGTAGCACGTTGTTGCCGGGCCGGAGCGCTTGCTGCACCTGTTCGATGTCCTGCAATTCGAAATTAGCCAGCGCCGATTGCCTCGGATTCTCCGCCCTCAACCTGGCCTGGATCTCCTGGTACGACACGTTAAGTTGCGCCAACGTCCGGGAGACCTCGGTGGCTTCGGCTGGGTCTGCTTTGCTCTCCCGCGACAGGTCCCATTGGCGCTGAAGCAGGATCGTGATCTGACTCCCGACCTCGCGTTCACGCATCAGCAGGCCGGCGGCGGCGCCCTCACGGAGATCAGAGTGCGATTCGTGGACCAGATCGAGCAGCGAGCGCGCGCGACTTCTCTCGCTCACTAAAAATGCACGGGCGGCAAATCCTTCACCAGGCCGCGCGCGCTCGAGTTGCATCAGAATATCTCTGCACAGATCGTAATGTGGCCGGACACCGGAGAAATACAACGCGCGTAACTCCGGACTTCCGATATTTGTCCGCAGGTCCTCGATAATCTTGATCGAACGTTCGACGAGCGAAAGGGCAACATCATAGTTACCCACCGCGAGGTGAGCACGCGCAAGGTTGTAAAGAGTGGTCGTTAAGATCCCCTTGTCTCCCACAGCTTCGCTCAACGGCAGAGCTTCGCTGTATGCATCCAGTGCCTGTTGTTTTTTGGGAAGACTGAAAAGGAAATCTCCATAGTTGTTTAGCGCTATCGCTTGTCCGCGACGATCGCCGATCGACTTATAGAACGTCTGCAGTTGGCGGTGGCGCCGTGCCGCTTCATCGGGACGGTTGTGAGACGCATATACGAACGCGATCTCATTCAGAGCATCTGCTTCCGTTCCGCGCTTTCCGATGGCACGACTCAGGACCAAACAGCGTTCGAGATACTTAATAGCCCGCTCGGGATTGTCGACCACGTACATGGTGGCGAGCTTGAACTGTGCGACAGCGACTGAATCCAGCGCCGCGGTACTTTCGAACAGACGCAGCGCGTTTTCATAACTATCGAGAGCGTAAGCTTTGTTAGTTTCCTGGTAACCCTGGCCCAACCCATTGAAGGCGATGGCCTCACTGTGTCGATCACCGATCGCATGAAACAGTTCAATAGCGCGGTGCTGCAACTCCACTGCCCGATCAAAATTGCGGTTGAATGCATGAAACAGTCCCATCAGCATCAGTGCAAGCGCCTCACCATCTTTGTCGTTTATGGCGCGCGAGATGACGAGTGCCTGCGAAATCTGCTGCTCCGCCCTCGTCGCGTCTCCCAGAGTGCCGGCGATCGAACCGGCGAATCGCAGGGCCCTTGCTTGAGCTTTTCGATCGTGGTCCAACAAGCGCTGGGCTTCTTCAACTTGCTCTTTCGCACGCTTCAAATTGCCTCTCGAATAGCTGATTTCGGCCATATTGAGAAGCGCTTCCCCACGCGCGGCTATTGCAGTCGGGGTTGAATTTGGTTCAGCGGAATTCAAGAGATCGAGTGCGGTATTGACTTGTTGCTGGGCCAGATTGTTTTGACCCAATTGCGAGTTTAGACGGCCCATGTGACTCAACGCCTGAGCCTGGGCCAAACGGTCACTTTTCTTTTCCGCCGATGCTGCCGCGCTCTTGTATCGCTTGATTGCCTCCGAAAAATCGCTCAAGAGAAAACACACTTCGGCGGCTCTTAAGCTCGCCAGTGAAGCAGTTGATGAATCGGAGATCGCAGTCCAAATGAGCGCCGCCTCGTCGTACTTATTTAACGCCTGTCGAAGTTCCGATTCCTTCCAGTTGACGCGCAGCGTTTCGGCGTCGGCGATCAAGTGTCGGGCGTCACTATCTCTTCGATTCACAGAGGTGACGGGCGTCAACCGTCCGACTGTTAACTCGAACGGCCGGCGCACCTGGTCCGTCTCGCCAGATTGCAGTTCGATCCTGTAGTTGCCGCCAATATCCGCCGGAGCGGAAATCTGTACGGACTCCAGATCCTGACTTCGGTATTGGAGCATCCTCTCGCCTGACGGCGCATACAGCGCAGTCGACAAAAGCAGATCGCCCTTGTCAATTGAGAAACTAAGAAGCTTCCCTTGTTCGACCGGAACCTCTATTACCTGTGTTTCACCACCGACAATCTCATGGCGTACTGAGGGGCCTGGCGCGAGCTGTGAGGAACTCTGGGCCGCGGCGTTTGACTCGATGTTCATCGACTCCGGCTCGCGTCCGCGAAACACAACCAGCATCAGGATGATCGACAAACCCGCCAAGGTTATGTTTGAGAGTCGAGTGTAAGGTGCGGTTCTTTTGTAAGGCAGCATTGAGATCAAAAGTTCCGTTAGTGGCAACCACCCTCGTGAGGTCAACTTACGGAGAGCGCCCCGCTTATCGTTCGGTGAGGCGAGAGGATGGGTCTATTTACCACGTACGTGCTCCGGTTTCAATAACTAACGATCGCAACTTGAAAGCATTCCGCCGCTTTAAAACGGGCAGAAGGCAGCCCGAAGACCACCCTCTGCGCCTGTGAGAAGAAAACTAATCAACGTCCGTCGCGAAGCGTGTTACCGAACCGGCCGGAAGACTTTCCAAGCGCGAAGCCTCCTCTCCAGTTCTGCAAGATGCCCAATCTGGTGCCCGGTGCCTTCTGCTCACGCTTGCGAGAGGCAGTCGCAAAAGAATTTCGGGTTTCGTTCAAATCGTTTCCGATTGTTTGCTTCATGTGGTGAGTGCGTAGCATGTTGTGTATCTCTCTCTTTCTATTCAAAGTGCAGGTGCCGCAGTCACCTGACATCGTTTGGTAAAGCCGGCGCGATTTGTTCTTCCAACACATCACACCTGCGGACCGACGTACTTCGGAGCAAATAACCAATGCCCTTGCTTGCTCTCGTAATGCTCAACTTTTCAAACATCGTGATTCGACAAAGCGAGTGCGTGTCTGTTCTGGTAAACAGCATCTCCGCGGGCCTCGCGTGAGGGAATGAATTGGTTTCGCGTAGACCCTTTCGAACGAACAGTTCGATTCCCTGCGCGCGTCGCACCCTTGTCAGACCAAGCTCGGCTTTAGCCGACGCAAAAGCTTCTTCGACAGATTTGCCAAATCCGAGTGCCCGGTAGAATGCCCCCGCAAAAGCGATCCCTGCCTTGTCCCCGATTCCTTTGCTCGCGCCAATTGCAAAATCGACGGTTTGAGTGATGGAACGAGCGAGCGTGGTCGTCAAACACGCATTGAGTACAACTAAACGAATGTGCCGCTTGTAGAGAGCGAACACCTGGGCCAGCCCAGCGTTGTCTATAGTCTTGGCTCGACCTGATGTTCCCTCCAGAATTAATTTCTGCGCCTTGCTGCCGTGTCCGCTAAAGTGGACGATGTGCGGCTCGTACTCCAGTAATAGCCTTTGCAGATCGTTGGGTCGTACGCCGGTGCGTACCTCGAAATGGAACCGATCGCGATACGGACCTTCTCTGATCTTTTCCCAGATCTCCCTGGCTTCTACATCGACCTGGATTCGAGCTGTAGGCCACGGATTTGCGGACAGTATTGCTACTCGCGTCTTTTCAAACATGCAGACCTCCTGTAAGGACGCTGGCCTCAATTTGTGAAAATCAACTTCACTTGCACATGGCGCTGAAAAGAGACAAATCCCATCACGGGAGAGGACTTTTTTTTCGTGGAGTTGCTTTGGAGGGAAAACCTTGGGGTTTACCGGTGCTTGAATTGAGCCAGGGTCAGTACGAGGTTGCTGTTCGCAAGGACGGTAGCTTCCTGCCTCGCTTCGAATCGTCTTACGCTGACGTCGACGCTGGCTTGCGACGTTCTGAAAAACTCTTTGACAGCGGTCACGTTTTGATCGGTGAGGCCGGCCTGTGGATCGGTCAAAGCTTGATTCTTTACGGACTCCAGTTCGTCAACGCGTGAAACTGACGAGACAATCCAGAAGTTCTCCGTGCCCGGTGGGCCGGTGAACGTAAGCCAGTCCGATTGGAATGTTTGATTCGCGCCTATCGATGCTGACGCATCGTTGGTTCTCTTTTGCGGGTAGATCATTGTGAAGCCGGCGTTGTCCGTTGCAGGTGGACGTTCGTGAAAGACGTAAAGATATCCAGACTGGCGACTGAGAACGTTGAGCTGAAACTTGTCGCCATTCGCAAAAGTCTCGTCTTTACCGCTGGACTTGATCGGATCCCGGTAAGGCTTCTCGTCGCGAATCGGTTGCACCATCAACCAGTAGTCGAATCCTTGGCGGGGCGGAAGGGCGGCGGGTCGACTGCTCAGATACTTGTAAGCGCCAAATGACAACAAGGCAACTATTAAAACTGCCGCCGCCGCTTTAAGCCAGTTCGTTCCAACAGCGGATTCCTCGAGCAGAGCGTTGTGCAAGTCCTCGCCAAATTGCTTTGCACTTCGATAACGATCGGCTGGTTTGGGTGACAAACCGCGAAGAATAATCTCTTCAGCTTTGTGTGATAGCCCACGGCGGCGCGGCGCTCCTGTCGAGTTTTGCGGTCGTCCGCCCGTCACCAACTCGTAAGCGATTACGGCCATCGCATAAACATCACTGGCTGGCGTTAGATTCTTACCGTCGCGTTGCTCGGGCGACATGTACGACTCGGTTCCGATTGGAACGTTGGTATCCATGCTCGCGATTACGGAATCCTTTATCTTAGCGATACCAAAATCTAAGATCTTGACCAACTCCGTCCCGTCACTCAGAGTCTGAACCATGATGTTCTCGGGCTTGAGATCGCGATGAAGAATTCCCTTGTCATGGATGTGGCCCAGCGCAGCGCCAATCTGTTTGAGTATTGATGCTGCCCGGTTCAAATCCATTCCCTTGCTCGGAATCTCGGTGCGCAGAGTAGCTCCATCGATATACTGCATCACGACGTAAGGCTTGCCGTCGTTCAATTCTCCCGCGTCATACACGCTAACAACGTTGGGATGCTGATCTATAAGCGTGAGCGCATGGACTTCACGCTCAAACCTAGTTAGCGCGTCAGGATCTTTGAACCAGGCATCGATCAGGATCTTTATGACGACCAACCTGCCGGACAGTTGTAGATCACGGGCGAGGAAAACGGTCCCCATTCCACCTTTTCCAAGTTCCTTTTCAACAACATAGCGCTCAGCGATCGTGGTCCCCACGATATTATTTGCTTCAGTCGATCGTGAGATTAACTTGAGGCCCATTTCGAAGGCTGGGGATTCGAGCAATCCAGATGATGGCTCGTCGGCGCTCAGAAGTTCGTTCACTTCTTTCGCGAGAGCTGCATCGTCGCCGCATTCGTTGGAGACGAATGCAGTCCGTTCAGCGGGGGTGAGCTGTAAGGCAGAATGATAGATCTGTTGAATGCGACCCCAGTCTCGGTGCTCCATTCGATTGCTCTCCTGTGGGTGGGAAGCCGAGCGAGTTCGCCGCATTCTATACACGTGCGGGTTTGGCGGCAATGCTCATCGCTCATACTCCGGAGCTTCTCGCATGTAATGATTCGAAGGTCCATTCCATTACGGGTAAGCGGTTGGCCAATTCGATTCGTGATACTGGTAAGATGTAGCTCGTCTGCGCCTGCTTACTCGTATTCTCGTTCAAGGTTCACGATGCCTGAAATCACTGATCTCCTGAAAGCGATGAATGATGGTGACTCCCAAGCGCTCAATAAGCTGCTAGAGTTGGCCTACCTTGAACTGAAGAAGATTGCGAAGAAATACATGCACGGAGAAAGGAGCGGTCACATACTACAAACAACGGCCTTGGTGAATGAGGCTGTGTTGAAGCTGATGAGGGAGCAGCGGATCACGTGGGAGAGCCGAAAGCAGTTTTACGCGATCCTCGCCAGACGAATGCGCCAGGTGCTCGTTTACTACGCTTATCAAGAGCCGACAGCCGAACACATCGGAATTACTGACGCGGTAGTTTCCCCTACCTCTTCGGCGGAAATACGGGGCCTTCATGAGGCACTGGATAAGTTCATGCACATCAGTAAACGGGCGGCGAAAATTGTTGAACTTCGCTATTTTGGCGGATACACAGTCGAAGACGTGGCGGAGATACTGGATATCGGAACGGCAACGGTCGAACGTGACTCGCGGTTTGCCCGCTCGTGGCTGTGGCGAGAAATGACTGGCAAGGCCCACGAATAGTATGATGAGCCGGTCACAAGTTGCCAACTCAATCGATGAAGAACTTTGCGCAGCGCTTTCTGGAACTCGCCGGTTCACGAAGTCCATTCTGTTTGGGGATCGATCCGACGCCGCAACTGCTGAAGGCGTGGGAACTGCCGGACAACGCTGAAGGTCTGGCGCGAATGTGCGAGACGATCGCCTCCGCCGCACAGGATCGGCTAGCGATAGTCAAACCGCAGATTGCGTTCTTCGAACGGTTCGGTTCGAAAGGCATTCACGTTCTGGAGAAGCTGATCGAGTCGTTTCATGAGCGCGGAACGCTGGTGCTTGTCGACGGGAAGCGTGGTGATATTGGAAGTACCGTCGAAGCATACGCGCAGGCTTATCTGGGCCCGGCGAGCGCGTTTCGCGCCGACGCGATCACTGCGCATGCGTATCTCGGTTTCGGCGCGCTGGAGCCACTGCTGGATCGCGCAGTGGAAGTTGGCGCGGGTGTCTTCGTAGTCGTTCGCTCGTCTAACGTCGAAGGAATCGCACTGCAAAACGCGGTACTAAGAAACGACGGCCGCACCGTCGCCGATTCCCTTTCCGACATGATTACGGAATTCAACGAGCAAACGAGCGGCAGCGAAATCGGTCCGATTGGAGCAGTCGTCGGCGCCACCATCGAGAACGATCTGCTGTCCACGCTCGAGCGACTACCCAGGTCGCTGATTCTCGCGCCCGGCATCGGTCATCAGGGCGCGACGTTTGACGATCTTAGAAAACGTTTTCAAACCCACGCCGCGCGCGCGATTCCCTCATCTTCACGCGCCGTGCTGGATCGTGGTCCAGACATCGAACAACTGCACGCAGAGATCTCCAAACAGTGCGAGGCGGCACGCTTGACTCGTTGACTCGCTGCACGCTTTGTTAACTCACTGCAAGTACTTAATTCACTGCAAGTCGTTAATTCACTGCAAGTCCAGCAACCAAATATCGCTCTCCGACGAATAAACCGTGAAGTACAGCAGCGTCCCATCCGGCGAAATGTCGAGACTGCGCAGCCGCCCATCCTTCGCCGCGAATATCTCCCGCACTCGCTTCGTTCGTATATCGCTGACGTACGCCTTGTTGTCCGTGAAAAACACGAAGCGCGTGCTGTCAGGCAGCCACATCGGACTACCTTCGAACGGTGCCAGGCTTTCGTAGCGGTTCGTCTCAAACGAGAACCAGGCGATCTCGAGCGGTGGACGACTGATCGTGCCGATCAGTTTCTGGCCATCCGGTGACCAGTCCCACGCCACAAACCTGATGACACCTTCAGGCGTAGGCAGCACTTGCGGCGTTTGCTTGCTCCACTCCTCATTGACCCGGATGATCTTGTTCGCAAAGTTGCTGTGAAAAAGGATCTGCGAACCATCCGGCGACCAGAGTGGAAACGTCGTATCGCCGGCACTGTCAAACGTGAGCTGTCGAAGATTGGTCCCGTCAGCGTCCACGGTCCATATTTCATAACGACCACTGCGATCCGAAGTGAAGACAATCTTCTTCCCATCGGGGGACCAGCGGGGGTAACGATCGAAATACTTGTCGATAGTGAGGTCGCGCCAGTTTGTCCCGTCGCGATTAACCACCGCAATGTCGTCCTGCGTGCGTCGCAGCACACGCATGACGAAACGCGTCGCGTCCTTCGACAGATCCGGACGCGATATCAGCCGATCGCCACGCGTGACCCAAAATGCGTCGCCGATTGTCCGCTCAGCCTTCGGATCAAACTTGATCGCTTGAATGTTGGCGCGTTGGTCGGTCTGGACGTAGATAAGTCGGTGGCCGTCGGACGAGAAGTTCAAATGTCGATTAAAAGTCGCAGGAGTCGCAACGGCTTCCGGTTCGCCCTGGACCTTGCCCGTCTTCTCGTCGATCGCGACCCGCCAGAAACTCATGCTCCCGCTACGATCGCTGGCGAAATACAGGAACTTTCCATCGCGCGACCAGACCGGGTTCCAGTTCGTTGACGCGTCGTTCGTTATGACTTCGATGTCACCACCGCCACTGGAAATAGTTGCGATGTCACTGCGTCCCGCCGATGGCGGCTGAAACCAAAACGCGATGCGATATCCGTTCGGAGACCACGACGGTTGCATCGCATCATTCTCACAAAGCATGCGTTTGTTACCACGCTCGACGTCGACGATCCACAACGCGCTGGCCCAATTATTTCGCGTGGCGGGTATGTCATGACCAAACGTGCTGCAAACGATCTGTTTACCGTCAGGCGACCAGGAAGGGTGTTGACAAGCGTCGGTAACGAGTCTGACGTTCTCGCCGGTGCGTTCCATGACGTAGATGCCGGCCGGCTGACGCGTCGAGCGAAACGCGATGCGTTCGCCGTCCGGTGAAAACGCGGGCTGCGTCTCGTCGGAAGGTGTGTTCGGCGTAAGCGAATGCGCATTCTTGCCGCCGACACGTTGCACGAACAGATCGAAATTGCCGTTCTCGGTGCTGGCGTACACGAAGTTCTGACCGTCCGGCGCGAGAACAGGATAGGCTTCCTCGCCAGGCTGCGTTGTGAGTTGCAAACGGGATGCGGCGCTCCAGTTCGGCGCGGCGGGAGTATTCGGTTTGATGCCTCGCCAAACCAGCGACACTGCCGCGGAAATCAAACCAACAGTGACCACAAACAGCGCGAATGGACGAACAGGCGGTCCCGCCAGGCGCAGTCGCATGTGCCCGGAAGAACTCGACGGCGAGGAGTCGATCGCACGCAGCACGCGGCGAATGTCGGCGCGAAAGTCTGAGGCGGTTTGATAACGCAACTCTCGATCTTTCTCGAGCGCTTTGTTGAGGACCTGATCGAGCTCCGTAGGCAGGCTTGGATTGATTGAGCTCGGAGTCACCGGATCAATTGAAAGAATCGCGTTGATTGTGGCTTGCCGCGAATCTCCCGTGAAAGGTCGTCGTCCGGTCACGACTTCGTACAACACGACGCCGAGGCTCCAGATGTCGGTGCGGTGATCGATCGGCTCGCCGGCTGCTTGTTCCGGCGACATGTACGACAAGGTGCCCATCGCGACACCGAGCTGAGTATTCGCCGCGTCCTGTCCGTCCGATGAAACTTCCATCAGTTTCACCAGGCCGAAATCCAGGACCTTGACGTAACCGTCCGGACGGACCATCACGTTGTCGGGCTTGATGTCGCGGTGGACCACGCCCGACTGGTGCGCCGCCGCCAAGGCTTCCGCGACTTCGCCGACAATCGCCAGCAGCGCTTTCAAACTCAGCGTCTTGCGCAGCGACGAAAGCGTGTCTCCCTGCACAAACTCCATCGCGATGAAGTGAAGACCGTTTGCTTCTCCGACTTCATAGATCGTGATCAGGTTGGGATGATTCAGCGACGAAAGCGCGCGCGCCTCGCGCTGAAAACGAGCAATGCGATCGGCCTCGGCGAGGAAGTGCCACGGCAGGATCTTGAGCGCGATCAGGCGATCGAGTTTGGTGTCGCGGGCGAGGTAGACTTCGCCCATGCCACCTGCGCCGAGGAGTCTTTCGATCCTGTATGTTCCGAAGTCTTTGCCGACGAGTGTGGCGACGGTGGTGAGTTCCTGGGCCAACGCGCCCGCGGCCGCCGACATCGCGGAGCCTTCCATAAACTCGATCGCCTTCGATTGCGCGTCGAGCAGGCTCAACACCTCTTCATAAATGATCGCGTTGCCTTTGCTCCCTGCCGCGACAAAGCTCTTGCGTGTCTCCGCCGGCTGTTCCAACGCCTGCTCAAACAGCTCGTCAACTTGTTTCCAGAGCTGGGGGTCCATTGGTTAGTTACTACTGAGCTCTCGATACAGCCACGCCTTGGCTTTGTTCCACTCACGCATTACCGTGATCGGCGCAACCTTCATCACTTCCGCAGTCTCGTCGACGCTGAGTCCGCCAAAGAAGCGCAACTCGACGATGCGGCACTTTCGTTCGTCCATTTCGGCGAGAGTCTTCAAGGCTTCGTCGAGTGCGAGCAGATCCGGATCATTTCCCGCCGGCAGCGTCATCGCATCTTCAAGCGAGAGATGTTGGACCTCGGTGTTCTTGTCTGCTCGCGGGCGTCGGCGCGCGAAGTCGACCAGGATACGACGCATCATTTGCGCGGCGACTCCGAAGAAGTGCGCGCGATTCTGCCAGCGCACAGCTTTCCAATCGATCAGACGAATGTAAGCTTCGTTAATCAGCGCGGACGTTTGCAGCACGTGGTCGTCGCGTTCGCGGCTCATGTAACGCTTGGCGAGGCGATGTAGTTCCGCGTGCACGAGTGGCGCCAGTTTGGCGAGCGCTTCCTCCTGGCCATCGCTCCATGCTTCCAGGAGTTGGGTCAGTTCGTGCGAGTCGGGTACGTCCATTACTGTTTGTGACCGGCGAACTATTTTGGCAATATCGGTGAAACCATTGTTCACGTATCACAGATCAAACTGAGAACACAATAAATAATTGCATGAAAGAGTCGCCGATCAAGATCGACGCCCTGCTCGAACCTCTCCTCGACGAGGTCGACGACGATCACGTCGACGAACTCCTGCTGCAACTGATCAAGGACCACGCCGATCCGGTCATCAAGGGCGTCGTTCGTTTCAAACTGCGCCTGAGTTCTTATCGCGCCACCCAACGCGCGGAAGCCGACGACATTTACCAGGAAGTATTACTGCAGTTGCTGGCCCAGTTGCAGAAGTTTCGCAAGCTACCTGACGCGCATCCGATCGCCGACTTGCGCGGCATGGCTGCGGTCATCGCGCATCGCACGTGTGCACGCTGGATGCGACGACAGTTTCCGGAACGGCATGCACTGAAAAACCGGCTTCACTATCTCGTCACGCGCCAGCGTGGGTTCGCGCTGTGGCAGAACGCTGAAGGACAAGCGGTTGCCGGGTTCGCCGACTGGCAGGAACAAAAGAAAACTGAGCCGCGACGAACATTGGACCTCGAAGCGTTGCCGAACCACGTGCGCGCCGCGAAAGGAGGCAAACCGCAGGAACTCGCCGACACGATCGCCGCGATCTTCAATCATGCGCGCCATCCGATCGAATTCGACGAACTGGTAACCGCGGTGGCGTCGCTGCTGGGTATCAGCGATCAGCCAATCGAAGCGATCGCCGAAGATGAAGACGCAGTTGCATCGCTGCCTGCCGTAGCCGAGCCGGATCCTGCGTGGCGAATCGAGAAACGAATGTTTCTGCAACGGCTTTGGGAGGAGCTCGAGCAACTGCCGCGAAACCAGCGCGCGGCTTTGTTGTTGAACTTGAAAGAGTCGAGTGGCTTTGGTTGTATCACGCTCTTCCCGGCCACGGGCACCGCGAGTTTGCGCCAGTTAGCAGCGGCGCTCGAGATGAGCGACGAGAGCTTTGCCGCGTTGTGGAACGAGTTGCCGTTGGAGGACGCGAAGATCGCCGAACTGCTCGGGTTGACGCGCCAGCAGGTGATAAACGCCCGTAAATCCGGGCGCGAACGACTCGCGCGGCGGCTGAGAGGATTTATTTAATGCCGGTGGTAATACCCAACAATTTTCGCCAACTTATGAAAATAGACTCCCCGGGACCCCGGTTGCGAGGCAAAAAGAAAAACTGTGGTGCATCTGACTCAAAAACAGATTGAGGACTACTGCAAGCGCCAGTTAGCGGGTGCGGAAGTGCTGCCAGTTACCGACCATCTCAGCGCGTGTGATATCTGCCGCACGCAGATCCAGGCGGTGGGAAACGGCGACATGGCGTTCTTCGATTTACGCTCCCAGGTGTTTGCAGAAGTGATCGAGAACGGCGCGGATGCGACTGGCGCCACGCATTTGACGTTGGACCAGACGGCGGCGTACGTCGATCGGCATCTAAGTGGTGAAGATTTGCGCGTAGTCGACGATCATCTTACGCATTGTCACGAGTGCGTTCTCGCCGTGAACGATCTGCGCGAGTTCAGAAACGAGATCGCACCGTCACTTGATCGCGAGTATAAACCTCAGTCTCAACCAACGTTAGTTCCCTCGCCTGCCGTGCCGTCGCGCAGTTCGCTTGCAGCGTTCACGACGCGGCTTCGAGCCTCTTTCGGGCCGGTATTCGCAGTCACGGTGCTCGCGATACTGATGTTGACATTCATCGCGTGGTTCGTTTGGCGAAAGCCACCGCAGCAGGAACAGCAGATTGCGAATACGCCTTCGCCGGCAGCACAACCGCAGCTTAGTTCGCCTGAGCCAGAGCCACCGTCACAGGCAGCGCCGGTCGTTGCTCAAATCAACGAAGGCTCCCGTGTTCTGAGCGTGGACCAGCAAGGCAAACTTTCAGGCGCGGATGATTTACCTCCGGCTTACCAGGACCTCGTCAAAAAAGCACTCACCCGCGGTCGCATCGAAAAGTCGTCGCAACTTCAGGGACTAACGCGTCCGCCAAGCTCACTGATGGGTTCCGACGACCCGAAAAACGCATTCGCCGTTCTCGAGCCGCTCGGCAACGTGCTGCTCACGAACCGTCCGACTTTTCGCTGGACGGCAATGGAAGGCGCAACCGGTTACATCGTCGAAGTCTTCGATGCGAAGTTCAATCCGGTGATGGCGAGCCAACAACTCACCACGCTGACGTGGACCACAACGCTGCCGCGCGGCAACGTCTATTCATGGCAGGTGAAAGCATTGAAAGACGGACAGGAGATCACCTCGCCGCGTCCGCCCGCGCCGCAGGCGAAGTTCCGCGTACTCGATCAAACGAAGGCAAACGAACTGGACAATGCGCGTCGCGCGCATCCGTCATCGCACCTCACACTCGGTCTGCTCTACGCAGACGCCGGATTGCTGCGTGAAGCGGAACAGGAGTTTCGCCAGTTGCAAAAAGCAAATCCGAATTCCGAGCTTGCTCGCAATCTCCTCCGCCAGGTGCAGTCGTTAAGACGCTGATCGGACCAAAGATGATCGCTTACTTCCCGCCGTCGCCGACTAACACAAATCCCGCCCAGTAAAACGGGTGACTCGTCTCGGGATTCCGCATCAGCTTCAACGCCGCTTGTCGCAATGCTTCCGCTTTGTTTGGTGTGGTCTTGTTCGAGATCAAGGCGCGATGGAAGTTGACCATTAAATCGCGCGTACCCGCCGATTCTACTTTCCATTGACTGACGACAATCGAGGGCACACCCGCGATGAACATGG
>DATANW010000469.1:0-15770 GCA_036266055.1 Pyrinomonadaceae bacterium | reverse complement strand
TTCACAAACGCGATTCCTACCGGTCCGTCAGCAACGGCAACCGTATTCACTACCTGACCGTCGGAAGCGCGCAACTGCGTCACGCTATTGCCATAGAAGTTGGTTACCCACATATTCGTGCCGTCGAAAGCGATCGCAACTGGACTCTTGCCAACCGTATAAGTTCCCAGCTTGACGCCATCCGTACCACGCAACTTAGTGACGCTGTTACCGTCGTTGTTTACGACCCAAATGTTAGCGCCATCATAGAGAATGCCCATCGGCTTGGTGCCAACGCGGTAACTGCAACTTGCGCCATCGCTCAAGCGAAGCTTGGTTACCGTGTTGTCGCCGCCGTTCGTTATCCAGATGTCCTTGCCGTCGTACGCGAGTCCTTCGGGTTGCTGGCCGACTGCGATGGTATCAACCAACGAACCGTCCTTCGCGAGAAACTTCATCACGTTGTTGCTCATCCTGTTTGCGACCCAAACGTGGGTGCCGTCGTAAGTGAGAGCAACTGGCCGTGCGCCCGTTTCGAATGTTCCGAGGTTTGTTCCATCGCTGGGGCGCAGCTTCATGATGCTGTCACTCTGCTGGTTCGCAACCCAGATATTGTTTCCATCAAACATCATGGCTTCCGGTCGACGTCCAACTTCGAAATCCATTGATTGAAGAACAATCGGTTGCGACTGTGCGCTTTCTGCCGAATTAGCCGGAGCGAGGGAGAGGAAGACGACAAACAGGGATGACACGATAATGAGCGAATGGTTAACGAAATTATGTTTGTTATTCATGTGTGTCACCCCTGTTTGCGTGATTAGAGTCAGCCTAGCTTTCGCTGATTTGTTTTCACGTTGTGAGTGTGAACGTTATCACCCTTAGGATACATCCAGAGAATGGACTCTACGATCCAGGGTGGGTTCGCCTGGCCCGGGCACATGGCCCACCACTGTTTGGCTTCATTGCCGTAACGAATCATCCCGATGTGATTCGTGATGTCCTTGTCCAGTTTAGCTTGGCTGTTGGAAAAGCCAAGCTTCCGCCTTAACGTCTGAATCTCGTCAGGCTTGCCGGTCAGGAACGTCCATCCTGGTTTGAGCTTGTGCATTTGCACGTAGTGCTTCAGCTTCTCGGGAGTGTCTTCTTCCGGCTTGAGCGTGATCGAGTACATAAAAATATCGCGCCCGACGCGTTTCCCGAGGAGATTCTGCACGCGTTTCAAATTCTGCGTCACGGGAACACAGATGCCTTCGCACTGGGCATACATGAAATTGATCACGACGACTCTATCCTTGATCAGATCGTCGTAAAAACGCACCTTCCTGCCTTGATGAGTGGTGAGTTCGAAGTTTGGAAAGTAGCGAGCCTGAAGTTTTTGTCGTGATGACAATGCCGGCGCCGGTAACTGTTCCATCAAACTGCCGGCCCTGGTCAGGGTCGCCGCGGTCAGTGGGGCCACCGCCAAGCCAGCGAGCATTTTTCTTCTAGTTATTTCTGACATTTTGATCTCCTTTCGCGGTTAGCGGTGACTATCACAATTACTCTCGTTGTTGTTTCCGACGTCGTCGATGTCAAACCGCAACATCATCGCGTGATCTTCGTGAATCGTGTTGTGGCAGTGCATCGGGTAACGGCCGGTGAAGTCCCGGAAGCGGAAGTAGATATCTACATCGTCACTTTCACCGAGCCTGATGACGTCCTTGCGCCCTCGCTCAATCAAGGTCGGTGTGTTCCGGTTGCGGCTGAGAACCTGATGCTCTTCGAAGTGAACGTGGATTGGGTGAGACCAATCAAAACCGCCCTCGAGCTGCCAAATCTCGGCCGTATTGCGTTTTACGCGGAAGCGCACCTCATTACAGTCGAAGAATTTGTCATTAATGACCCACTGTCCGTTATTGCGGTCGAACTTGAAACACCGCGTGATCCGCTCAGTCACTCGTGTCGGTACCTGATAGAACGTCGGGTTTGTCGCCGGATTCACACTATTGTCGGTGACCGGGTCAGAGACCACGCGGAACTGAAGTATTTTTGCACCTTGTCCAGCGGCAAGAATATTGTTCGTTGGCCCAGCACCGTCACACTGTTCCAGACGATTCTCGAGGTGAATGACGCTGCCTGCCGGGAACGATGAGAAGTCGACAATCACGTCCATGCGCTCAGCGACCGCAATCATTAGACCAGAAGTTGTCTGCACTGGATTCTTCAGTAGATTGCCGTCATTCGAGATGATCCAGAACGGATGATTCGTGAGATCCGACTTGGTGAGATACATCCGGTAGAAGCGTGATGGTCCGCCGTTGAGCCAGCGGAAACGATAGCGCCGCCGTTTGACCTCGAAGAACGGTTGTATTTTTCCGTTGACAAGAAACTTGTCGCCGAGGATGCCGTCACGGTTCGCCAGATCGAAAGCCAGCAAGCCGTCGTCCGGATCGAAATTCTTGTCGTTGAACATCATCGGAATGTCGAATTGTGGGAAACTCGGCAGACGGAAGCCGGTAGTTTCATCGCCAGTATCGAATTGATTGAACAGCAGGTAGAAACCGGCGAGACCTTTGTAGACGTTCTGGGCCGTGAAGTCGACGCGATGATCGTGATACCAGAGCGTGCTCATCGACTCGTTGATGTCGCCGTTGGGTGGGTGGCTCGAGGCAAAACCGGCGAGGACATTCGGATAATGTTGGTCGTACCACTTGTTTTGACCGAAGAAGTCGCAAGGGAAGCCATCGCTTTCTGACGGTGTATGACCGTTGTGTAAGTGAGTTGAAACCGATTGCAATCCGAATCCTCCGTTGTCATTCGGAAGATCGTTGAAGTTTCGCACCAGAATCGGTTCGCCGTAGCGGGCCACGTATGTTGGTCCGGGCACGGAGCCGTTGTAAGTCCAGAGTCTTTGCAGTGGCAGGTCCGGATGCATGCTGATCAACTGTTCGCGCTGATGGACCTCGTAAAACTTCTGCGGCGGCAGTGTCGTTAGAGCCTGATGTGGCCGAGTACGAGCCTCGCCGGCCACTGTGTTTGGATTTACTGTTGGCGCCGGGCTGAGTGTTGCGACTGATTGAGCAATGGGCGGGATTGGCAGGGGTTCGACAAACGGCGTGGTCGGTGGGCTTACGGGCGTGCCATTTCCGCCGGAGCGGTCAAACCATCTTCGATCACAATCGCTGCCGAAGCTGCCGCCACCGCTGAACTGGGCCCGAGCACTCAACCCGTTTTTCTGTATCAGGTATCCGGCGCTGGTTAACAAACCTGCCTTAATCAGGTCACGGCGGCTCAAGCGCGCTGCAATTATCTCGCGTCGGTTTTTCGCAGCGTCGCGTATCTCTCTCTCTCGCCGCCGATTTCGCTTGGAAATATTGGACATAGGGTTCTCCTTGTAGGGGACTCGGCAATCAGACATACGTTGCCAAGTCGGAAGTTGAACGTATTGTCGCGAGGTCGATTAATGAGGTTACTTACTTACTGATATGGCCGGATGCTATGGAAAACTAACATTTCCAGCCAAGCAGTATTCACTTGAGACACCTCGATGACGGAGGTGTACTCGCTATGGTTCTGGGCTTTAGGAGATTGCTAAATGTCGGGTTGAACCAAGTATGATTACGGGCGCGCGGTATGATTACAGGCGCGGACTCTACTCTGCGTGTTGAAGCAAAGTCAAGAAACTTTTCCAGAAATGTGTGAAGGAATTGTGGAGAGTTGCGACAGCGATTTACAAAGAGACGCTACCTGCCAAGCTTGTTCCTTCGAACGGGCCTAAATTATCGTTGCTCAGCGGCTACTTTTTGAGAAATCGGAGAAAGATACGGCTGGAGAGTTGATGAATTGGGCTTCGAAAAAAAGCCGGTTGAACATACGAAGCTCAGACCGCCCTTCGACTTCGCTCAGGCCATGAAAGAACCCAAACTTTAGTTTGCCTAACCCAGTGTCGAGTTCGAGTCGGCGTAGCGCCGCCAATCGCATTGTTTGCGATTCAGTGCCGTTTTCCAATCTGCACTTTCGGCAAGGCTCAAGTTCCAATTTGCACTTTCGGCAATTTAATGGTTCCAAAACACGATCGCAGACAAAGTGGAGATGCCAAATTGCTCGGTTTTGTCTGAACTTGCGGCAAGTAATTGCTTCCAATCGCGGCAAAGAATTGATTCAAGTCACACTTGCCAGTTCCGGCTCCTTCATCCAGTGTGGAGTATGTCGACGTCCGCGCCGCATAACTGTCGTTTTTGATTTGGACCAAACGTAGTGGCGTGATCGCGGTTGCGAGCCGGTATGCTCAGTGTTGGGTTGCGACAATCCAAAAGTATATTCTCCGTGTTCCGCTTCGACAATTGCCACAAACGAGACCAGATCAACCTCCATGGAAACGACGCTTTCTTCGATCTCGATATTTTCAGCTCACAAACAAAAGATGCGATAGGCTAAGACGGGATCTGAAGGTCGGGGAAACCCGATGGCGCCGCGGCTGATGTGGCAGTCGACTTCCTGGGCCATATACGATCGTGGCGGAAGTAGGCATGGGCCAACCTTATTTCAGGATGAAGAAACAGATTACATTGAGTCGGTTGAGAACCGGCTTCTGTTTGTTCCTGCCCCTGGTGTCCGCCGGAACGGGTTTCCGTGGTGTTTGCCAGGACCAGGATAAGTACAAACTGAACCCCACGCGCGATGCGGCATCGCAGTACAAGGTTTACGTTCCGACAAATCTTGAGGATGCGTTTGGCGAGTTGAACAAGATGCTGCATCCCGACCTGGTCAAAGAGATGAAGGAAGCTCCTGAACGCGAGATGTCCGGGTATCACATGGGCCTGGGCTTGTGGATGCGGAATAATTGGGGCCTGTGGGGCGGCTCTTGCTCGGGAAAAACAATCATTCGTGGAAAGTACTGAAAACGGTGACAACCTGGGTGTCGTGAACACGGGGGCCAGGTACACGTCCTCAACGGAGACCGTTGCATGAGCAGCATCCCTACAGGAACTGAGTTGGTGCGTGCATTCATCCCGGCCAGAGACTTCGATCTCTCAAAGCGATTTTACGAAGCGCTCGGATTTGAAAAGGTACTCGACGGCGAAGTCGCCATCTTTAATGCCGGTTCAGGCGGTTTTATTCTCCAGCGATACTTTCAGGAAGACTGGGCAGCAAATTCCATGATGCAACTCATGGTCGACGATCTCGACGCGTGGTGGTCGCACATCGAATCACTCGATCTTTCCCACCAGTTCGGCGTGCCCGCACCGAAGCCTCCAGCGCTGCAACCGTGGGGACTTCGCGTCGTCTACGTAGTCGATCCCTCCGGCGTGTTGTGGCACGTTGCACAGCGTCGTGAAAACGCAAAGCAGGATTAGTCTTTTGCTTTTCTGCGCTGAGGGATCGGTTTGCGGATCAGAAATACCGCGCCTAACGTAATCAACAGTGCTGTGACAAGAGCGTAGATCGCGCCCGGCGAACCGTTCTCCCTCGTCAGGATCACGACTTCACGAACCACGTTTGCCACGCCTAGAAGAATCAAACACCAGCCGGCAAGCTTGTTGATGTCCATAGCTTCTCCGTTTCGGTAGTGAATTGATTTTTAGACAACGATCTTCGCGAAAAGGTTCCCGTCTGGCGGCGACTGCTGAGCGTGAACTTGACAGCGAACGCAGTCGAAGTTTCGGTAAAGTAATCAATCGAAAAATTCGCCGGCTTCGCTCTTTTCGAGTGTCTCCTCGTCTTTCATATCCACGATGACGATATTCGAAGTTAGCGTTTTGTGCACCGGACACTTGTGCGCGATCTCCTGAAGACGCGCGCGTTGCTCGTCGGATAGTTCACCCGTGAAGCTGACGGAACGTTCGATGCGATGGATAAAACCGTTCTTGTCTCTACACTCCTCGCAGTCTTTCTCGTGAATCCGGTTCTGCCGCAGCCGCACTGTGACGGTCTCGACCGGCCACTGCTTCCGCCGTGCGTAGAGCATCACCGTCATCGAAATGCAACTGCCAAGCGCGCCGAGTATCAACGTATACGGATCGGGGCCAGCATCGTCGCCGCCCAGTTCGCGCGGCTCGTCAGTCGTGAAGGTGCGTCCGGCGCCGAAGCGCACTTCGTTCTGTAAGTTCTTTAGTGACGTGACAACAACTTCGCTCATGATTCACTTGCTCCTTTGATGCGCTTGCGGTCGACCCCTCGCGCGGCTACACTCGCCTGCGTTCCATTCAAATCGATCTCCGTGAGTAATTCTAGTCAAAATTTGTCTGAGGCTGTTGCATGAAAATTCATGAGTATCAGGGAAAAGAGCTGCTAAGAAAATATGGCGTGCCTGTGCCGCGCGGCATCGTGGCGCGGTCGCCGGAAGAAGCGTACAACGCGGCGAAGGAATTGGGCGGCGACATCGTCGTCGTGAAAGCACAAATTCACGCGGGCGGCCGCGGCAAAGGCGGCGGCGTGAAGTTGGCGCGCAGTGCCGAGGAGGCACGCGACATCGCCGGGCAGATGCTCGGCATGAAACTCGTCACGCATCAAACCGGTCCTGAAGGAAGGGAAGTTCGCGTGTTGTTGATCGAGGAAGGTTTGCCGATCGACAAGGAGTTCTATCTCGGCATCGTGCTCGATCGGGCCACGGGTCGACAGGTGTTCATGGCTTCGTCCGCCGGCGGCATGGACATCGAAGAAGTGGCGGCGAAGACGCCGGAAAAGATCTTGAAGGAGACGATCGATCCCGCTGTCGGTTTTCAATCGTTTCAGGCGCGCAAACTCGCTTTTGGATTGGGATTGCCCGCGACGCTTGTCAATCAGGCAGTGAAGTTTATGCAGTCGCTGTATGCGGCTTACGAACAGATGGACGCGTCGCTGATGGAGATCAATCCGTTTCTGCTGACGAAAGACAATCGACTGATCGCGCTCGACGCGAAAATCAACTTCGACGACAACGCCATGTTTCGTCACAAGGAGTTTCTCGACCTGCGCGACCTGAACGAGGAAGAGCCGCTCGAGATCGAAGCGTCGAAGTTTGACCTCAACTATATCAAGCTCGACGGCAACATCGCGTGCATGGTGAACGGCGCGGGGCTGGCGATGGCGACGATGGACATCATCAAGCTCGCGGGCGGTGAACCGGCGAACTTTCTCGACGTCGGCGGCGGCGCGTCGCAGGAGCGTGTCGAGGCTGCGTTTCGGATCCTGTTGGCGGACGAAAATGTGCAGGCGGTTTTGATCAATATCTTTGGCGGGATTGTGCGCTGCGACATGGTGGCGCGTGGTGTCGTCGAGGCGGCGCGTAACTTGAAGATCGAAGTGCCCGTAGTGGTGCGACTTGAAGGCACGAACGTCGAAGAAGGTCAGCGAGTCATTCGCGAGTCGGGTATGAATTTTACAGTCGCGAACGGAATGCAGGACGCCGCGGAGAAGGTTGTCGGGTTGGCAGCGTAAACGCTCTTACAACGGAGGGTTTAATTGGCAAGTATCGAGTTTTGGGGCGGTGTGGGGACTGTCACTGGATCGAAGTATCTGGTCGAGTCGGGCAAAGGGCGCGTGCTGGTTGATTGCGGATTGTTCCAGGGTTTGAAGGAACTGCGCGAACGCAATTGGCAGGAGCCGCCGTTCGATCCGCGTTCGCTGGATGCGGTCCTGATCACGCACGCGCACATCGATCACACCGGTTATCTGCCGCGGCTCGTGCAGCAGGGCTTTCGTGGTCCGGTTTACTGTTCGCGCGGCACGGCGGATCTGTTGAAGATACTCTTGCCCGACTCCGGGAGGCTTCAGGAAGAGGATGCTGACTTCCGCAATCGACACAACCTGACTAAGCACAAACCCGCGTTGCCGCTTTACACCGAGAAAGACGCGTTTGCGTCGTTGGAGTTACTGGAGCCGCTGGCGAACACGGGCGAGTCGGTTCAAGTGGCGCCGGGAATTCGCGCCGGGTTTCGTGTTGCGGGACACATTCTGGGATCGAGCCTGGTGTTGCTCGAGTTGGACCATGCGGGGGCTGATGGGAAAGGACGCCGAGTGCTTTTTTCCGGTGACCTGGGCCACTACGATCAGCCGATCATTCGCGACCCGGTGCCGCCGCCTTCGTGCGATTACCTGCTCGTCGAATCGACGTACGGCGATCGGCTGCACGATCCGGAAGATCCGAAGGTGGCGCTGGCTCGAATCATCAATGATGCCGCGCAGCGTGATGCGCCGGTTTTGATACCCGCGTTTGCTGTCGGGCGGACGCAGGAGCTCGTTTATCTCATTCGTGAGTTAGAGGATGACAAAGCGATCCCGGTGTTGCCGGTGAGTGTCGACTCGCCGATGGCCGCGGCGACGACGGCGGTGTATGCGCGTCGGACTGAAGAGCAGGACGAAGAGTATGCGAGTGTTTTGCGTCAGCAGCGGCATCCGTTGCGAACGCATTCGATGATGACTGCGTCGTCGCGGCAGGAGTCGAAGAAGTTGAATGATGCTCAGGGCGCGCGCGTGATCATCAGTGCGTCGGGAATGATGACCGGCGGCCGCGTTTTGCATCATGCGATGCGTTTGGTACCGAATCCGGAAGCGACGATCGTGTTCGTCGGATATCAGGCGGCTGGCACGACCGGGCGTCGCATACTCGACGGCGAACTGGAAGTTAAGATCATGGGCCAATGGATCCCGGTGCGTTGTCGCGTGACGAAGATCGGCGGCTTCTCGGCGCATGCTGATTACGGTGAAGTCCTGCAGTGGTTGGCGGGAATGAAATCCGGCGTCCCGAGCCGCACCTTTCTAACCCATGGCGAACCCGAAGCCGCCAATGCGATGGCGGGTCATATCAAAGAGCGCTTCGGTTGGAACGTCCACGTGCCCCAGTACGGCGAGCGCGTCGAGCTGGTGTGAGAGAGATTTGTTTTTTGGTCTGTGTTGGGTTAAACACAGATACTTCATCTGGAGGAGCAATCATCGTTGAGTGTGCTAGTCGATAAATCTACCCGCCTTGTGGTGCAGGGGATCACCGGGAAGGAAGGGACGTTTCATACGAAGCAGATGGTGGAGTATGGGACGAATGTCGTCGGTGGCGTTACGCCGGGTAAAGGTGGCACGACACATGAGGGGATTCCCGTTTTCAACACCGTCGCGGACGCCGTCAAGGAAGCGGGCGCCAATGCAAGCGTGATCTATGTGCCGCCGTCATTTGCTGCTGACGCAATCATGGAGGCGGCTGATGCAGGGATTCCGGTTGTTGTTTGTATCACCGAAGGTATTCCGACGCTCGACATGGTGCGAGTCAAGGAGTACCTGAGCGACAAACCGACGCGTCTCATTGGTCCAAACTGCCCCGGCATCATCTCGCCGGGCAAGTGCAAGATCGGGATCATGCCGGGACACATCCATCGCGAAGGACCGATCGGCGTCGTTTCACGTTCCGGAACGCTGACGTACGAAGCCGTCGGACAGTTGACGGCACTGGGCCTGGGCCAGTCGTCGGCGATCGGGATCGGCGGCGATCCGATCGTCGGCACCACGCACGTCGACGCGCTGCGACTGTTTCAAGCAGACGACGAAACGACGGGCATCGTCATGATCGGCGAGATCGGCGGCAGCGCTGAAGAAGAGGCGGCGGCGTTTGCAAAAGCCAACGTGACCAAGCCGATCGTAGCGTTCATCGCTGGACAAACAGCTCCGCCCGGAAGACGCATGGGCCATGCAGGCGCGATCATCGCCGGCGGCAAAGGCACGGCAGCGGAAAAGATGAAGGCACTTGCCGACGCGGGTATTCATGTCGTCAAGTCGCCCGCTGATATCGGCAAAGCGATGAAGGACGCACTCTAAGAACACAGATCAAAACAGATAACTCAGACATGTCAAACCTAACATTCGGAATAATCAAACCAGACGCAGTACGCGCGTCGCACACCGGCTCGATCATCCAACGCATTCTCGATAGCGGATTCAAGATCCGCGGATTGAAATTGATCCACATGACGCGTACGCAGGCGGAAGGCTTCTACGCCGTCCACCGCGAGCGACCTTTCTTCCCCGGGCTCGTCGAGTTCATGTCGAGCGCACCCTGCGTCGTCATGGCGCTCGAAAAAGAGACCGCGGTCAAAGCGTGGCGCGATCTGATGGGCGCTACCGATCCCGCTAAAGCCGACGAGGGCACGTTGCGCAAAGAGTTCGGCGGTTCAGTCGGCGAAAACGCCGTTCACGGCTCCGATTCAGATGAGAACGCTGCGATCGAGATCGCGTATTTCTTTAGTCGTCTCGAATTAGTCTAATGACGGATGAAGTACTGTCCGCAGTGCAACAAACAATATTCTGAAGCCTGGCTGACGTTCTGCACGGACGATGGCAGTATTCTGCGCGAAGACCTGACGCCGGCCGCCGATCCGAACTGGGACCCGCGCATTCGCGAAACGAAATACGACGACCCGTCAGAATCCGCCACGCAATGGTTGCCACGCGACACACCGGCCGACCACGGTTGGATGATGCCGAGCGAAGCTGCTCCCGTGGTGCGTAGCCCGAGCGAGCGGCCGTGGCAGCCGCCTCCGCCTCCAGCGCAACCCCAGGTCAGCTCATCGCCACCCGGAACGGCAATCGCTTCATTTATCGTCGGCATTCTCGGCGTGATGATCGGCCTGGCGTGCTGGGTACCGGTTCCGGGAATCATCGCGTTGATCCTCGGCATCGTCGCTCTTGGACAGATGCGCAACGCTCCCAACTCTACCGGTCGCGGTTTGGCAATCGCCGGAATCGTGATGGGCGGCGTCAATTTGGGAATCATCGCGCTCGGCATACTGTGGCTCATTCTTTCGGCGGCATTTGGGTGACGTCGCGCCGTAGTTTAAAATCCTCGCGAAATGAAGCGCTGCCGGACCTGCAATCGGACGTACACCGATCCGAACCTGAGTTACTGCATCGACGACGGCACTCCGTTGACCACTGAAGTTGCCGACGACGAGTCGACGGTCGTCAACAGATCGTCGCCCAGCGATCGTTCTACTGAAGATGATTGGAACGCGGTCGCGTATCGTCCGCCCAGTGCGTACGTTCCGCCGGGCAAACAGCGCCGGACATGGCCTTGGCTCATTGGCGTTTTGGCCGCGTTTGTTCTCGGGGCGGTCGTGTTGATGATCGCGGCAGCGATCTTTGTGCCGCGGATGATCCGGTCTCGTCAGCCGGCGCCGGTCGCGAATCAACCCGTTATCGTCAACAATGATGAACCGGCCCGAACGGAGAATACGGAGCCGACAGAGAATGTTGCCGCTCCCGCTCCGACGGATGAGACGGAAGTGCTGGAGCAGTTGAAAGACCTCGAGAACGATTGGACGATCGCAAACTTCAAGGCCGACACGAAGAAGCTCGATCGAATTCTGGCCGACGATTATGTTGGACAAGCTGCGGGCGGCGGGCTGGAAGGTAAAAAGGATTACCTGAAGACGATTCAACCGAACGACGTGATCGAGCGCTGGGAATTCACCGATGTGAAAGTTGATCTATCCGGAAACCGCGCGACCTTGACCGGCGTCGTCACGTTCTTCGCGCGAGGCCAGCAGGAGGCCTTTAACTTCACAGACAAGTTCGTTTGGCGCGATGGCCGGTGGCAGGCGACCGGATCCGAAGTTCAGAAAAGAGAGTAAGAACAAAAGCAGATGTCGATCATCACTGACGTAATCGAGTCAACCAAAGCAATCATTCAGGGTATGGCCGTGACGTTGTCCTATATTCCGAAACGCAAATGGACCGTCGAGTACCCTGACGAGCCGGTCACCCTGCAGCCCCGTTATCGCGGGCAACACCTGTTGCACGTCGACGAACTGGGCCGCGAGAAATGCGTCGCTTGTTATCTGTGCGCGGCTGCCTGTCCTTCTGAATGCATCTACATCGTGGCGGCAGACGATCCGCGGCCGCCCGATCAACGCATCGGCGTCGACGAACGTTACGCCGAGGTTTACAACATCGACTACGGCCGTTGCATTTTTTGCGGCTACTGCGTCGAGGCTTGTCCGAAAGACGCGATCACGCACGGGTACAATTTCGAGCTCTCGGTTTACAGTCGCGCAGATCTCCTCAAGACGAAAGATGATCTGCTGATCACCAAACAACTACAGTCGAAGAACTACCGCGTCGCGCTTTCTCACGAAGACGTCGACTCCGAATATAAAGAGGTATGAACACTGCCGATTGTCGATTGCCGATTTCCAATTGTCTTCAAATCGGCAATTGGCACTCGGCAATCGGCAGTCAATAATGGGTAACCGCGAGTTTCATTTCCGATGGACGTTTGACCTCAAATCGAGCCCCGAGCGGCTGTGGCCGTTTATTGCCGACACCAACCGTTTCAATCGCGACACAGGCGTTCCCAAGATCGACGTCGAGAAGGAACAGAAGCGACGCCCGAATGCGCGTCGCAAAGTGCGCTTGTCCATTTACGGAATGCCGGTCGAGTGGGAAGAGCAGCCGTTTGAATGGGTCAAACCGGTGCGTTTCGGCATCGAGCGTGTTTACAGCAAAGGACCGATGGCCCGCTTGCGCGTGCGTGCCGAGCTAAACGAGAACGCGGACGGCGGCACGCACCTCACGTATGAACTATGGGCCACGCCGCGCAACCTGCTGGGTGCGTTAGCCATACCTTCACAAGTCAAACTGGTAGTTGCGCCAAGGTTTCGCGCTGCGATCCAGGAGTATGACAAGTCGGCGGTGATCACCAACGGAACGGTTCCGCGCGAGGCAGACACTTCGCTATCGACGTTCGACGTCACGCGGTTGCAGTCGTTGCATCAGAAGCTGATCGATTCGCTCGCCGATGTTGACCTTGCGCCACAGAAGCGTGCGATTGCCGATCGTCTCGCGGATTATCTCGAACACGCTGACGACTTCGACGTCGCGCGCATTCGCGCGTACAAACTCGCGGACGAGTGGCGCGAACCGCGACGCCTCGTCCTCGAAGTTTGCCTGCGTGCGGTGCGCGTCGGCTTGCTCGACTTCCAATGGGACCTGTTATGCCCGCTGTGTCGTGGTCCACAGGACTCGCCGCTCTCGTTGGCAGACATCGATCCCCACTCCCATTGCGAAGCATGCAAGATCGACTTCACGGTCGATTTCGATCGCTACGTCGAGTTGACGTTTCGTCCGAACGCGGCGGTGCGACGCGTGGAAGTGCAATCGTATTGCGTGGGAAGTCCGCAGTTGACGCCGCATGTGGTTGCGCAGCAGCTGCTGCCGGCGGGTGACAAACGCGTATTGACGTTGCCGCTTGAAGAAGGCCGGTATCGCTTGCGCACGATGGAGTTGCCGGGTTCGCAGGACCTCGACGTATCGCCGGAAGGCGAGAGTTCGGCTGAAGTCGTGATTTCCAACCAGGGCTGGAGCTACGCACCGGTGCACGTCACCGAGAACTTCTCGCTGACACTCGAAAACCAGACTGACGCCGAGCAACTGTTGATGCTCGAACGAATGGCCTGGACCGATCAGGCAACCACGGCGGCGGAAGTGACAGCGTTGCAGATGTTTCGCGATCTCTTTTCGAGTGAAGCGTTGCGCCCGGGCGAACAGATCAGCGTGGGAACGTTGACGGTCCTGTTTACCGATCTCCGCAACTCGACGCAGCTTTATCGCGAGATCGGCGACGCAACGGCGTTTGGCCGCGTGATGAACCACTTCGACATCCTGCGCAAACAGATTACGGAGCACGACGGCGCGATCGTGAAAACGATTGGCGACGCTGTGATGGCCGTGTTTCGCAGTGCCGTGGATGCCTTGACGGCGATGCTGGAAGCGCAACGTCTGCTCGCCGAACCAGGAGACGGCACGATGCCGTTGACGTTAAAAGCCGGGTTGCACACCGGTCCCTGCATTGCGGTGACGCTGAACGATCGTCTCGATTATTTTGGTTCGACAGTCAACATGGCCGCGCGTCTCGAAGGCCTGTCAACCGGCGCCGACGTGATAATCTCGGGCGCGGTGCATGACGACGCGCGGGTGCGGCACCTGATCGAGTCGCAAGGATTGTCGGCAGTTGAATTTGAGATGGCGCTGAAAGGTTTTGAAGACGAGCGCTTCGAGTTATGGAGAGTTAGTTCGAAACACGAATGACCCCGATACTGGCAGCGCAGGAAGTTTCCAAGATCTATCAGATGGGCAGCAACAACGTAACTGCCCTCGACAACGTCTCGCTCGAAATCGGCGAGGGTGAGTTCGTGGCGATCCAGGGTACGTCAGGCTCGGGAAAGTCGACGTTGCTCAACATGCTCGGCGGACTCGATCATCCGACCAAAGGCGAAGTGTTCTTCGGGTCCAAACCTCTTGGCCCATTCACCAAAAAAGAGATGGCGCGTTACCGGCGTTACTCCGTCGGGATGATTTTTCAGAACTTCAACCTGATCCCGACGATGACTGCGCGCGAGAACGTTTCTCTGGCGCTCGCTTTTGGCGGTCAGCGCGGGCAGCAACGTCGCGCGCGATCGAGTGAATTACTGGCGCGCGTTGGTCTTGGCGATCGACTCACGCACAAGCCGTCGGAGCTTTCGGGCGGCGAGCAGCAGCGCGTCGCGATCGCGCGAGCCCTGGCAAACAATCCGAAAGTATTGCTGGCTGACGAGCCCACCGGAAATCTCGATTCAATTCGCGCACATGAGCTACTCGGGTTGCTGCGCGAGATGGTGGACCAGGATTCGTTGACGATCCTGATGGTCACGCACGATCACGAACTGGCCAATAGCTTCGCCGACCGCATTGTGTTTATGAAGGACGGAAGGATTACTGACGGAGGTTCGAATGTCTTACCCCGCTAGCCAAATGACGCTCGAGGCGCTGCGGTCAGTGCCGCTGTTTGCTTCACTCGACGACGACGCCGCCAAGGAACTGCGCAGCCTGCTGCGCGAGAAAACAGTGCCGCGAAACACAGCGCTCTTTAATCAGGGTGACCAAGGCAATGCCATGTACCTGATCGAAAGCGGTCGCGTGCGGATCAGTATTCGCGACGAGGACGAGCAGGAGTTGACGCTCGCCGAGCTGGCCCAGGGCGACTTTTTTGGTGAGATGTCGATTATCGACGGGCGGCAACGATCGGCCGATGCGCGAGTGCTCGAAGAGGCGCGCCTGGCGGTGCTCTCGCGTGACGACTTCCTGCGATTTGTGCGCACTAAACCCGACGTCGCACTCGAGATGCTGAGTGCCTTAACTGAGCGCTTGCGAAGAACTGACGAACTGTTGCGATCGCGAGTGTCGCGCAACGCGAATGAAGAAGACGAAGCGCGAATGACTATCGCCGATCGCGCCGCCGACCTGATTGCCGAGTTTGGCGGTAGTTGGAAGTTTATCGGCGTGTCGATGGGATTCATCGTTTTCTGGATTGTCTTCAACTCGTTTGTACTGGTGCGCGGAATCGATCCCGCTCCTTATCAAATGCTGAATCTCGGGCTTGCGATTATCGCGGGCATGCAGGCGCCGATCATCATGATGTCGCAGAACCGGCAGGGACTGAAAGATCGGTTGCGGGCGGACCTCGATTTCCAGGTCAACCTGAAAAACGAACTATCGTTGGCGGAAGTCTTGCGCCGCCTGGACGTGCTCGAAAGCGAGCGGCTGCCGAAGATCGTAGACGATCTTAGATTGACGATGGAAAAGTAGAACCCCGATGATCAAAGCAATCTTTTTCGACTTCAACGGCGTCATCATCGACGACGAGACGATTCAAATGAAAGCGTATCAGGAAGTCTTGCGTGGGCATGGAATCGGGCTCACGGAGGAGTGGTATTTCGATGCTCTCGGCATGGACGATCGGACTTTCGTGCGCGCGATGTTTGAACGCGCAAAGAAGCCGTTGACGGATGCAGTGTCGCAGTCAGTGTTGGACG
>DATANW010000468.1:0-6476 GCA_036266055.1 Pyrinomonadaceae bacterium | reverse complement strand
AATCTTCTTCCGCGCCGTGAACCCACGTTGAATCTCATCGCGTGGCCCAACGGCGACGATGCGCCCAGCGGTAACGGCAATTCCGCCATCGTCAATCACACGGCGCGTGCCGTCCATCGTGACAACGGTGCCGCCAAGGATCAAGAGATCGACTGTCCGTCTAGTCTGGGCGGCAACATTCGATAACGGACTGGCAACCATAGCGATAAGAAGGAACGGAATCAGCAAACGCATATTGGTCCACAAGTGAGCAAGGTGATTACTTCTTCTTCAGAAACCGGGCGTCAAACGCATCCGGCAGTAACTGGCGAATATTGAACACCTGGTTCCGGCCATCGAGGTTCGCGAATACGATCTTCGCATCGCGCGCAAACTCCCAGATGATCTGACGGCAAGTACCACACGGCGGCGTCAAGGTATCGGTATCGGCGACCACGGCCAACTCCGTAAAGTGCCGCTCACCTTCCGACAACGCTTTCCAGATCGCGACGCGTTCGGCGCAAACTGTCAATCCATAGCTCGCACTCTCGACGTTGCATCCGGTGTAAACCTTGCCGCTGTCAGTCCGCAGCGCGGCTCCCACCTTGAAATCGGAAAACGGCGCCACCGACTGCAAACGCGCTTCCTTCGCCGCCTCAATCAGCGGCTGTAAATCTTCGCTCAAAGTTGACCTCCAGCTATCGATAAAGCACTGGCCAGCCTCTCGCGAATTTTTCCGCTCAACAGATCAATGCTTACCAAGTTATGTCCACCCTCCGGAATGATTACGTCCGCATGACGTTTCGACGGTTCGACAAATTGCATGTGCATCGGACGCACCGTCGCCAGGTATTGTTCGATCACCGATTCAGCGGTCCGGCCGCGTTCGGCAATGTCGCGACGCAGCCGGCGAATGAAACGAATATCGTCAGGCGTGTCGACAAATACTTTGATGTCCATTTGTTCGAGCAAACGCGGATCGGCGTAGATCAGTATGCCCTCGACAATCACGATCGGCTTTGATTGGACCGAGCGCGTTTCGTTCATCCGCGTGTGCGTGCGGAAGTCGTAGAGCGGCAAGTCGATCGCCTCGCCTGACTTCAGCCGGCGAATGTGATTGACGAGCAGATCATTGTCGAGCGCATCCGGATGGTCGAAATTGGCGAGACCGCGATAATCGACTGGAAGATCTGTCAGGTTTCGGTAATAAGAGTCTTGCTGAATGAAAACGACTTCACTGGCGCTGACCGATTCAAGGATGCGATTGGCGACCGTCGTCTTCCCCGATCCCGTGCCGCCACAAATGCCAATTATCATGCTCACAACTTAAACCACTCGACTGTTAATTCGACCGACAACTCTGCGCAGCAGTTCCGTAAACGTCCCGCGAACACGATCGCCAGTGGCCATCACTTCGGCGTGATCGATCGGCTGGTCGCTGATCCCGGCGGCCATGTTGGTAATACACGAGATGCCGAGCACTTCCATGTCCATGTGCCGCGCAACGATCGCTTCCGGCACGGTACTCATACCCACAGCATCAGCTCCGAGGTTTCGCAACAGATGAATCTCGGCCGGCGTTTCGTAACTTGGACCAGACAACCCGCCGTAGATACCGCGCCTCACTTCCGCGCCAATCGCTTTCGCTTCTTCGACGACCAGTTCCTGCAGTTCCGGCGAGTAAACCGACGACATGTCCGGAAACCTTGGACCAAAGCGTTCGTCATTTGGACCACGCAATGGATTGGCGCCCATCAGATTCACGTGATCGCTGAGCACCATCAATGCGCCCTGCGTCAGTTGCACGTTAATGCCGCCGGCCGCATTCGTCAAAACGAGCGTCTTGATCCCGAGCAACTTGAAAGTGCGAATCGGAAATGTGACTTCTTCAAGCGAGTAGCCTTCGTAGTAATGCACTCGGCCCTGCATCGCGAGCACGGGAACAGTGTCTACTTTGCCGCCGACGAGCCGACCGCTGTGTCCTTCCACAGTCGACCGAGGAAAGCCCGGTATGTCGTGATAAGGAATACCGACAGCCTCTTCAAAGTCGTCCGCGAATCCGCCGAGGCCGCTGCCAAGCACGATCGCGATGCGCGGCTCCGCAGTCAAACGCGCGCGGATCGTTCTTGCTGCGTGTTCTGCACGTTCGTAAAGACTTGTGCTTGCCATTCGCTCCGCCATTTCGTTCTTTGCCCCCTGCCCCCTGCTCACTTCTCTTTCTGATACGGTATGCCCAACGCGCGCGGCGGCCGCGACGATCCGATAAAGCCCGCGAGCACCACGATGGTCAAAACATACGGCACCATGTGAATGAACTGGACCGGAATGTTTTCACCCGAGGGTAACTTTACCGCGCCTTGCATCTGAATCGAAACCGCCTCCGTGAATCCGAACAAGAGACAGGCCAGCAAGGTCTGCACCGGACGCCATTTGCCGAAGATCAACGCCGCAAGCGCAATGAACCCACGACCAGAAGTCATGTTCCTGGTAAACAATGACGACTGCCCGATCGAAAGATACGCACCGCCCATCCCCGCAAGGACACCAGCCAGCAGCACGCCCCAATATCTCATTTTGCTGACGCTCACACCCGCCGCGTCCGCAGCTTCAGGCTTCTCTCCAACCGATCGCAGTCGCAACCCGAATGGTGTTTTGTAAATGACGTACCAGGTCGCAGCCACGAGCACGCCGACCGCAACGGCAATAACATATGGCGACTGCGGCAACAGATGATCTTTCGGAAGTTGAGGGGTTGAACCAGACGACAGGAACAACGCGCCACTCAGGAAGGCCGGTATGCCAAGCATCAAAATGTTGATGGCCGCGCCACTCACAACCTGATCCGCTTTGAACTTGATACAGCTGATCGCGTAGATCGCGGCGATGAATAATCCCGCCAGCATCCCTGCGAGTAGACCAACCCAGGGGCTCGCGTTTCCCATTCCGAATTCGACGTCAGCCGCATAGGTCACTGCGGCGGCGGTGAATGCGCCGGCCAGCATCTTTCCCTCGAGCGCGATGTTGATTACACCCGAACGCTCGGAAAACAATCCACCAAGCGCGGCGAGGATCAACGGCGTCGCGAGTCTGATCGTCGACGCAACCAGTGACCACGTAAAAACGTCTCTCATTCGTTTACGCCCTCAAACTCCGGAACCCAAATCGGCCCAACGACCATCTGAAGAATGCTTCCGCAGCGACAAACAGAATGATGATTCCCTGTAGCACCTGCACGATGTCTTTCGTGATGTGCTCGGAAAAACCGTCGACATAGATTCCGCCATGCTGGAGCACGGCGAACAACAACGCGGCGAGTATCACGCCGACCGGATGATTGCGCCCGAGTAAAGCAACGGCGATTCCCGTGAAGCCGTAGTTGTCGGAGAAGCCGTCGTAATAACGATAGCGATAACCCATCACTTCGTTGATTCCCACCATGCCGGCGAGCGCGCCGGACACCGCCATCGCGAGAACGATCTGTTTGCGGATCGAAATACCACCGTACTCCGCCGCCGACGGATTGCTGCCGGTTGCGCGTATTTCATACCCCCATTTGGTGCGCCAGAGAAACAAATAGACCAGCGCACAACAAAGCAGCGCCAACAGAAAGGCCAGGTTCAACGGAATGCGTTCAGGCAACCCGGGAATAAACTTGCCGAGCCGCGCGATGTGCGCACCCCAGCCGATTGGTGAGCTTTGCAGAATAGGATCGCCCGGCTCTCGGTAGTGATACTGCGTGAGATAACTTACCAGCGCGACGGCGATGAAGTTCAACATGATCGTGTTGATGACTTCGTGCGATCCAAAATATGCTTTCAGCACACCTGGTATAGCGCCCCAAATCGCGCCCGCGAGTATCGCGGCGAGAAAACAGAACGGAACCAGCAACCAGGCTGAGCGATCCGCCCACGTAATTCCCACCCAAGCCGTCGCAAACGCCGCGACGTAGAGTTGTCCTTCAACGCCGATGTTGAATAGACCACAGCGAAATCCGACCAACACCGCGAGTCCGGTGAAGATCAACGGCGTCGCATGGAAGAGCGTGTAGCCGATCCCGTCAGGCCACGAGAGCGCGCTGCCTAACAGCAGTCGATACGCAACGATCGGATTGTCGCCGACGAGCAGGATCAGAATGCCGCCGACGATAAAAGCTGCCACGACAGCGATCAGCGGGAAAATGAGGTCACGCGCGAATTTGGCCATCTTGGTTTATCTTAGGTCTTAGGTCTTAGGTCTTAGGTTTTCCTCGGCTTCACGAAAGCCAAGACCAAAGACCAAAAACCCCAAGACCCAACTTTTAGTGTCCTCTCGTCATCAACAACCCGATCTCTTCCATCGTCGCAACCCTGGGATCGACTTCACCGGCGATCTTGCCCTCGTGAATCACCAGCAAACGATCCGAAAGACTGGTGACTTCTTCGAGCTCCGCCGAAACCAACAGGATGGCGCAACCATCATCACGCAACTTGACCAACTGCTGATGAATAAACTCGATTGCTCCAATGTCGACGCCGCGAGTCGGCTGCGACACCAGCAGCAACTTGGGATCGACGTGATATTCGCGCCCGATGATCAGCTTCTGTTGATTGCCACCGGAAAGCGCACGTGCGGGTAGCGCCGCGTTGGGCGGTCGCACATCGAACGCCTTGATAATCTCGTTGGCCCGGCGTTGAATCGCGCCTTCGTCGAGAAAGATATTGCCCGCAAGCGCCGCGATCGGTGGGCGGTAGTGGACGCCGAGGATCGCATTTTCCGCGAGACTGAAATCGAGCAAGAGTCCGCGACGGTGTCGATCTTCGGGTATGTGTGCGATGCCAAGCTCGCGACGTCGTCGCGCCCCGACGCCGTTGATGTTCTTGCCCGCGAAGATTGTTTCTCCGGTCAGCCGCGAGGGATCGATCAACCCCGCCAGCGCTTCCATCAACTCGGTCTGCCCGTTGCCTTCGACGCCCGCGACGCCGACGATCTCACCGCTGCGGACTTCGAACGAAACACCGTTCACGCGCTTCGTTCCATCATTGGCCACGACTGAAAGGTTCCGCACTTCGAGCTGCGGTGAACCAACCTTTGCATCGGGCTTCTCAACTCGCAACAGCACTTCGCGCCCGACCATCATCCGCGCCAACTCGGCGGCGCTCGTGTCCTTCGTTTGCACCCACCCAACCACCTTGCCGTCGCGCATCACCGTGACTTCGTCGGAAATCGCGAGCACTTCCGAGAGTTTGTGCGTGATGATGATCACTGTCTTTCCCTGCTCGCGCATACGCCGCAGGATCGTAAAGAACTCTTCAACTTCGAGCGGCGTCAGTACGGCGGTTGGCTCGTCGAGAATTAGCAGTCGCGCGTGACGATAGAGCGCCTTCAACAACTCGACGCGCTGTTGTTGGCCCACAGACAGATGTTCGACAGGTTCGTTCGGATTGACGGCGAGCTTGAACTCTTCCGAGAGTTGGCGAATCTGCGCGGCTGCGCTTTTGAGATCGAGAGAAAGAGGCGTGCCGGGTTCAGCGCCGAGCACGATGTTCTCCGCCACCGTCATATCTTCGACCAGCATGAAGTGCTGGTGGACCATGCCGATGCCGAGCGCGATCGCGTCGTGCGGCGACTTGATCTCGCGCACCTGGCCGTCGACCAGGATCTGACCGCTGTCGGCGGTGTAGAAACCGTAAGCGATACGCATCGCGGTCGACTTACCGGCGCCGTTCTCGCCCACGATGGCATGAATCGTTCCCGGCTTGACGACGATGTCGACCTGATCGTTAGCCAGCACATCGCCGAAGCGTTTGGTTATTTGTCGGAGTTGCAACATCGATGGCGTTAGGTCTTTAGTCTTTAGCCTTTGGCCTTTGTTAGAGCGCTGTCGAAGACGGATCGCCTTCTAAGTGAACCGATGGATCCCAAGTAAGCGTTCAGCCTGGGCGTCAATTCTTTCACTAGCGGAACTAGTATATTTATCTGTTTGTCCGACAAGAGTCCTCGGTTATACGCCCGGCGTAACCAGTGCTGTGTCTCGTAGAGCGAACCTCGTGAAACTCTTAAAAACCGTCTGAGTTCGGGATCGGTTCCGCGCCCACTGCCTTCGGCAATGTTGGCGCCAACACTGTCCGCCGCCTTGACTATTTGAATCCCTACCGTGTTCTTAGCAAAGAAGTTCCAGTTAACTACAATCTTCCAAATCTCATCCGCAAGTTTCTCGGACAATTTGTAAATGTGAAGGTGCACAAAGTTGGTCTTCTCCATCTCGGTTTCTCCTGAGGAAAGATCGATAAGACTTCAGTAATAAATCAAAGACCTAAATCCAAAAACCAAAGACCACTGCCTCAACTACCCATCGCGTCCGTCACTTTAATCTCGCCGGCGATGATCTTTCTCTTGGCAGTTTCGGCGGCCTCACGCGCTTCGGGTGAGACGAGGTCCTGGTTGTAACTGTCCATCGCATAGCCGACACCGTCTTTGTCCAGCCCAAAGGTGTGCAGACCGGGTTGGAAGTTATGGTT
>DATANW010000467.1:0-9706 GCA_036266055.1 Pyrinomonadaceae bacterium | reverse complement strand
ATGCGCGAGAACCACAAAGCGATCGCGCCCTCAATGATCTACGCGTACGCGGCGCTCAAATGCGGCGTACCTTTCGCGAACGGCGCGCCAAATCTGACCGTCGACATTCCCGCGTTGATGACCCTCGCAGACCAGAACAAGCTAGCGATCTGCGGCAAGGACTTCAAAACCGGTCAAACGTTGATGAAGACGATCATCGCTCCCGGGTTGAAGTCGCGCATGCTCGGATTGCACGGCTGGTACTCGACCAACATTCTCGGCAACCGCGACGGCGAAGTGCTGGACGATCCTGATTCCTTCAAGACGAAAGAAGAGTCGAAGTTGTCAGTGCTGGAGTACATCCTTCAGCCGGAAGTCTATCCGACTCTCTACAAAGACTTCTCGCACGTCGTTCGCATCAACTACTACCCGCCGCGCGGCGACAACAAAGAAGGCTGGGACAACATCGACATCTTCGGCTGGCTCGGTTATCCGATGCAGATCAAGATCGACTTCCTCTGCCGCGACTCAATTCTCGCCGCCCCGATCGTGCTCGATTTGGCGCTTTTTCTCGACCTCGCTCAACGTTGCGGAATGAAAGGCGTGCAGGAGTGGCTCTCGTTCTACTTCAAATCTCCGCAAACCGCGCCCGGTCTTTACCCGGAGCACGACATCTTTATCCAGCTGATGAAGTTGAAGAACACACTTCGCCATTTGCGCGGTGAAGACCTGATCACGCACCTCGGTTTGGAGTACTACGACTAAGCGCGAGCGCGGCTCACCAATCCGTGTTCGCATATACGGATTGCGGTAAATGCTATTAATTGTCAGTTATGTTTTGACAGGAAATGTCACGGTAAATAGAAGCATCGGAGGCAACGAAAAGCGAGGTGCGATATTTTGTGGTGACATTTCCAGCGGAGTTGTATATATAGCATCCGGTCAACCGGGGCTGAGACCTCTGAAACTCCAGTTGGCAAACCTTAGCCGCTTTCAAACGCATCAATTTATTGTGCGGATCGTTCCTTGCTTGTTAAGGGTGGGCCAGTAAGTTTTCAAGGCCCGAGCGCTCTTGAGAACGCCCCCGGCAAACTGGCAAGGAGCAACGCCAATGTTAGCTGAGATTGAAGTGACCAAAACACGAGACATGAACACGACAGGAACGGTTTTCCTGGATCCGGATCAAAAGAGCCCTCGCGCTCAGGATTTCGAGGAGCGTTTGAGCGCGCGCATTGTGGGTCAGGAGCGTGCGGTTCGCCGCATGAGCGGCCTCTACCAAATCTTTCTCGCCGGGATGAACCCGCCGAACCGTCCTATCGGGACGATGCTGTTTCTCGGACCGACAGGTTCCGGAAAAACGCGCGTCATCGAGGCGGCCGCGGAAGTTCTCTACGGCGATCCGAACGCGGTCGTGAAGATCGACTGCGCGGAGTTTCAACATTCACATGAAATCGCCAAGCTGATCGGTTCGCCTCCGGGCTACCTCGGCCATCGCGAAACTTCGCCGATGCTGACGCAGGAGAACCTCGATCGCATGCACACCGACGACATGAAGGTGTCGCTGGTGCTGTTCGACGAAATCGAAAAGGCGTCCGACAGTCTGTGGCAGTTGCTGTTGGGTATTCTGGACAAGGCTACATTGACGCTCGGCGACAATCGCCGCGTCGACTTCTCGAAAGCCATGGTGATCATGACGTCGAACCTTGGCGCGCGCGAGATGTCGGAGTTGATCTCCGGCGGTATCGGTTTCGCGCCTGGCAAAGGTACGAAGACGCCAAATGACACCGAAGTGGATCAGAAGATTTATCGCACCGCGGTGGAAGCGGCGCGCCGGAAGTTTTCACCTGAGTTTATGAACCGCATAGACAAGGTGGTGGTCTTCCGTTCGCTGAAAGAACATCACCTGCGGCAGATTCTCGACCTCGAGTTGCAGGCGGTGCAGGACCGCATCATGCAATCGGCCGGAACTAAGTTTGTGTTTCAGTGCTCTGAAACGGCGAAGGACATGCTGCTCAAGGAAGGGCTCGATTACAAATACGGCGCCCGTCACTTGAAACGAGCGGTCGAGCGCTTCCTCGTCTACCCGCTTTCGAACCTGGTCGCGACTGGCCAGATCGGGTTGGGAGACCTGGTACATGTAGACGTCGACGGAATCAAGAACCGTTTGGTCTTCTCGAAGAGTTCGGGTGGCGCGTTAATTCACGACAACATGCCGCAAGCTGATGTTGCGGAAGTATCGAGTGAATCGTTCTCCGGTGGTGTTGGGTTGCCGATACCGGCAGCTTCGAAGGCCGCAAAGAAGGGACAAGGCCGCGGCGAAAAAAGCGAGACACCTAACTAACCCGACAGTCTAACTGTTGTTCTTAAAATCCGTGTTCCCGGTAAGCGCCGCGGGACACGGATTTTAGATTTTACGGAGAGCCTCGAATGCCAATCGAGCAAGAAACGGATCGGCTGCGGTGGATGCCGCACGCAGTGCAGGAACCGCCGCGGGATCGCCGATCATTCCCAGCGAGCGCGCCGCCTCACGTCGCACATCACTGTCGAGCTTTTCGTTAGTCAACGCGGAGATCAATGCCGGAGTACCGGCGCGGCTGCCGATTTGTCCCAACGACACTGCCGCGGCTCGCAGCACGAAGACGTTCTGTTCGCGCTTTCGTTTCGAGCTTCGACGCTCCGAGAGATCAGGCGCTAACGTGCTCGCCAGGCTGACTACCGCCGCCTCGTCGGCGATATGCCCGAGGGCGACCGCCGCTGCGGCTCGCACACCGTCTTCCTTGTCGTTCAACAAGCTGTCGTTGAGTGCGGCTGTCGCGCTGCGACTGCGGGTCCGGCCCAACGCGTACGCTGCCTCACGACGCACGAACTCGTCCCTGTCTTTCAACAACGGGAGCAACACGGCGACGCTTTCATTTGGGTCAAGCGAAAGAACTGCTTTCGCCGCGGTCGCGCGGATGATCGGCGACGCGTCGGAAAGCGCCGGTACGGCAGCGCGTGCTGCTTCAGCGGAATGCAAGTTTCCGAGTCGCATCAGCGCGTCGCGCCGTTCCTCGACATCGCTGGAAGCCAGACGCTCACGCTGGTTCTCAATTGCGATCTGAAGCGGTGTGAGTGAACGAGAGGATTGGGCCAGCCCAAAGGTGGAGGCAAACGACACGACAAGAGGAGCAACGATCAGCGCGACAACTGTTTTCCTGTTCACCGGAGTACGCATTCAGATTTGAGCGTACACCTTTGCCGCTGCTCGCTTCTCTGCTTTACGACGCACCACTTCCCACTCGAATGCCTGGCGCGCGCGACGGTTCTCACGAGCGTCAGCCAAAGCAGTCAACACTTCGTCCTCGCCGGCAGACGGCGCCGGTTTGGCGCGGCTCGATAGTTCCCCGGATGACTGCATCGTCGAGATGTAGTCGAGCACTTCGCCCACCTCGGACTCGTTAAGCGCTTCCAGTTTTCTTGCAAGAAGTTGGCGTTGGCTCACGGTTTTGCCCATTTCCGTGCTCCTTTTGTTGGGACTCAGCACTATACACGACCGAAAACGGCCTAAGCAACAATTGGCGCCACGGATTTCCGTTAATTAGTCGATGCGCGACGCGAGGCCGTGCACGGTGTCGACGATGAGGACGGCGATTGGAGGACAAATAATGAGGTCGGGAATCAGCAACGCCGCAGAAGTGAAAGCCAGCATGCTGGATTGAACTTCAGCAACGCGATGGCGAAACAGCAGCGTCAGGTCGTTGAAGAAGTCCTGCGTGTGCCAGCCAATATACAACCCGATACCAAGGCTGAGACCGTATCCGACAAGTAGAAACGTGTACGCCGAGAAGCGAGTGAACGGCTGCTCGGGAGTTGCTTCATCGCCGATGCCCTGGATCACCTTGGGTTTGTAAGTGTAGTGCGCGAGATACTCCTTCAGCCGGTTTGCGAGGTGCCAAACACCAATGACGAACAACGTCAGCACGATCACGCGACCCATGGTCGAAAACAAGGTCCAGAGCTGCGGCCGCATCATCGCGAGAAAGAACGTCGACAGAAACAGCGACACGGTAGTGAAAACGGCGCGCTGTCGTTCGCGATTCTCCAGCCGATCGCGCTCGAGAACTTCGTCGACCAGGCGGTCCCATTTCGCCTGCACCGCGAGATTACGCGCGCGCTTCGCGTGCGGGTTGTTCGAATCGAGAATCGAATAGCTGCGGTTCTTTTGCGCCTTCAGTTGCTCGTCGTAGTAGGCGCGTTCCTGTGGATCGATCAGCGTGTGGTAGGCCTTCGAAACGAGGTCGAAGTCGCGAGCAGCCTGGGAGTTCTTGTTGAGATCGGGATGATTTTTTCGCGCGAGTTTCCGGTAAGCCGACTTGATTTCGGCCTGAGAAGCAGTGGTCTTTACGCCCAGAATCTTGTAGTAGTCGATCACTGTGCTTCTGCTAACTCCTTAAAGCCAGCGATGAATGCCAAGGGCTGCCTGAGGACACGATGTCACTCGCCCGGAATTATAACACCTGACGCAAGTATTTCGGCTCGCCAGTTGTTTGTCTTGGATGGCTCATTCGCGATGGGGGGTGCCAAAGGGGAGCCGGGAAAATTACCTCGAGCGGCATTCGAGGGGGCGAGGACAAATAAATAAGGCGACTCGCACCCTTTGGCGATTGCTATCTATCACTACAACCGCCATGCCATGTCGTGAATTCTCAAAAACTCCAGCAAAACTGATGATTGGCGTTGTCGGCTCGCGTTGAAGTGTCAACTAGTGAAGACACCCACTGTCTACCGTTAACGACACCCATTCATTTACCACTGGCCCGCTCCACGATCCTTAACAGTGTCCGGACCGCGATGCCGGTTGGACCTTTCGAACGATAAGGCTTCGCGTCATCGCCCCACGCGGTGCCGGCGATGTCGAGGTGCGCCCAGGAAACACCGTCCGCGAACTCCTTTAGAAACGCGGCAGCGGTAATTGTTCCCGCTTTGCGCCCGCCGACGTTCTTGATGTCGGCAATATCCGACTTGATCTGTTTCGAGTATTCCTTGTCGAGCGGCAACTGCCAGAACTTCTCGCCGACTTCCCTGCCCGCCTCGATGATCTCGTCGATCAATTCCTGATCGGTGCCGAGCACGGCGGCATTTACGTCGCCGAGCGCGATGGAAACCGCGCCGGTGAGCGTAGCCATGTCGATGATTTTCGTCGCGCCGAGTTTCTTGGCGTAGGCGATGGCGTCGGCGAGAATCAGGCGGCCTTCGGCGTCGGTGTTGATGATCTCGATCGTCTTGCCGGTCATGGCTTTGACGACGTCGCCCGGTTTCGTCGCCTTTCCTGACGGCAGGTTTTCAGTACAAGGCGCGACGCCGAGAATCGGAATCGGCGGTTTCAGCTGCGCGATTGCTCGCATCGCGCCGAGAACCGTCGCGCCGCCGGTCATGTCGTACTTCATCAACTCCATGTTTTCGCCGGGTTTCAGCGAAATGCCGCCCGAATCGAACGTTACGCCTTTGCCCACGAACGATAGCAACTCGTTACTATCGCCTTCAGCTTTCGCCGGCGTGTACTTCAGGATGATCAGCTTGGCGGGTTGGTCGGAACCGTGCGAGACGCTGAGCAACGAGCCCATGCCTTCCTGTTCCATGCGCGCCTCGTCAAGCACGTCGATGCTCAAACCAAACTCGTTAGCAATCTCACGGGCGCGTTCGGCCATGTCAGTCGGCGTCATGTAAGCGCCGGGTTCGTTGGCGAGATCGCGCGTAAAATTGATTGCCTCGCCGACGATTCTTCCCACTTCCACGCCTCGATCGATGGCGTCCTGGTCGGCGCCGTCGATGACAACCACGAGACGCTCGATGGTCTTCTGCTCTTTTTCTACGGTGCGATATTTATCGGGATCAAATATGGCGATGAATGCGCCTTGCACTGCGGTAGCGGCTGTTTCTTCGGCGTCGCGTGAAGCGCGCGGCACAACGGCGATCGACTTCGCGTTCTTGCTGCGCAACGAACGAACAGCAGTGCCGACCAGCTGCGAAATCTGTCCGAGTTTGTAATCGTTGGCTTCACCCGCGCCGACCAGCATTAGCCGTCGTGCTTTTAGTTTGTTGTTGCCGATGAGATGGAAGTAACAGGTCTCGCCTTCCTTGCCTGAAAACTCTTCGGCTTCGAGTACGGAGCTGACGAGGCCGCCGGAAAGTTCATCCAGCTTCTTTATGAAACCGTCCTCGGCTTTTTCATTCTTGAAAACAGCAACCGCCAGAGCCTGAACGTCCAGTTCTTCTATCGGTCCCCGATTCGCTTCAACTTGCATGTGAGTGGGTTCTCCTGAGTGCATGTTATCCGTGGCTGACGAAGACACGGATTTATCTATTGCGTTCCTTCAGCTGAGCGCGCGTTTCCCTTTCAACTGTGCGCTTCAACTCAGTCTCTCGCTTGTCGAACAACTTCTTGCCGCGAGCGACTCCAACTTCGATCTTGATTCGGCCGTTCTTTAAGTAAAGCTGCGTGGGAACAAGAGTCATTCCCTGTTTTGCTGTTGCTTCATCGAGTCGGGAAATCTCACGGCGGTGGAGCAGCAGCTTGCGAGTCCGTAGTGGTTCGTGGTTCTCGCGATTGCCATGAGAATACGGCGAAATGTGGGCGTTGAACAACCACACCTCGCCTTCGCGCACGGAAACATACGCCTCCTTCAACTGCACGCGTCCCTCCATGGCGCTCTTCACCTCCGTGCCGGTCAACGCAATCCCGGCTTCGTATTTATCGGAAATGTGATAGTTGTGAAAGGCGGCGCGATTCGCGGCCAACACTTTCTCTTCTTTCGCCATGCGGAGGGAAATCGGAACACTCGTCTAACTGCTCAGGGTGTCGCGCCTTTCAACTTCAGATCCAAAACATCGTGACGCGTGATGATACCCGTGATTCGTCCGTACTCTTCCACCAACACTGCCGGACTCGTTTGCAGTCGCTTCAGAACGTCGGTCGAGCTCGCGTCGACGTCGACGATCGGAAAACTCGACTCCATCACATCGCTAACCGGCGACTCCAACAGCGCGCGATCGCGCACCACTTTCGCCAGCACGCGATTCTCGCGCATCGAACCCACGGAACGATCATTTTCGATCACCGGCAGCTGCGTGAGTCCGAGCTCGTCCATCTTTTCGAGTGCCACGGCGACCGTGTCTGAAGGTGCGACGGAAACGATCGTCTTCGGCGCCTGTGGTTTCTTCGTGCCGTTGATGAGTCCCGCAGTCATCCTCTGCGGCGCCAGCAGTCGTTTTTCTTTGAGCCACTCGTCGGAGTGATGCTTGCTCAGGTAGTGCTCGCCGGTGTCGCACACAATGAATACGACGATCGCGTTCTCGTCGAGCGTAGTCGCAACGCGCAATGCGGCGGCCAGGTTTGTTCCCGTGGACCCGCCACAAAAAATGCCTTCCAGTCGTCCCAACTGTCGCGACATCTCGAACGATTCGCGGTCGGTGACGTTGACTACTTCGTCGACGTATCTGATATGCACGTTGGGTGGAACAATCTCCTGTCCAATTCCCTCGACGAGGTAAGGCGTTGCTTCGACGATGTTCCCGGTCTCTTTGAATGTTTTGAAGATCGAACCGTACGGATCGGCGCCGACGATCCTGATGTTCGGGTTCTTCTCTTTGAGAAAACGGCCCGTGCCCGAGATCGTGCCGCCGGTTCCGATGCCCGCGACGAAGTGTGTGATCTTGCCGTCAGTCTGCCGCCAGATCTCGGGACCGGTGGTGCGATAGTGCGCTTCCGGATTGGCGGGATGCGAATACTGATCCGGGTAGAAAGAATTTGGAGTTTCCGCGGCGATTCGTTTTGCTGTCGAAACGTAGTGATTCGGCGTGCCTGGTTTTGCTGAAACCGGAGTGATGACGACGTCCGCGCCGAGCGCCTTCAGGTAACGCGACTTCTCGACGGAAGCCTTGTCAGTCATGACAAAGATGCACTTGTAACCCTTGACTGCGGCGGCGAGCGCCAGACCAATGCCGGTATTGCCGGAAGTAGCTTCGACGACCGTCCCGCCAGGTTTGAGAATACCTTCGCGTTCCGCCGCCTCGATCATCGCCACGCCGATGCGGTCTTTGACCGAGTAACCGGGGTTGAGGCTCTCCATCTTCGCAAATACCTGCGGCTTAACGTCACGCGCCAACCTGTTGAGCTTGATTAGGGGTGTATTCCCGATCAGCCCGAGAACGTTCTCCTGAAATTCCATCGCTGTCTCCGGCAAGGTATATAAGAGCGGGTAATATCTATATAACAGAAACAGGAAAACGCTGCTAATGGCGAGCACAAAAAAAGCAGAACGGGCGAGATCCGGTGAGTCGGTGTTCTTAACTGACGCCAAAAATGTTAGGACCCGGATGTGCTCTCCCCTTCACATCCGGGCCCCCACAAGGCCACTCATCTTGCAATGTGTGACCGAACTTTATTGACGACTTTAGTAGCGTCTGCGTTGCCGCTGCCAATCGTTCTCGTCGTCTCTGATTCCGTAGGTGTAAAGTGCTGCTCCTCCCCCACCGACGACCGCGCCGATGATTGCGCCTTTCTTACCACCCACCACCGCACCGACTGCCGCACCTGCTCCGGCGCCAATCGCCGTGGTCAGCTTGTCGCGGTGCTCATCCCAAAAAGATCTTTCTTCCCAGTAGCGGCCGTTGTAAACACGTCCGGTGTAAACATCATTCTGAAGCCGTTCATTCCGTAAACGTGATTCAATGACTCGCTGTTCGTATCGTCTGCCGTCGTTCAACCGTCTCGTTCTCGTTTGCGCGCCGGCGGGGACGGCCGTAATCATGAGAGCCAGCAAACAAACAATACTGAGTAACCCCTTTTTCATCCTCGCTCCCTTCGTGCACTCGCTATTTGGCAAGGTGTGTGCCAACACCTGCGAGCGCGTCAATCGCCCGTTTTTTGCAGTTTTCTCGAACTTCGGATAAAAACAGGGGCGTGCACGTTAACGATACCGTGCGTGAGTAAACACGTGATTCACCTTTTGGGGTATATCGACCGGAGGCTGCGATGAGTCAGGAATTTCTCGATGCCGCGAGTGGCGGCGACGTTTCGAAAGTGAAGGCGATGCTCGCCGTCGACCCGGCGCTGGCACGAGCGAAGGACGAGAACGGCGTTTCCGCGATCATGAAAGCCACGTACTACGGAAAGAGAGACGTCGTGGCTGCTTTGCTCGAGTCGGGTGTCGAACTCGACGTGTTCGAGGCGGCCGCTACCGGCCGGAGCGAGCGTTTGGTTGAACTGATCGAGAAAGATCCGTCGCTCGCGAACGCGTATTCTCCTGACGGTTTCACGCCGCTCGGGTTTGCTGTGTTTTTCGCGCAGCCGCGGATCGTTGAGGCGCTACTGAACACGGGCGCGGACGTAAACCTGCCCTCGCGCGAGTCGATGAAAGTAACGCCGCTCGCATCGGCAGCGGCGGCCAAACAGACCGAGATCGCGCGGTTGCTGATCGCGCATGGAGCAAACGTGAACGCGAGAGCTGCCAGCGGTCACATCCCGCTTCACGAAGCAGCGGGAAATGGCAATGTTGAGATGGTGAAACTGCTCATCGAAAACGGCGCCGACGTCAACGCCAGGACAGACGACGGAAAAACGCCGCTCGACTTTGCAATCGAGTACAAGCGTACGGAAGTAATCGATTTATTAAAAGAGTCCTGAAGCGAAACCCTTTTCGTAGGCGTACCACAGACCAAACGCGATACTCAGACTGGCGGCGGAAGT
>DATANW010000466.1:0-9100 GCA_036266055.1 Pyrinomonadaceae bacterium | reverse complement strand
GCAGCGATCTGATTCCCGGCAACGCCGTTGGTCCTTACCAGATCATCAACCGGCTTGCGGCGGGTGGCATGGGCGACATCTACCTCGCCGAAGACACGCGGCTCGGACGCAAGGTCGTGCTCAAGGCGTTGCCGTCAGCGTTCACCGCCGACCCGGAGCGTGTGCGCCGCTTTCAACTCGAGGCCCGAGCCGCTTCCGCACTCAATCACCCGAACATCATTACCGTTTACGAGATCGGCCAGTTGGACCAACTGCACTACATCTCGATCGAGTTTATCGAAGGACAGACGTTGCGGCAGCGGTTGGCGAATGGGCCACTCAAGATCGCGGAAGCGCTCGAGGTGGCGAACAGTGTCGCCACCGCGCTGCTCGCCGCACACGAAGCCGGCATCGTGCATCGCGATATCAAGCCGGAAAACATCATGGTGCGCGCTGACCGCGTGGTGAAAGTGCTCGACTTCGGATTGGCGAAGTTAACAGAGTCGAAGCCGTTGATTTCCGAAGCGTCGACACTGTTTCAAACACAGCAGGGGCTGATTATCGGCACCGCTCCTTACATGTCGCCGGAACAAACGCGGGCCTTACAGGTCGACACGCGCACGGATATCTGGAGTCTCGGCGCCGTTCTTTACGAGATGGTTGGCGGGCGTGCCGCGTTCTATGGACCAACGCCGTCGGATATCATGGCGGCGATTCTCAGTCGCGAACCGGTTCCGCTCGTGCGACACCGGCCTGACGTGCCAACGGAACTCGAATGGATCGTCAAGAAGGCGCTCCGCAAAGATCGCGACGAGCGTTATCAAACGATTCGAGAGTTTCTCGCCGATCTTAAACATCTGAGTCAACGACTCGAGTTTCAGGAAGGGTTGGACCAGTTTGCCAGGACGCACAACGACAATACGCAGGCTTATCACGCGTATCTCAAGGGCCGTTACTGTTGGAACAAACGTACGGACGAGGATGTAAAGCAGTCGATCGAATACTTCAATAAAGCCATACAGGCGGATCCTGATTATGCGCTGGCGTACGCCGGGCTCGCCGATGCCTATCTAGTGCTCGGTGGTTTTGGCATCGCGACGCTGGCGCCGAAGGAAGCCTATCCGAAGGCGCGCGAGGCTGCTGAGCGCGCGCTCGAACTCGACGATACGCTTGCGGAAGCTCACGCATCGCTCGCTTACTGTCTCGCAAACTACGATTGGAACTGGCCCAGGGCCGAGCGTGAGTTCAGGCGCGCGTTGGAGCTGAAGCCGAATTACTCCGTCGCGCATCACTGGTACGGCTTTCTTTATCTCGCCTCGATGGGACGTTTGGACGAGGCGATAGCGGCGTTACGGCGAGCGCTCGAACTCGATCCCCTTTCGTTGTCGATCGGTTCGAATATCGGACTGCTGCTTTATCTTGCCCGTCGTTACGACGAGGCGTTGCACGAGTTCGAACAAAACGCCGAAATGGATCGAAGTTTCGTTTACACACACTGGGAACTGGCGTTGACTCTCGAACAGTGTGGACGTTACGACGAAGCGATCGCCGCGCTGCAAAAAGCGAATGCGCTCTCCGGAACAGCCACGCTGCCGCGCGTTCTGCTCGCGCGCGCGTATGCGTTGGCGGGACGAAAGAAGGACGCGTACGCCCTCCTTGACGAGTTGGGCGAGCTGTCGACGCAAACGTATGTTTCGCCGTATCGGATGGCCGCGGTTCATGTGGGGCTGGGTGACAAGGAGCGTGCTTTCAAATGGCTCGAGCACGCGTACGAAGGGCGCGATGGATGGTTGATCTGGTTGGCTGTCGATCCGGTTTTTGACAGTCTTCGTTCCGACACGCGGTTTGCGGATCTACTGAATCGAGTCGGGCTGGGGAACGTTCGCGGTCCGGCTGAAGCCGCCGTTCAATCGAGAGAGCACGCCGCAGTCGCGTCGCCCGCTACGCAAGCGCTCAGTGCAAGAAGCGCCGTGGTGATTGCGGGGGTGTTACTCGCGTTGTTCGCCGTCGGATTTCTGTTGCTGAAGTATCTCGCGCGAAAGGAAACGGGAACCAATCCCCAGGCGATCAGCTTCGCACAGGTCACCTACCAGTCAGGCCCGGAGTTCTTTCCGACGCTTTCGCCCGACGGCAAGTCGATCGCGTACGCCGGACGAGCGTCAGGCAACTGGGACATCTACTTTCAAACGATCGGCAGCGGCGATTCCAAAAACCTCACGAAAGAGTCGTCGAGTGACGACTCTCAGCCGGCGTTCTCGCCCACGGGCGATCGCATCGCGTTTCGCTCCGAACGCGATGGAGGCGGCATTTACATCATGGGTGCGAACGGCGGATCGCCGACTCGCATCTCCGACTTTGGTTACAGCCCCTCGTGGTCGCTCGACGGCGGAACGATCGTGATCGGCACCGAGAAAATTCCGCAGCCCTCGACACGCCCGACTAAGAGTGAGCTGTGGACGATCGACGTAAACACAAACCAGCGCCAGCGAGTGTCGGAAGGTGACGCGCTTCAGCCCGTGTTTTCTCCGCATCAGAAGCGGATCGCGTACTGGAGCCGCCCCGACAGATACGGTCAACGCGAGCACATCTGGTCCATCCCGGCAAACGGCGGCGAGCCAGTCGCGGTTACTGACGGTTCGTTTACGGATCTGAATCCGGTTTGGTCGCCTGATGGAAAGTATCTTTATTTCTCGAGCAATCGAGGTGGCAGCTCGAACGTCTGGCGTATCGCTATCGATGAAAACACCGGCGTCACTTCCGGTGTTCCCGAAGCCGTGACGTCGATGGGCGCAACGACGTCTGTCCTGCATCTCAGTTTTTCGCGCGATGGACAGTTGGCTTATTCCGCGCAAACTGAAACGCGGAATCTGCGCAGCGTCTCGTTCAATGCGGCACAGGGAACTGTCGGGAAGCCGGTTTCGATTACACAGGGATCGATGCAGTTGTGGTTTCCCGATCCCGCACCGGACGGCGAATGGCTGACGGCGTATTCGATGGGCCAGCAGCGGCATATCTACGTCATGCGTACCGATGGTACGGACCAGAGCGACCTCACGCCTGGCGAATATCGTTACGCTTGGCCACGCTGGTCTCCTGACGGACAGCGGATCGCGTTCAGTTCGCGACGCAGTGGCGATTACGAACTCTGGATCGTGAACCGCGACGGCTCAGGTTTGCGGCAGCTCACGCAAAGCTCGGGCGGACATTATTCGCCGTGGTCTCACGACGGCAGCATGATTGCGTACTCGATTCACGCGCCGAGGAATGATTGCGTCGTCATGAGCCCCGACAAGTCGTGGGGCGATCAGAAGTTGCTTTATCTGTCGCCGTTGGACGACGCGAGTCTTTCATTCGAAGGCTGGTCGTGGTCGTCCGACGGGAAGAAGCTGGCGGGCATCAGGCACCTGCCGAATGGCGTACACTCCGGCATCGGAATCTACGATCTCGAAACGAAGACTTACGATTGGCTCACGGATTTCGGCGATTGGCCCATCTGGCTCAACGACAATCGCCACCTGCTGTTCGTCAGCCAGGGGAACCTCTTACTCCTCGACACGCAGTCTCGAAAACAGCGGCAGTTAATGGTCGTTAGCGATCAAGACGTCGACATCGGCAGCCCCGCGATCTCGCGCGACAACCGCACGATCTACTTTACGTACGTCGCGGCGGAAGCCGACATCTGGCTGATGCAGACTGTTCGCAATTAACGTGTTCTTGGCGTCTTTGCGTCTTCGCGTCTTTGCGCCTTTGCGGTCTTTGCGTGGACCGTTGCTGTCAAGACAGTAAGTCTCCCGCCAAGACGCCAAGACGCAAAGATTGGGACTCTATCGCACTGCCGAGCGAAGGCTGTTCACTTGAACGGGTTGCGCGCTGGTGGTTCTTCGTGATCGTCAATGGTGTGCAGGAGTCCACGCACGATCAGGTTCAGCATCGGAATACGATGGCGAATCCAGATGCGCATCGGGTCGGGACGCGCACCGAGACGTGCTTTTGGTTCGAGTGCGGTGCGGCCCAGCGAGAGTCGGGTGCAGCCGAGTGAGATCGCGTGGCCGATCACCGATTGCAGCAAGCGGAAATAGATCGGAAACTCCGCGTTCGACTTTCGATCGAAACCGATGTAGTAGCCCACCGCGGTCTCGCCGTCTTTCACCGTGGTTACGAATCCCAGCAGCGTGTCGCCTTTCTTCAACACCGTGAAGCGCATGTCGTCGCCGAGTTCTTGCGCGAGTGTCGGGAGGAAGGCGACCGGCAGTGTCACCAGTCGCAGTCGCGCGTTCTTGTGAGTTTGAAGATAGAGCGCGTGTAGCTGCTCTGCGTGCTTCGCGATCTCCGGGCTCTTGATTTCTGTGACTGTGCAACCCGCCGCGTCGACTTCCTTCTCGATCTGTTTTGACTGCTTGCGATACTTCGACGTGAGACTCGCGAGGTAATCGTCATAACTCTTCCACTGCGGCGAGATCTCGAGGACCATGTTGGGTTCAGTTTCGAGCTCGCGATAAGAAAACCGCGAAAGTGCGGTCGCTGAACTCGCGTACGCGTCGGGAATGTCTTTGACCATCACCACGGCCGTGTCGCCAAACAACTTGTCGACGCGACGCAGACGATAGATTGCCTCGGCAACCGCGGGCCAAAGCGGTTCGTGGTCCACATTCGGCGCGAACGAGATGCCGTGCATGCCCCACGAAAGCAGGTTGCCGCAGACGAGCATCTTCTCTTCGAGTTTGTCCAGCGGGATTTCCTTCGCGGACTTACTGCGGAGTCGCGCGACTGAAACCGTCACAATCTGGGCGGCGATTGCCGCGACCGGTTCTTTGTCGCGAAAGATCATTGCGTAACACTGGCGCAGGTTGTCAGGGCCGGCGTTTTCAAGCACCCGCAGGTAGCGACGCGAGAGAAAGAGCGAGTTGTGTGAAGTGACTTTGTTCCAATGTGTTTGGTCGAGAAAGTCGATGCTGTCGGCGAGTGCGAACGCAAAGCCGCTGGGGCGGTGACGTTCTCGATGATGATCTCGGAGGTTGCGTGCTTTGGAGACGAGTTTGTTGAGTGGTTTGATGGTCGGCATGCGATGTCAATAATAAACCACGTCGCCGTTTGTGTTTGGTAATTTTGTGGGAAGAGAACTGATGAACCAGGCCCGCGAGAGTCGTGTGAAAACTCTCGCGGGCCTGCGGTTCGCTGTTCGTTGTTTACTTAGTATTGGAAGATGCCTTCAAACCAAACAGTGTTTGGGATGGTGACGCCGTTGCACGGAGTTGTGTTGCCGGCGATCTCGTAGCGGCCTTGGCCCGTCGCGCCAGCGTATTTTCCTGTGCCGCCGGCAACCCTGAAACCGATTGCGTGTGAGGTGCTCACGACGCAGTTGGTGGGGTCAACCTCCTGCACAAAGGGATCGCTTTCGATGAAGATCTGATCGCCGGTTGCGGTAAAGGTATCGGTGGCTTTCAGATCGCTGACGATTTGGGTTGTGTTGTTGAGGCATGCGGAAACGCTGTTAGTGAGAATTCCGCCTTGGTTGTCGATGCCGGAGCCCGCGAAGATCACTTCGACGTTTTCGGGAAATTCGCCACAGCGCGCCACGTTTGGACCAGCGCCCGTCGGGCTAAAGCTCGCGTATCCTTTCCAGTGAGTGTTTACGGTAACACCGGGGTTTGCGGCTGCCTTCGAGCTCGTTCCGAAGACGAGTCCGGCTACCGAGATTAGTCCTGCAAGAGTTATCAGGGTTAGTGTGAGTTTAATAGTTCGCATCTGCTTTCCTTCTCCTTGAGATGTATTCGTGCCACTCACTAAGGCGAAGGATTGCCGCAAAAACTATCACTCCATTGCGATGGTAAGAATCATTTTCCCAAGACGTTTCACTTTTCAGGTAATCTTGAAGCGGCATGCGGTGTCCACGGTGTGAGAGTGAGAGGATTCAGCGCGACTATGATGACGCGGTGGTGGTGCTGCGGCTGATTGGGCTGCATAAGCTCCTTTGTAATAACTGTGGGTTGGTGTTCAAAGGGTTCGATCCGCTCCGCAGTGCGCAGCGGGTGCCGACCGAAGCCGACGGACGGGACCGCACTAAGGGCAAAGGTCGCGATAAGGAGCAGGAGCGCATCAAGGGCCGCCACGGCATTCACGGGCAGGAGCGAGTTAACCGGAGACGGGCGGCGCGGTACAACGTCCACCTGCCGGCGGCGATCTCGTTGATCGACGACAAAGTCCAAGTCGGGAAAGTTACCTACTCGGAGCCTTCCCGTGGACACTGCGAGACGATCGGCAAGTTTGGAATGAGCCTGTCGCTCGTCGGCGCGCGGTTTACCGAAGGCGACCTCTCGCGTATCGGACGCCTGTTTTTCGTTCGCATCGACTTGCCCGACGGACCCATCGAAGCGGTGGTCGCGCTCGTGACACACGATCGCGCCGGCCAGGAGCGAAGGAAGAAATGGTCGCTTGGCGTCAGGATCCATCAGATGTCTGACGACCACACGGAACGCCTCGACGCCTACCTTAAAGCCCGCAGCGAAAGCGTTCCCGTCGTGCTCACCGAATAGCTCGTAAACACGGATTTCACAAATGACGGCAGATAGCGGAAAATGCCGTCATGGCCCGAATATTCCTGATTCTCATAATCCTCCTGTCGCTGTTCTGCGTGCAGTGCAACGGCGGCGCGAACACGAACAGCTCGGCGAACAACCCGCCGGCAAACGCTCCGGTTCCCACGCTTGGCTACCAAATCGTCAATATTTGGCCGCACGACCCGAACGCGTTCACGCAGGGTCTCGTCTATCTCGACGGCAAAATGCTCGAAAGCACAGGGCAGGAAGGCCGGTCGAGTTTGCGAAACGTGGAGCTGCAAACCGGGAAGATACTGAAGAAAGTCGACGTCCCCGAGCCGTATTTCGCCGAGGGCATCGCCCTGCTGAACAACAAAATTTACCAACTCACCTGGCAGCACCAACTCGGTTTTATCTACGACGCGCAGAGCTTTCAGAAGGTCGGCGAGTTTAAGTACGACGGCGAAGGCTGGGGCCTCACGACTGACGGCCACTCGCTGATCCTGAGCGACGGCTCGAATCGCATTCGATTCCTCGATCCAGACAGCTTTCGGGTGACAAAAACCATCGCAGTCCTTGACGGAAAATCGCCCGTCAAAGAGCTTAACGAGCTCGAATTTGTGAACGGCGAGATTTACGCCAACATCTGGCACGACGATCGAATCGCGGCAATAAATCCGCAGACTGGTCATGTCAACGCGTGGATCGACCTGACCGGGCTACTACAACCCGGAGACGTTCAGGATCCCGAGGCAGTCTTGAACGGCATCGCCTTCGATCAGTCGGGCAACCGTCTGTTCGTCACCGGCAAGCTTTGGCCACGGCTGTTCGAGATCAAGATCAAGCGGTAATTACAGATTTTCAGCATGAAGTTGCTCACGTATTTTCAGGCTTTCTCTTACGCCATGATCGCGGTGGCCATGCTGGCGCTCGTCCTGGCGGGAGGGTTGAGTTATCCGTTGGCGCTGCTATTCCTCGTCGTCATGATTGCGAGCTGGAACCTGGAAGGCACCCGCTGGCAACTACCCGAACGCTATGGCCTGGCGATCGTCCTGCTGTCGATTCCGCTGTTTTACGTTGACTGGCAGTATCAGAAGTCGATCGGCGAACCGGCGGAGCGACTTGGCGTCACCGCGCTCGCGCACCTGATCGTTTTTCTGTCGGCAGTAAAACTGGTGCAAGTGAAGAAAGATCGCGATTGGGTCTTCCTGTACCTGATCTCGTTCTTCGAAGTCTTACTGGCGGCGGGCTTGAGCTTCAGTCCGGTGTTCCTGGGAACGCTGACCCTGTACCTGCTGTGCGGACTGTGTGCGGTCACCGCGTTCGAGATTCAGAAAGCGCGTCGATCGATCGCGCACGCCGAGACGCGTTTGCTGGTGCCGCCGGATTCCCGCGTCTTTCGCAAAGGCGGCAAACGTTCGTGGCGCAGCACGGAAGCCGCGCGTCTGCCGTTCGTCGCGGTCGCGTTGCTGGTGCTCATCTTCGCACTCGCGCTGCCGTTGTTTTTGATCGCGCCGCGTTCCGGCGCCGCGGCCCTGACGCGCAGTGGCGGCGGACTGACAAACTTCATCGGCTTTTCCGAAAGCGTCACGCTCGGACAGATCGGCACGCTCAAGCAGGACGATGCCGTGGTGATGCGGGTGCGCGTCGACGATCCTGAACCGCCGCAAGGTCTGCGCTGGCGCGGCGTCGCACTCGACGAATTCACCGGCGTCGGTTGGCGCAAATCGCCGGAGGCTCGCCGGGCGGAAGCGGCGACCGAGCGTGGTGGTTTTTTCCAAATCGGCACGACCGAATCGCTTCATCGGCTAACCACGCAGACGTTCTTTCTCGAGCCCCTGGAGTCGCCGGTGCTGTTTGGCGCGCCGCGCGTCGTAGCTGTTCAGGGGGATCTCCCGTTCGTCCGCGTCGACTCCGAAGGTGGGATCCAGTCGCGACGCCACGACTTCGAACGTCTGATGTACAAGGCGATCTCCGACACTGACGTGCCGCCGATCGAAGATCTGCGCGACGACATGCGACCTTATCCCGAGTCGTTCGAGCGCTACCTGCAACTTCCGGAAAACCTCGACCGCCGGGTCATCTATCACACGCAGTTTGTGTTGCGGAACGCACAGGCACGCAATCGTTACGACGCCGCGAAAGCGATCGAGATCGATTTACAACGAAACTTTTCATACTCGCTCGAGATGAAAGCGACCGGACCGGATCCACTGGCCGACTTCCTATTCAACGTGCAGACCGGTCACTGCGAGTATTTCTCGACGGCGATGGCCGTGATGTTGCGCACGCACGGAATTGCCGCGCGCGTTGTGAACGGTTTTCTACCAGGCGAGTACAACGAAACATCCGGCGCTTACACGGTGAGGCAGAGCGATGCGCATTCGTGGGTCGAAGTCTACTTTCCCTCTTCGCGATCGTGGGTGACGTTCGATCCGACGCCTTCAGCCGGACGAGTCGAACCGGTGCACACGGGCATCACGGCCCAACTGCACAAGTACGTCGAAGCGCTCGAACTACTCTGGTTTCAGTACATCGTCGGTTACGACAAACAGGAGCAGCGATCGCTGGCGAGCTCGTTACAC
>DATANW010000465.1:0-6727 GCA_036266055.1 Pyrinomonadaceae bacterium | reverse complement strand
GAGGTGATTTCAGATCTGCGCGATCAAATAAAAGAAGCAGAACCGGCCTTGGACGTCGAGTTCGTCGGGATCCTGCCGGACGTGATTGGCGATCTCCAGGGCAATCCCGAACCGATCGAGGTGAAGTTGTTCAGCGAAGATGCGAACGCTCTGCAAGCGACCGCCGACAAAGTTGAAGAGGCAATAAAGAAAGTTCCCGGCGTTGTCGACACCTTGAACGGCGTCGTCATCAGTGGTCCAGCGGTGACTTTCAACGTCGATCCACTGCGAGCGTCTCAATTTGGCGTAACTGCCAATGACGTCGCGGCCACGATCACCACGGCAATGTCCGGCGATGCGTCATCTTCGATCTTGCAACAGGATCGGTTGATTAAAGTGCGAGTTATCTTTCCGGCCGATGTGCGTACGTCGCTCGACAAAGTAAAAGCCTTGCCGGTTCGTTCCTCATCGGGGCAGTTATTGCGTCTGGATCAAGTCGCAACGGTTGACATCGACAAAGGACAAGCTGAGATCCAACGCGAGAACCTGCGGCAAATGGTCGGGGTGACTGGTCGACTCGAAGGAAGCGACCTCGGAACAGCGATTCGACAAATCCAGGCTCAACTGGTGCAGGATGTGAAACTGCCACCCGGAATGACGGTTGAGTATGGCGGACTTTATCAGGAACAACAGTCGAGCTTTGGAGAACTGGCAATAGCGTTGGTGCTCGCCGTAGTCCTGGTTTTCATAACACTGCTAATTGAATTTCGTTCGTATGCGCATCCGATCGCGATCGTCACGGGCGCAGTGCTCGCGCTCAGCGGCGTCTTGCTGGCTCTCTTTGTCACTGGTTCGACACTGAATGTCGTATCGCTAATGGGTATGATCATGATCGTCGGCATCGTGGCCAAGAACGGAATCTTAATGCTCGATGCGGTCGAGGACCATCTCAAGGCTGGAGACACATTACGAGAAGCGCTCGTGCGATCGGGACGACGCCGCTTTCGTCCCGTGTTGATGACGTCGCTCGCCGCCATACTCGGAATGTTGCCCCTGGCCCTCGGCATCGGAGCCGGTTCTGAGCTACTGCAGCCGCTGGCGATTGCGGTGATTGGCGGCTTAACCATGGCCCTTGCTCTATCTCTAATCGTCACGCCCGTGGTGTATGCAATGCTGCACCGAGAGACATCAATCGCTCCAGTGGAGGAATAAACCGATGATAAGCATCAAGACTGCCATCGTCGCGATCTCGATTGCGATGACTCAACTACAGAATGGCGCCGGATATAAACTCGAGACGCGTTACCCGGTTCCGGGTAACGGCGGCTTTGACTATGTAACCATCGACAGCGCTGCCCGCCGACTTTATCTGTCACACGGCACTCAGGTCGACGTCATTAATCCGGATGACGGGAAGCTGATTGGAACCATAGCCGACACACCTGGTGTTCATGGGATAGCGCTCGCGACTGAATTCAATCATGGATTCACCAGCAACGGACGGGAGAACAAAGTTTCGATGTTCGATCCGAAGACGTTGCAGCTCATCAGCAAGATCGAAGTTGGAAAAGGGCCTGATGGAATTTACTACGATCCGAGTACGAAACGAATCTTTACCAACAATCACGGCTCTCACGACATCACGGCGCTTGATGCTAAGACGGGGAAAGTTGTCGGCACGGTCGAGGTCAAGGGCGACGGCGAATCGGCAGTTGTTGCCGACGGTCTCGTATACGTCAACCTGGAAGATACAAATGAAGTGGTAACTTTCGATCCCAAGTCACTCGAGGTAAAAAATCGCTTTCCGATTGGGGTTGCAAAAACGCCGACGGGCCTGGCCTACGATGCAAAAACCAAACGCTTGTTCATTGGCTGCCGGAACGAACCACGAATGGTTGTTATGGATGCTGCTTCAGGAAAGGTGATCACCAGCTTTCCTATCGGTCGAGGCGTAGACTTCGCGGGTTTTGATCCGCAAGCAAAGCTCATCTTCTTTTCCTGTAGCGAGGGAGTGCTAAACGTATTCCACGAGAAATCAGCCAACGACTATGAAGATGCGGGACCGGTCAAGACGCAACCGAGTGCTCGAACAATGGCGTTTGATCCAAAGACCAAAAAGATATTCCTGAGTGCGGCGGAGATTATCGAGTCACCGGCAACAACTCCCGGCGGGCGCCCGCAACGCAGCGTCAAGCCCGGCTCGTTCGTTGTGCTGGTGCTGAGTAAGAGCTAGCCTGTGAAAGGAAAACTACCATGCGAAGAAACGGAAGTGTGCTTTGCCTCTTCGGCGTGGCCACACTTGGACTTATCCTTTCGACTGTGCCCGCGGTGCGCGGCCAAATCGTTCCCAATCCTTCACCAACACCTGTTGCCACACCAACACCTTCGCTCGAAAGGCAATTCTTTAAGAACATCCTGAACGATCAAAAGGCAATCTGGACCGCGCCATTCCGTCTTCATAAAGAAGAGGCGAAATGGATGATCCCGTCCGGCATTGGACTCATGGCGTTCATCACAACGGATCGTATTAGCGGAGACGAGATTGCCGAATTCGACCGTCTGTCAACAGCGGCCCACGTGCTGAGTTACCCTGGATCGGCTTATGGTGTTACCGCGGCCGCGGCGTCCTTCTATCTTTTCGGACGCGAGAAACATAACGAACGTGCTCGAGAAACCGGAATTCTGATTGCCGAAGGCGCTATTGATAGTGTCGTCGTCTTCTCGGCCCTCAAGGTTGCGACTCAGCGAAGTCGACCGGACACCGGACGCGAACGAAGTGAATTCTTCGACGGCGGCAGCTCGTTTCCCTCCGGCCACAGCACACAGGCATGGACCATGGCGACCATCGTCGCCAACGAGTATCACGACAAACGGGCCGTTCAGATTGCTGCGTATAGCATTGCTTCTGCTGTGAGTTTCGCTCGATTTACGGGCGGGAGCCACTACATCTCTGATGTACTTGTTGGCAGCGCGTTGGGATACGGGATTGGTAAATACGTTTACAAAGCGCATCATCGAAAGGATAGTCAGTCGGGGGATGACGATAGCGAAGCCCGACGGCTTTCTATCGCTCCCGCATTTAACCGCAGCGCTCGCCGCTATGGAATCGATTTGACGTGGAGGTTTTGAATCGGCGATTTATGTTTCATTCGGTTCGTACAAGACTGACTCTTTGGTATGCCGGCGTACTGGCGCTCTCGCTTATCGCCTTTGCCTTTCTGATTTACTACGCAGCCGCTGCGAGCTTTCATCAACGACAGGATGAATCACTTCTCTCAACGGCGCAGACCGTCGCCAGCGCCTACATCGAGGAGTTTGCCGAACAAAAATCGTTAACCAAAGCGGGCCAGGTCGTACTGGCAGAGTTGGCGTTCCCGAACCGTTACGTTCAGGTGATTGACGGCAATGGACTATCGATGGCCTCAACAAATGTTTCGAGCACGGCTGGACCAATGCCCTTGGCCGCACTTAATGAGGCAAAACAGCGGGGCTCGAGTTTCGCGAGTTTGAATGGCTGGCGAGTAGCGATCGTTCCGATATCGTCGTCGAACCAGGAGTTAGGGTTTGCGACCGTGGCCGAGCCGTTAAGCGTGATCGAAGATGGATTGCGGAGCTTGCGTCGCGACTTCTTTGCCGGCGTACCGATCGTTCTGTTGCTCGCTTCGTCCGGTGGCTACTTTCTGGCGCGCAAGAGTTTGTCACCCATCGCTTCAATGAACCGTCAAACGAAACGAATTTCCGCCGGAAGCTTGTCTTCGCGTCTTGATGTCACGGATCCAAGAGACGAGCTTGGCAGCCTGGCAATCACCATCAACGACTTGCTGATCCGTCTTGAGAGTTCGTTCAAGGAGCAGCAACGATTTATCGCGGATGCTTCTCATGAACTGCGTACACCGCTGGCTGTCCTGCGCAGCGAAACGGAAGTCGCGCTAAATAAGACGCGAACAGTTGAGGAATACCAGGAGTCGTTGTCGTTAATCAAAGACGAAGCCGAACGACTTTCGCGAATCGTGGAAGACTTGTTCATTCTCGCGCGACAACCGTTGGACGCGCCACAGTCGTTGATTAAAGAGCCCGTGTTGCTGAACGACGCGGTGCGAGATTGTGCGCGTGCCGCACAAGTGCTCGCGACCCGGAAAGGTGTACGACTCGAGACCGAGAGCGATCGGCAGTCGCTGGTTCTGCAGGGTGATGGAGAGCTAATCAGGCGGATGATTCTGAATCTGCTCGACAACGCCGTGAAATACACGCCAAAGGACGGTGAGATCAACGTCTCGCTCACGCGGCAAAACGGAAACGCGGAGATCGTTGTACGCGACACGGGAATCGGGATTCCGCAAGCCGATCAATCACACGTGTTCGATCGTTTCTACCGCGTTGACAAGGCCCGTTCCCGCTCGTTGGGAGGCGCCGGCCTGGGGCTGTCGATCGTCTCGTGGATCGTCGAGGCGCACGGCGGCAAGATCAGTATGGAGAGTGCGCCAAACCACGGCAGCACGTTCACCGTGGAACTACCGCTGGAAATCCCCACTTGAGTTGCGCGCTTTGCATACCGCGTCGCCGCCGGGTTACGGCGTACGCTTGATCGTCGTGCCCACGTTGTTGTCGACCAACAGCTTGTCGAAGGCCGTGAGATCTTTGTTCAGCACCTCGTCGAGTCGCTGACGCAGTTCGGCAAGCTGTTGCTTGAACAAGTCGTGCACCTCTCGCTGCTGTTTCGTCGGTCCGAAATCTCCACTGGCCAGTCCACCGGCGAGATAGTTAATTTTCGTCAACAACTTCGGCGGCCAGCGAACGGTATCCTGACCCTGCCCCGTCGCCTTACGCTGGATTAAGTTTTCCTCAATCTCGATCAGTTTTTTATCAAGCGCGTCGGCAGCCGACTTAACCGGCGCGGCTGTTGTCGTCAGCTTCAAGAGCTGACTGCGGATCAACTCGATCTGATTGAGCATTCGCGACCCGTTGTCGAGATCTTTCCACAACTCCTGCAACATCGCGGTCTGGACGGCGATGTCAGCTTCAGTTCCGCCGGAGTTCGGATCTTTCTTCACGATCAGCGGCTGCGTTAATTCCTGACCGGCTGCCGACAACTTGACGGTGTACGTCCCCGGCGGCAACAGGATCGTCATTCGCCCCGCACCCGGAGCAGTCCGCGTCCCGTCAGGCCCGACTTTGATCTCCGGGGCGTAAGCAGGACTCGTTCTCATCTGCACGGCGGTCGTTTGCTCACCCTCGAGGTTCCACGTAACGCGATTCAGCCCGACGTTCTTTGTTCCATTGAACGTGCGCACGGTCTGCCCTTTCTGATCGAGGATCTGAATCCGCACATCGCCCGAGGGCGCCGACTTCAGGTAGTAACTGATCATCGCTCCGTATTGCGGGTTCTGTCCGGCTGAAGGATCGTCCGACATCGTTACCGGCACCGTGCCGGGTCGAAACCGATACGTGGCGTGCGGCGCAAACAAATGAACGTTTGAATCGCGCACCGTCTGGTTCATCTGCTGAATCGGCGTCAGATCGTCAAGAATCCAAAAGCCGCGACCGTAAGTGCCGACAACAAGATCGTTGAAGTGTTCCTGGACCACCATCCAGTAAACAGGAGCACGCGGCATGTTGCTTTGCAGCGGTTGCCAGTTCTCACCGTCGTCGAACGACACGTACAAACCATTCTCAGTGCCCACGTACAACAGACCCGGACGCACCGGATCTTCGCGAATGCAGTGCGCGTAGCTCAACATGCTGTGCGGAATGCCGTTCGTAATCGCCTGCCACGTCTTGCCGTAGTCTTTCGTCTTGTAGATGAAGGGATCGCGATTGTTCACCTGGTGAAAATCGACTGTGACATACGCTGTGCCCGCGGCGTAACGCGAAGGCTCAATGTTGCTGACAGTCCCCCACTGCGGCAGGTTCGGAATGTTCTTCGTGACGTTGGACCAATTCTTGCCACCGTCGCGTGTCAACTGAACCAGGCCGTCGTTGGTGCCGGCCCAGATTAGTCCCTTCTCTTTCGGCGACTCGGCGATGGCGAAGATCGTCGAGAAGTATTCGACGCCGATATTGTCGCCGGTCAGGCCACCGGAGAAGCCCTGCTTGCTCTTATCATTGGTCGTCAGATCCGGGCTGATGATCTGCCAGCTTTGGCCGTCATCAGTCGTCTGATGCACGTACTGGCTGCCGACATAGAGCTTCTTGTGATCGTGTGGCGAGATAGTCAGCGGGAACGTCCAGACGAAACGATACTTCACCTCGCCGGCGGTCGCACCATTCGTCTGATCCGGCCACACTTCAACGCGGCGCGCCTGCCCGTTTCGTAGATCGAAACGTTCGACGATCCCGCCCACGCTGCCCGAACCGGAAGCGCTCGACCACACGATGTTTGGATCGACCGGATCCGGCGTGGCCCAACCACTCTCGCCGCCACCGACCGACTGCCACGCGCTGCGCGGAATGTTGTTACTGCCGAAGACGCGGCTCGGTCCGCGATACGACGGATCGTCCTGCTCGTTGCCGTACACGTAGTAAGGAATGCGATTGTCGACAGTGACGTGGTACATCTGCGCGATCGGCAGTTGGACGCGAAGCCAGGTGCTGCCGCGCGTCGTCGAGATCGAAACGCCGCCGTCGTTTGCTACGGCGATGCGACTCGCATTTGTCGGATCGATCCAGATGTCGTGATTGTCACCGCCGGGACTGGAGGGGCCGGTTATCATGCGAGCGTTTTCGCCGCCGTCGGTTGAACGAGCGAAAC
>DATANW010000464.1:0-6928 GCA_036266055.1 Pyrinomonadaceae bacterium | reverse complement strand
AACTCGGCTTTCAGATCCAACTGCATCAACTCCCACGCTTCCAACATGCCGTCCTCGTTTGGTCCACCTTCGGCGAGCGTCAGGTATGAATACATTGGTGAGGCGTTATTCAACGTGCCGTGCGTCGTGAAGTGAAGAATGCTGGCGCGCCCTGCTTCCTTCTTCAAAATATCCTCGCGCGCCTGGTTGCCGACGTAGATCTTGCTGCGGGCAGCGCCGTACAAACGACCAAGCGCTTGAACCTCTTCACCGGCTTCCGGCAACGGGTCGAGATTGTGATTGCGCAAACTCGATCCCGCGCGCTTTACAGTCTCCGCCCCGCCGAACTGCGGATTCCCAACCGCCAACAAGCTTACCGGCGCCTGAACGTTTGACTGGTCCATTCGTCGCCTGGTCATCTCGCGCAGCACAGTCAGCGACGGCACATAGGTGATAGAAGCGTCTTCGATCAGGTAACGATTCGTGCTCGTGACGAGTGCCTGAAACGGCAGGTCCCACAAACTGCTGTCGGGCGCGATGACGATGTTGCTCTTGCCGCCAAGCTGAGCTTGCGCGGGTTTCAGCAGCAACTCGTACAGTTTGGCGGCCGAGACGCGAAATCCGAGATCGCGCATCGCGAGTTGCCGGCGAAACGATTCGATCTGCGTCGCCAGCTCATCGCGATTGAGCGGCAGCGTGTAGACCTCGATCTCAACCGCGGACTGCGCAGCCGGTTTCGTGATGGTGAAGAGATAGGTTTTGTCGCTGGTCACAACGTATTCGAGCAGCACGCTCGACGCGTTCGGAAGCAGCCTGGCGAGTTCCTGTGCGTTGACAATCGGCGCCTGACCGCGTTGCGTCTTCAATTCCGGATGCGTGTCGTAGAGCGTATTTTGAAACGCTTCGTAATCGAGACGCGCCTTGTCGAGTTTGGCTTCGACTTCCGTGACACGCGCGGCGTCCGATTTGTCCGATTGCATGAGGCGAGTGAGCTGTTTGTTGAGCTGTGTCAGATCGAATTTCAATCGCCGCTCTTCGTCTTGCTCTGTCGCGGTCATCGCTTTGTTAACGGTGCCGCGTGCCTGTTGCAGCATGTCGAGTAGCGTCCGCGCCTTGGCGCGTTCCGCGAACATGAGCGCCTCGCCTGGTTGGTTCTGTTTGACGAACACGCCGAGCAAACCTTGATGCGCGCCGACGCCGGCTTCGAAATAACGTTGCCGTTCCTGTACGCCGCCCGCCGCCTGCAGGCGCAGCGTTTCCATGATCGAGACTGCTTCCGTAAACGACTTTCGCGCGTCGCCCAATTGGTCCAAGCCAAGCTGCGCATACCCGAGCTTGGTGAGCGCGTAGCAAAGATCGTCTTTCCTTCCCGTCTCGCGCGAGAGCGATACCGCCTCCTCGGAAACTTTCAGAGCTTCCGCATAGTTCCCCTGGCCCAGATAAGAACTGCTGATGTTATTGAGTGCGACGACTCTCGGTCGCTTGCTCTTCGCCGGATCGAGTTCCGCAAGCACCTCGCGGTGATACTTCAATGCCTGATCGTAGAGCTTCTGTTCGCTGTAGACTCGCCCGATCTGATCGCGCACCATCAATGCACCGGCGCGATCGCCGTAGCCCTCAACCTCCTTCAGCAGCTGCTGATAGATCGCCAGGGCGCGGTCAAGCTTCCCGAACCTCATGTACTGGCGCGCCATGTCATGACGAATCATCGCGACCGCGAGCGTGTCGCCCAATTCGTCGGCGAGGGCGAGGGCCCTTTCCTGATACGCGAATGCCTGCTCGCCGTTGTTCTGCTGACCGTAAATGTTGCCGAGCTCAGACAGCGCGACCATCACGCCACGCCGGTTTTTCGTCTCTTCGGAGAGGCGCAGTGACTTCTGTACGTAATCAAAAGCGCGACGGTGATCGCCGAGCGCACGATACACGTTACTGACGTTCTCCTCAGCAATGGCGACGCCGCGTTTATTGCCGGAAGCTTCATACAACTCCAACGCCTTGAGTATCGGCGCCAAAGCGGCTTCGTAATCGTCTTGTGAATGTTTGACGAGCCCGGTGTTAAGCCATGATCCCGCGATGCCGGACTGGTCGCCGATCTTCTCCGCGACTACTCGCTGCAACGCGACGTATTGCATGGCGAGATCGTATTCCGCATGTGTTTGATGGCGCATCGCGCGCAAGCCGAGCGAATTGACGAGCGTGTTGTTAACGAAGCGTTTCTCTTCTTCAAGGATCTCGTCGCGCTCCTGCTCCGAACGCGCGGCCCCAAGTCTGCCGGCCAGTTCATCCTGGACCAGAAACTCTCGCTCGATTTGCCATCCGGAGTTGGTCCTGATCCATTCGAAAGAACGACACGCGCCGCGAAACGGATCGAACGTCAGAATTATCGCTCCTGTCTTCTTGTCAAGCCGGCGTTCGTCCGCCGTGAGATATGAGACTGCCTTGTCGCCTGTGATTTCGAGTTGCGTGACTTCGGGATTGATGAAATAAATCCGCGCCTGGGCCAGCACACCTTTATAGAAACGGAAGTGAGTACTGAGGTTTGGAGATTTAGGGTCCCAGAACTTGCGCATCGCGTCGAGGTCGCCCGCCTCGAGCGCGCGTCCGTAGCTTGCGGTCAACTCGCGCAGATTCTCCTCCTCCCCGGTGGCAGCGCGAAGCGGGGTTGACGTGACGAAGTTTGACTGCGCAAACGCTGAAACGATGAGGCTCAGATTTAGGGCGATGATGGACAGCGCTGAGCGGAACGTGCTTGGCATGAAAACGTCCCTTTCCGTGTACAGGCTCATCACGTAACGCGCAAAAAATCGTCTGAAAGGGCCGCGCAAAAAACTTTATTTTGCTCAGTAATATCCCCAAAACTTCAGCAACTTCCTCATTCGGTGTCGGTAATCTCTGAAGGAGCGAGGCAGCGCTTTTATATGCCGGCGGGTTCATACACAAATCATTCCCTTTATCCCATCAAGCAACTGCCTCGCAGCTCAGAGTCGCAGATCACCATCTTCGTCGCCATACAGTTGGAAGACAGAGACCTGATCGACACTTACGGCGACGATTACACGCGTTACACAACAGGACTTGCCGACGATCGTGCTCGTGCGGCTCGGCAGGACGAATTAAATTGAGCTACTGATTCATGTTCTAAGGAGAAACCATGCACTACATCATCATCAAGAGCGTCACCCGGCTTCTTGTATTGCTCGCAGTTGTTGGTATCGCCGGAGTCGCACTTCAACCGGCGCCCGCCGAAGCAATGTTCGACAACAATAATGGTCCGGAGTTGCCGGCGGGCTGCGAGAGCATCAACGTCGAGGAGGGTAACAAGCTCGCGTTTCACGTCTACGCCAAGGGCGTGCAGATCTACAAATGGAACGGCGCCGCGTGGGCGTTCGTGGCGCCCGAAGCTACGTTGTACGCCGAGCCTGAATACTTCGGCGAAGTCGGCATTCACGGCATGGGCCCACATTGGACCAGCAAGAGCGGCAGCAAAGTGAAAGCCGCGCGCGTTGCGAATACTGGCTGCCGGCCGGATCCAACCGCGATCGAATGGATACTGCTGAAGCAGACTGAAGCAACCGGTCCGGGAATCTTCGGCAAGGTCACCTACATTCAGCGCACGAACACAACCGGCGGTCTCGCACCGTCAGAACCGGGAACGCTGAATGAAATACGCGAGATTCCCTACACTGCCGAGTACTACTTCTATCGCGCGGAGGGCGCAGCGAGCCCACTGGAGTAAGCGAGGATTTCGATTAGAAAGTAAAAGGGCGTCGCAGGGGCAACCGCGACGCCCTTCCCTTTTATGATGACACTCGAAAAAAGTTACCGCTTTATGCGCTTCCTGACGACTCCGCCCAACCCGAGCAGCGCTGAACCGAGTAACACCATCGTCGACGGTTCGGGAATACTCGTTGGTGTGCCAACGTCACTCGCCGTACCACTTTCCGTCGGAACGTTTTGGAACCGCACGAAGATCGCGTTACAGATTTGACTCTCAGTGAATCCAGCGAACCCTGCCCCCGTGACGGTGAAAGACGCGCTCTCGCCCGGCAGTAGCCCGAGCGCCACTGAGCCGCCGGCAAAATTTCCCGAAGGTCCGGTTGTGAAACCGAAGTCGAGCACTACGTTATTGAAATTGGCGGGAACGTTTCCCAGATCCCCGTCGGAGAAATCAAACGTGGAAGACAAGCTCGGCGCTTGCATACCTGTGAACCCATTCAGCCCCGACGCACTCGCGTTCCCGAGCGGTGGCAAGTCATACCCAATACTGGTGATGGTTGACGTCGACCCCGGATGCGTAATGGCTGAGGTGTTAGTGATCGTGAAAGTTAAGGTGTTAGTTTGCGCATTAAACTCGCAAACCACGGTGGCTGTTGAAAAGTTGCCACTCTGCGAACCGCTTATCGTGATCGTGTCAGCCTGCGCTTGAGCCGACAAACACGCCAAAACAGCGACCGCGCCAAGTGTTAGAAAGAACTTGCGAAACCGGGACATGTCTCCTCCTTGCTCGAACCCTGAAATCAAACCTGCCAGCCGCCCGCGCTACGGCAAATTTCAAATGGCACACTGCTGGGGCAATGCACTACTTCAAATCTTGTTGTGGAGGAGAGAAGCGAAAGAATAAGAACTCAGCATTGATCCGGTCAACACTATTTTGCGTCGTGATAGAAACTCAACATGAGCGGAAACAAAACGCGTTGAACGCGACGCTCCCGTGCTTTTCCTTTACGGCCACTGGATCACTTTGGCTTTTGGCTGCGCAGCTCTTGGGGGAGTGATCATTTGAGAATTTACAGGGGTCGTCGGTTTTTTTGTATCCCCTTCGGCGGAAGCTCGCGGTTCGGGTTTTGGCGTTGCGATGGCGGGGGGCGTGATGGCCGGGGGCGCCACGGCTGTTTCGGCGTTCGCTGGTTGCGTGTCGACGCCGTTTGCGGTCGCACGAGGACGGGCAAACGCGCGGGATCGACGGCCGATCGAAGTGGTCGGCACGATGCCCGCGGGATCTACGGCAACAACGGGCGCTTCGGTAGTTAGGTTGGTTGTGGCGTCTGAGGTTGGGTTAACAACCGCAGCGGGAATTGTCGGTGCTGTCGCAGCGGGCGGTGCTGTCGCCGCGGCCGGTGCTGTCGTAGGTTTCGCCGCCGGTGCCGCCGGAGCAGGCGCGCTCGATAAAAGCGCCGGTAGTTTGTTTCTGAAATAGAACGCGGCGGCCGCGCCCGCACCGATCAAAAGCAACCCTGCAATCGTGATAGTTAAAGCACCATTCAACCGGCCGAGGCGCGCCATAAATGCCGACGTAGCATTGAAGTCTCGCGGCGCTTCGTGAACCAGGTCCCAGATCTCGGGTGGATCTTTCAGTGTTCGGGTGACGATCTGCTCCGCTTGACGTTCTGGTTCAGGTTCTGGTTCTGGCTCTGGTTCTGATCGAACCACTGATGACACGGACGGGACGGATTTCTTGGGTTGATCCTGGTGAGTTTGCAGACTGCGGGCGACGTCACCGTAGCTGCGCGCCTTGGCCCAGATTTGCGGCGACGTACCAAACCGCGTCGCCACATCAGTCTTCGCACCGTGCTGCATGAGAATGTCGACGACTTCGGCATGTCCGAAAAACGCCGCTAACGAGAGCGCCGTAAAGTTGTCGTTGCGCGTCACGTTCGGATCGGCCCCATGTTCGAGCAGTACACGGACCAACCGCACGCGACCGTGATATGCCGCGCGCATCAGTGCCGTCATTCCATGCTCGTTGCGCGCATTGACGTCCGCGCGCGACAACACCGCCTCGACGTCATCCATTTCGCCAGACTCAGCGATGCGCCACAACTCGCGCGTCGCCGCATTCGGCACAGCGATAAGTTTTCTTGGTAAAGCCATCGCGCTTATTACCTACCCATTCCTCTTACTTGACCACCGTGATCCGATCACCAGGTCGCACTAATGGATCGGGCACCTTCCCTGATTCGATGTCTTTCAATTTAAACTTCGTCACGATCAGAAATCCGCGGCCATCGTCACGACCTAACCGCGCTTCCTTTGGTTTCTCTACCACACCGCCTGCCGAGATGATCGCCTGCGTCAGCGTCAATCCCCGGCGATACGTCTTCTCACCGGGAAACTTCACTTCTCCGCCGACATAAAGAAACTGCGTCGCATTCGCGTGAAGCGTGACAACGTCGCCCGGACGCACGAGCAAGTTCATATCACTCGCCTGCGTGAGCTCGATGTCGAACAACTGGTTCGACTCATTTCGCATGACGGTAACGCGCGCCGCTTCCGGCAGCGGTTGAGCGTCGGCTACGACGACGTAAAGCGGAATCGCTTCTCGCCGCAGGATTTTTGTACCCGGATCTTTAACTAAGCCGCTCACGAGAATTGCATGGCTCGCATAGTCGCGAACGCCGACCGCTACTTTCGTGGCGTCCAATGCACGTCGTTTGAGATCGCTTTCAATTCGCGCGGTGATTTCTTCGACCGTCAGTCCACCGACCTGCATGGGTTCACCGAGCAGCGGATGCTCCAGGAAACCCGTCGGCGTAATCGTAAACAACGTCGACTCTGACGACGTCGAATCGGAAACACGAATGTCGAGAACGTCGTTCGCGCCGATGCGATAGATCCGCGTCAACGACATCTCGTCAGTCTTCGTCTTGGCCTCTGCAGTTTCTTCTTCGTTGTCTTCAGGCGCCGGCGCGGGCGTTTTCGCCGCGATGGAAACTGGTGAGCCGACTGGCTGCTGCGTCGAGGCGACTTCCTTTGATTCAGCAGGTTTAGGTTCGACTGACTTTTGCGGCAGTGACTTCGGTGCTGCCGACGTCTGTGCTAGTGGCGTGGGTGCCGGCGACTTTTGTTGAACGGTGCGGGCAGGGCGCACGAAGATGGGCTTCGTGCCGCCGCCGTACGGTTGCAACATGGTCCGTGCGAACGAAAGTCGATCCTGTGCTTCAACGTCTTT
>DATANW010000463.1:0-11366 GCA_036266055.1 Pyrinomonadaceae bacterium | reverse complement strand
CTGGCCGGCAGCGTGGCCGGCGGTCGTGATGGCGGCGTTTATTTTGCTGGCGCGCAGATACGGCGACGCGTCGTGGTCGTGGATGATGGTGCAGGCGATGGTGGCGGCGTTGATTTACGCGGCGTTGTTTTTGAGTTTTGCCATCAGCCGGACTGAACGGGATTGGTATTTTAATAAAGTGAGGGAAGTGTTCAGGCGCCCTGTTGCCGGCGGTTCGGCAAAGGAGCTCAGCCAGCCATCATGAAAGCAATCATACTCGCAGCAGGAAAAGGCACACGGCTCGATGGCGCGGCGGTGAAGCCAAAGTGTCTGGTTGAAATCGGCGGCTCGACCCTGCTGCACCGGCAGATCGACACGCTCCGGAGTTTGAACGTGCGCCAGATCGTTATCGTGGTGGGGTTTGGCGCCGAGAGCATTCGCGAGGAATGCGACGGCGAGATCAGTTTTGTCGAGAATGAGAAGTTTGCCGAGACGAGCAGTCTGTATTCGTTGTGGCTGGCGCGCGAACATCTTAGCGATGGCTTCGTCGTGTTGAATTCAGACGTGCTGTTTCATCCGCAGATGCTCGCCGACTTGCTCGAGTCTGACCACGAGAATGCGTTGTTGCTGTCCGACACGGATCCCGGGCTGATGGGCGACGAAGAGATGAAGGTCAAGGTGCAGGACCAGCTCGTCGTCGACATTTCGAAGGAGCTGGATCCGCTCGACGCAGACGGTGAAAACGTCGGCATCGTAAAATTTTCTGCGAGTGGGGCGAGACGTCTGATCGAGTACATGGACGCGCTGATTGGATCGGGCCAGCTGAAGCATTGGGCGCCACGCGCGTTTCTCGAATTCGCGCGCAACCATCCGCTGCATGCGTTGAGCACGCGCGGGCTGCCGTGGATTGAGATCGATTTCCCCGAAGACTACAGGCGTGCAGTCAATGAAGTGCTGCCAAAGATCGAATCATTATCTGGAGTCTGGAGTTCCGCGATTAACCCGTCGTTACCTCCTGCCGTTACCACCTTCGATGAGCCTTAAGCGCGTTATCACCACCGGCCGCGAGATCGACAAGCAATGGCAACGATGGCGTTCTCCCGATCGGAGACGATTGCTCGTCAACGCCCGGACGGCGATGAACTATTCAACCATCGCGCCGATCGTCGAACGCATGCAGCGGGATCAGCGGTTGGAGTTTTACTTCACCGCCAGCGAAAACCCGTCGTTGACGGAGCAGATCTACGCCGAGGCCAAGCAGCCGTTCAGGTTCATCACGCCGCTTCAGGCATCGTTGACGCGGTTTGACGTTTACCTGGCGGCTGATTTTCTGTGGGTGACGCTGCCGCGCGGCGCGCGACGCGTGCAGACGTTTCATGGCGTCGCAGGGAAGTATCGAACGGTTTACGATTCGCCGTCGGAGTCGATGCGCGATTGGGACCGGCTGTTTTTTATCAACCAGCGGCGGTTGCAGCATTTCATCGACTGCGGCGCCATCGACGCTGGTAGCGACGCGGCGCGATTGATTGGCATGCCAAAGTTGGATTGTCTCGTCGATGGATCGCTGGTGCGCGATGAGGTTTTGCAATCGCTGGGGATCGATCCGTCGCGGCGGACCGTGTTGTATGCGCCAACGTGGTCTGCGCATTCGTCTGTCGTGACCATGGGCGAGGAGTTGGTGACGCGATTGGGTGAGGCAGGGTATGCGGTGATTGTGAAACTGCACGATCGTTCGCGCGATGCTTCGCAGTATGAACATTCCGGAGGAGTGGATTGGGGCGAACGGCTGGAGCCGTTGTTGCGAAGGTTTGGCGGGGTGTTGGCGAGCGGCAATAATTCGTCGCGATATTTGCCGGCGGCTGACGTGATGATCACAGATCACAGTTCGGTTGGTTTTGAGTATTTGCTGCTCGATCGGCCGTTGATTCGGATACACGTGCCGGAGTTGATCAAGAATACCGACATTGAGCCGAGCTATGTTGAGTTGCTGGCGAACGCGTCCAGTAGTGCGAATGACGTGGATGAGACGGTTGCGGCAGTTGCGCGTGCGTTTGCGGAGCCGAAGGTCAAATCGAGCGATCGCGTGGCGGTGGCGAACGAGATGTTTTACAAACCCGGCACCGCGACGGAGCGCGCGGTGAACGAGTTGTATGAGTTGATGGAGTTAGATCAGGCGTGAACCTGCAGAAGCTGAGGAATGCGTCGTTGCATGAGTTGCGCGTGCGTGCGTCGCAACGCGTTGCTGCATTCAACGAGCGTCGCGGGTGGTCCAGTCTGGTGAAGTTTCCCAACACACTTCCGAACGCGGATTTTTCGCCGCAGAGATTTTTTGGTTCGTTTCACGATTTGAAAAGATCCGTGTTCGAAATGAACTCGCGCTGGCCCGAGACGGCTCAGCGAATCATCGAACAAGTGGATCGCATCTGTGACGGAAAGTTTGATCTACTCGGGTTTAAGAATCTAAGTTTTGGCGATCCGATCGACTGGCACTTCGAACCCGTGAGCGGCAAGCGTATTCCGCTGTTGCACTGGAGCAAGCTCGATTATCTCGACGCCGGCGTGGCGGGTGACAAGAAGATCACGTGGGAATTGAACCGGCACCAGTACTTCATGAAGCTGGGCCAGGCCTACGTGCTGACTGGCGACCAGCGATACGCGCAAGTCTTTATCGCGCATCTCGAGTCGTGGATGGAGGCGAACCCGCCGAAGCTCGGAATCAATTGGGCCAGCAGTCTGGAAGTCGCGTTCCGATCGATCTCCTGGCTGTGGGCGCTCTATTTTTTCAAAGGCGCCGTACCGGCGGAGACGTTGAAACGCGCGCTGAAGTTTTTGTATCTCCACGCGCGACACCTTGAGTCGTATCTATCGACTTATTTCAGTCCAAACACGCACCTGACCGGTGAGGCGCTCGGACTTTTTTACCTTGGCACGCTGCTCCCCGAGTTCAAAGAAGCGAAGCGCTGGCAGGACCTCGGCCGCGAGATCTTGCTCGAGCAGATCCCTGTTCACATCAAACCCGATGGCGTTTATTTCGAACAGTCGAGCTACTACCACCGCTACACGACAGATTTCTACCTGCACTTCCTGATTCTCTCGCGCAACAACGGCATCACGCTCCCGAAGACAGTAGAAACCGCGCTCGTCTCTTTGCTGGATCACCTGATGTACATCACGCGTCCCGACGGTACGACGCCGTTCTTCGGCGACGACGACGGTGGACGCCTTGCGATGCTCGACATGCGTGCTCCGAACGACTTCCGCCCATCACTCGCGACCGGCGCCGCACTGTTCGCTCGTGGCGATTACAAGTTCGTCGCCGGAGACGCGGCAGAAGAGTTGTTGTGGTTACTGGGTCCGGCAGGATTGCAAAATTTCGATTCGATCGAGAGCCACGAACCAGCCGAAACGTCGAAAGCGTTCCGCGACGGCGGCTACTTCGTCATGCGCGACGGCTGGACCGACAAGTCAAACTACCTGCTCTTCGACTGTGGCCCACACGGGGCGCTCAACTGCGGTCATGCCCATGCCGACGCCTTGTCAATCCAGGTTGCCGCACACGGCCGCACCGTCCTCGTCGATCCCGGCACGTACACCTACACCGGATCGAAAGAGCTGCGCGACTGGTTTCGCAGCGCCCCGGCGCACAACACCGTCACGCTCAACGGTGGATCGCCTTCCGTTCCGGACGGCGCTTTCACCTGGAAGACGATTGGCGGGTGCCGCCTTGTCGACTGGAAAACCACGGATGATTTTGCTTACCTCTCCGGCGAACAGAACGAACTGATCCGCACGATTTTCTTTCGCAAAGGCAAATACTGGATCATCCGCGACACCAACAACTCCCCCGCGGAACATACCGTCGACGTTCATTTTCACTTTAATTCCGACACAAATCCGTGTCTCAAAGACGGCGTAATCCACGAGCCGAACTGCGGACTTAAAATCCGCAGTCTCGGAAACGGGGGCTGGGTCGAGGAAAACCAGTGGGTTTCGCACTGTTATGGTCAGAAGGAGCCGGCCAAAGTTTTCCGGTTCTCCGCGGTTTTAAAATCAGGAGAGAGTGTTTACACATTCCTATTGTTATAATTTCAAACCTACATGTGCGGCATTAACGGAATAGCGTTTTCGAGTCGATCGGGCCGGACGGTTTCGCGCCCGCTGCTCGAGGCGATGCGCGACGTCATACGGCATCGCGGCCCCGATGGTGAGGGAATCTTCATCGATCGCAACGTTGGCCTGGGCCATCGTCGTCTGGCCATCGTCGACGTCGCGGCCGGTCATCAACCGATGACCAACGAAGACGATTCGCTGCACATCATCTACAACGGGGAAATCTATAACCACGCCGACTATCGCGAGTGGCTCGAATCACGCGGCCACGTCTACAAAACCCACTGCGACACGGAAACGATTCTTCACCTTTACGAAGAACACGGCATCGCTTGCGTCGAGCACTTGCGCGGGATGTTTGCGTTTGCCATTTGGGACCAGCGCAAAAAGGAGTTGTTCATTGCTCGCGACCGGCTCGGCGTGAAACCGCTTTACTACTTTCACGCAGACGATGGTTCGCTGTACTTCGGCTCCGAGATCAAGACGATCTTCGCCGCCGGCGCGCTCAAACCCGAACTCAACTACGCCGCACTTCCCGACTATCTCGCGAATCATGCTCCTTCCGGCGAGAGCACACTCTTTAGCGGCGTGAAGCGTCTCCTGCCGGGTCATACGCTCGTCTGGCGCGACGGAAAGATCGACATCAAACGTTACTGGGACGTCAGCTTCGTAAGAGCCAGGGACGACGGCTACAGCGATAAGGATTACATCGAGCAGTGGGCCGAGATGTTTCGCACGTCGGTCAAGCTGCGGTTGATGGCCGACGTTCCGTTGGGAATGTTTCTGTCAGGCGGCATCGATTCCTCCGCCATCGCCGCGATGATGAGCACTATGGTCGACGAGCCGATCAAGACGTTCTCGGTCGCATTTCGCGAACGTGAAGCGAACGAACTCGAGTACGCCCGGCTGGTCGCGAAGAAATACCAGACAGATCATCACGAAGTCGTAGTCAGTCCGGAAGAGTTCTTCGCGGCGTTGCCGAACATGGTCTGGCATGAAGACGAGCCGCTGGCCCATCCATCGAGTGTCGCACTCTACTTCGTTTCGCACCTCGCGGCGCAAAACGTGAAGGTCGTGTTGACGGGCGAAGGCAGCGACGAGCTGCTCGGCGGTTACGCGCGTTACTGGAAAACGCTACAGAACCTCGCGTGGGGCAGCCGCTACCACAAGCTCACGCCGGGAGTGATCAAGAATGGCGTTCGTAGTCTGTTGGGCGGACTACCCGACGGATCGCGCGCCAAGCAGAAACTACTGCGAACGTTCCTTACGCTGTCTCCGGATATCGAAAGTCTGTATCTCGATAACTTCGCGGTCTACTCGCGTAAAACCCAGCCGCAGTTGTTGACCGCGGAAGCGCGTGAACAGATCGGACCGAATGTCGATCCGTATCGCGTGATTCACGAGATGATGGAGCTGACGGACGCGGAGTCGCTGCTCGATCGGCTGCTCTATTCCGACATCAAGACGTATCTCCACGAGCTGCTGATGAAGCAGGACCAGATGAGCATGGCGACGTCGCTCGAGAGCCGCGTGCCGTTTCTGGACCACAAGCTCGTCGAATTCACAGCCAGTCTGCCGGAGCGATTGAAGCTGCGCGGTTCGACGACGAAGTACATCCTCCGCGAGAGCATGAAAGGTGTTTTGCCGGACGCGATTCTGACGCGGCCGAAGATGGGTTTCCCGGTGCCGATCGGCGCATGGTTCCGCGGACCGTACAGTTATTTGCTCGACGAGTTTGTCCTGAGCAGTCGCGCGCTGGAGCGCGGGATCTTCGACGGGGACTTCGTGCGCGATCTCGTGCGCCGGCATCGAACGGGCGGCGAGAACCATGACGAACGTTTGTGGGCGCTCGTCAATTTCGAAATGTGGCAACGACGATTTTTTGACGGCGAAGACAACGGAACCGCCGATGTCCTGACAACACGCGAGGCGGAACTCGCGCCGGTTCATGCGTGAGCGTGCGAATCCTGTGGCTCAAAACTGAATTGCTTCATCCGGTCGATAAGGGCGGAAAGATTCGCACTTACAACATGCTCAAGGAGCTGAAGCGCAACTGCCACATCACCTACCTGACACTCGACGACGGCACCGCTGATAAGCAGGCCCGTGAGCTTGCGACCGAGTACTGTCACGATCTGATTTGTGTTCCCCATCGCCGTTACGAAAAATTTACGGCCGGCTTTTATGTCGAACTCGCGCTCAATCTAACTTCCGATCTGCCTTATGCGATTAAGAAATACCAATCGGAGGAGATGCGTCGCGAGATTGAGAAGCGAGCGGGTCAGTTTGACGTGCTGATTTGCGATTTCCTGGCGCCGGCGGTGAACGTCCCGCGCGATCTGAACGGCGCGACGGTGCTGTTTCAGCACAACGTTGAAGCGATGATCTGGAAACGTCACTACCAAGTGCAGACGAACCCCGCGCGCAAGGCGTACCTGTATCGTCAATGGCGCAAGATGGTCGACTTCGAAGCCGCGACGTGTCCGCGGTTTGATTCAGTCGTGGCGGTTTCGCGTGAAGATCGCGAACAGATGGAGCGGGAATATCACGTGAAGAACGTTTACGACGTGCCGACGGGTGTCGATACGGCGTTCTTTCGCCCGGGCTCCGGCGAGGCTCGCAAGCCGCACAATCTCGTGTTTACGGGTTCGATGGACTGGCTGCCGAACGAAGACGCGATTCGTTATTTCACGGAAACAATCATGCCGCGGATCAAGCAATCGGTGCCGGATGTGACCCTGACAGTTGTCGGCCGCAACCCGTATGCGGGTTTGGTCGAGCTGAGCAAACGAGATGCGTCGGTGATCGTGACCGGGCGTGTCGACGACGTCAGACCATACATGGAAGAGGCGGCGATTTATGTGGTTCCGCTGCGAATCGGCGGAGGCACACGGTTGAAGATTTATGAAGCGATGGCGATGGAGAAGGCGATCGTCTCGACGTCGATCGGTGCGGAAGGCTTGCCGGTGACGAATGGTGAGGAGATCGTGCTGGCCGACACGCCGGAGTCGTTTGCTGACGCCGTTGTGAAACTGCTCAAGGACCAGACGCTGGCGGACCAGATCGGACAACGCGCTGCGGCGCGCGTCAGAAAAGAATTTGGTTGGGATACGGTCGCTGAGAGCTTTGGGGCCATTTGCGAGAGGGCAGTGGTACACAAAAAGGCACAAAAAGCACAAAAGGCACAAGAAGGGCAAAAGACAGAAAGGCAAAAGATTGAACGGCAAAAGACTGAAGGGCAAAAGACTGAAGGACAAAAGATAGAAGGGCAAAAGATAGAAGAGCAAAAGACAGAAGGACAAGAAATTCAAAAGAGACAAGAAGTCTTGAACTGAATTTCAGTCTTTGTGCCTTTTGTGACTCTTGTGCCTTTTGTGTCAAACGCCTTTTGTGTCAAGCGCCTTTTGCGTCAAACGCCTTTTGCGTCAAACGCCCTCTTGTGTGAAAAGGAGAATCATTTCGAGTGAAACTGAGCGTCTTTGGTTTGGGTTACGTCGGTTGCGTTTCCGCCGCATGTTTTGCCGAGGAAGGCAATAGTGTGATTGGCGTCGACGTCAATCCCACCAAAGTTGAGATCATCAACGACGGCAAGAGTCCGATCGTCGAAGAAGGCATTAACGAGTTAATGGCGAAGGTCGTCAAGACCGGCCGGCTTTCCGCAACAACGGATTCCGCAAAAGCCGTCCGCGAAACAGATCTATCGCTGGTCTGCGTCGGCACGCCGAGCAATCAGAACGGCAGCCTGCACCTGCGTCACGTCGAACAAGTCTGCCGCGAGATCGGCGCGGCCATGAAAACCAAAACCTCGCGTCACACCGTCGTGATTCGCAGCACGATGCTGCCGGGCACCGTGCAGAACACAGTCGTCCCCGCCCTCGAAGAGACTTCCGGAATGAAGGCGGTTACGGATTTTGGTATCTGCATCAATCCCGAGTTCCTGCGCGAAGGATCTTCTTTAAAAGACTTCTACTCCCCGCCGTTCACGCTCATCGGCGCGGACGACGAAGAAACAGTCGCCGCGGTGCGCAATCTCTACGCGAAGATCAACGCGCCTGTCTACGTCACCTCGCTGAAGACGGCGGAGATGGTGAAGTACGTTTGCAACTGCTTTCACGCGCTGAAGGTGAGCTTCGCGAACGAGATCGGAAACCTGTGCAAAGCGTTGCAGATCGACAGCCATGAAGTGATGCACGTGTTCTGCCAGGACAAGAAGCTTAACCTTTCGCCCTATTACCTGAAGCCCGGGTTTGCGTTCGGCGGTTCTTGTCTGCCGAAAGATCTGCGCGCGATCAATTACAAAGCAAAAGAACTGGACGTCGAGGTGCCCGTACTCTCGTCGATCCTGCCGAGCAACAAACTACAAATTCAGCGCGCCGTCGACATGGTTGTCGCCACGGGCCACAAACGCGTCGGCGTCCTCGGTTTTAGTTTCAAAGCCGGCACAGACGATCTGCGCGAGTCGCCGATGGTGACTCTAATCGAAACGCTGATCGGCAAAGGATTCGAGCTTGCGCTCTATGACCGCGACGTTTCGCTGGCGCGACTCGTCGGTGCGAACAAGGAGTACATCGAGCGCGAGATACCGCACATTTCGAAGCTGATGCGCGCCGGCGTCGATGGCGTGCTGAGCGATTCGGACGTGATCATCATCGGCAACCAGGCTGAAGAGTTTCGCGGCGTGGTCGAACGGCTGCGAAAGGATCAGCAACTCATCGATCTCGTTCATCTGTTTGATGGACGCACCTCCAGTGAGAATTACCAGGGCATCTGCTGGTGAAGAGTGATTCCCCAACCAAGCGCCCGCCGCTGCGAATCGGAGTGCTAATCGATTCCTTCGTCCAGCGAAAATGGATTCATCAGGTCATTAGCGAGATCCAGTCGTCGGCGATTGCCCAAATTGCGGTTGTCATCAAGAACGAAGCCGCTGGTCCGCAAGAATCTGCGGGTCGGTTGAAGAGCTACTGGCGCAATCGGCAGTATCTGCTGTACGCGCTCTACGACAAGGTGGACCAGCGCCGGGTGAAGGTCAGTCCGGATGCGTTCGAAACCACGGATTTGAAGCCCTTAATCGGCGATATTCCGGTCGTCCCCGTCACCCCGATCCAGAAAAAATATTCCGACTGGTTCCCCGTAGAGACGCTCGATCAGATCCGTGGTTTCGATCTCGACGTCGCGTTGTGTTTCGGGTTTCGCATATTGAAAGGCGAGGCGCTGAACATCGCGCGCCATGGTGTGTGGTCGTTTCATCACGGCGACAACCTGGTGAATCGTGGTGGACCAGCAGGGTTTTGGGAAGTGATGGACGGCTCGCCGGTAACTGGTTCGGTGCTTCAGGTTCTCACCGAAGATCTCGACAACGGCCGCGTCATCTATCGCTCGTGGTCACCGACCGCCGATCGTTTCTCGGTCAAAGCCAATCGCAACAATCTCTACTGGAAATCGGCGGCGTTCGTCATTCGAAAGTTGAAAGACCTGGCTGATGGCGTGCCGATTTCGGCGTCAGCCGAGAAACAGGTTTACCAGCCGTATTCGAACCGCTTGTATCGCATGCCGACGAACCGCGAGATGTTGCCGCGTCTGACGCGACTCGGCGCGAAGTACGTGGCGAGTAAGTTTCAGGCGGCCCTGAGCAGCGATCAATGGGCCCTCGCGTATCGCTTCCGTTCCGGACCGTGCGATGCGAATAACACGTTGTACCGGTTCAAAAATCTGATCCCGCCAAAGGATCGCTTCTGGGCCGATCCGTTCGCGATCAAGGCCGGCGAGCATTACTACGTTTTTCTGGAAGAGTACAGTTACGAGTTTGCCAAAGGGCACATCGCGGTGATCGAGTTGAACCGCAAGGGCGTCGTGAGCGGGCCGCGCAAAGTGCTCGAACGCGATTATCACCTGTCGTATCCGTTCGTCTTCGAGTGGAACGGCGACTACTGGATGATTCCGGAGAGCGCGGCGAACAAGACCGTCGAGTTGTATCGCGCAAAGTCGTTTCCGTTCGTCTGGCAACTTGAAAAAGTGCTGATGACTGACGTCCGCGCGAAGGACGCGACGCTGGCGGAGATCGACGGCACGTGGTGGATGTTTGTTTCGATTTCAGAGCACAGTATTCCTGATGAGTTGTACCTGTTTTCCGCGCCGTCGCCGTTTGGACCATGGACGCCGCACCGGCGCAATCCGGTGAAGTCAGACGTGCGGGGATCGCGTCCGGCGGGTGCGTTGTTTGAGTGGAATGGTGAGGTTTACCGTCCGGCGCAGAATTCATCCGGACGATATGGTTATGCGATCTCGATCAACCGCGTGACGCAACTCGATCACGATCATTTCAGCGAAGAGCAGGTATCGAACATTCTTCCGAATTGGAGTGACGACCTGGTGGCGACGCACACGATCGGCATCGCTGGAGATCTTACCGTGGTTGATTGTTTGAGGAAGCGGTCCAGGTGGCGTTGAAACCGAGACCACGGATTTTAAGAATCGTTCTGGCGGTCGTTGTTGGATGGGCGATCGTGGCGGCGTTGGCGGCGCGGTTTTTGGTTGTCACCGAGCCGCTCGGGGCAGCGGACGCGATCGTGGTGCTGAGTGGTTCGAGTGCTTATGTCGAACGGACGCAAAAGGCAGCGCAGTTGTATCGCGAAGGCCGCGCGCCGCGGGTGCTGTTGACGAACGATCACACGCGCGGCGGTTGGGACAATGCTCAACAACGAAATCCGTACTTCGTAGAACGGGCGGCGGATGAATTGATGAAGGCGGGTGTGCCGTGGGATCGGATCCTAATCCTTTCCGGCGTTGCCGGCAGTACTCGCGATGAAGCGATCATTGTGAAGGGTTACGTTGCGAATGAAGGAGTTCGATCTGTGTTGCTGGTTACTTCGTCATACCACTCGCGACGCGCGCTGCGAACTTTCCGCCAGGTATTTGCGGATACCGGAACGACGATCGGATTAGAACCAGCGTCAGCAGCGCCATCGATGTTCTGGTGGTTGCGACCGCATGGCTGGCACACGGTCGGCGGTGAGTACGCGAAACTGATTTACTATTACTTCAAGTATGACTGAGCAGCCGCACGAGAACCCATTGGTCAGCGTCATCATTCCCTCTTACAACTCCGCCGAGTTCATGGGCGAGACGCTCGACTCCGTTTTCGCGCAAACATACGCGCATCTCGAAGTGATCGTGATCAACGACGGTTCCGCCGATACCCCTGAGCTCGAACGAGTCTTGCAGCGTTATCCGTCGAACCTCCGTTACATCAAACAAGAAAACCAGGGCGCCGGCGCTGC
>DATANW010000462.1:0-50636 GCA_036266055.1 Pyrinomonadaceae bacterium | reverse complement strand
GTCATTCTTCGGCCGCTTCCTTATCCGGAAGCGGATCGACTCGTTTGGGTCTGGGGGAATTTCAGCGGCAGTAGTAGCGCCAGTGTCTCGCCGGCTGACTATCTCGACTACCGCAGTCAGAACAAGTCGTTCGAACAGTTCGCTGCGACGATGTCGGTTACCGCACCTGCGACCCTCACCGGCAACGGTGAACCGGAACGTCTGACTGCCTCCCTCGTTACCGGCAACTACTTCGACGCACTCGGCGTAGCGCCTGCGCTCGGCCGCGGCTTTTCACTCAATAATGAAAAGCCCGGAAACGAGCAGGTCACAATCTTGAGTTACGAGCTATGGCAGACGCGTTTTGGCGGCAACCCGGGGATCGTCAATCAGCGAATCACGCTCGACAACAAGAGTTTCGAGGTTCTCGGCGTTATGCCGAAGGATCTCACGTTTCCGCAGCCTGCGGATTTATGGGTGCCGTTGAACTTCGACGGATCTCCGGATCTGAAGGTCCGTGCAGCGCATTTCCTGCGACCACTCGGGCGTCTCAAAGCAGGCGTGACTGTGGCCCAGGCGCAAGCCGACACCGACGCGATCGCCAAACAACTCGAACAACTGTATCCAAAGTCGAATACGACCTGGAACTTGCGCCTCGAGCGACTGCGCGACCGGCTCATTGGCAGCAGCAGAACGACCTTGTTCATTCTCTTCGGCGCGGTCGGGTTTGTGTTGCTCATCGCGTGCGCGAACGTCGCTAACCTGCTGCTGGTCCGCGCTACCGCGAGACAGAAAGAGGTCGCGTTGCGCACCGCACTCGGCGCGAGCCGTTGGCGGATCGTTCGTCAAATGATCACTGAAAGTTTGATGCTGGCGGTGGTCGGCGGCACGCTCGGCGCTCTGATCGCCGCGTGGGGAATCGATCTGCTGGTGACACTCACCCGCGACAGTATTCCGCCGACAGCAGTGGTCAAGATCGATGCCACCGTGCTTGCCTTCACGTTCCTGACATCGTTGCTCACCGGGCTGCTCTTTGGTGTTGTGCCGGCCTTTCGCACCGCGAATCTGAACCTTTCCGATGCTCTCAAAGAAGGTGCAAAAAGCAGTGAAGGGACATTCAGAAATCGCACGCGCAGTTTGCTGGTCGTGTTCGAAAGCGCGCTCGCTGTGGTCCTCCTGATCGGCGCGGGCTTGCTGATCAGAAGTTTGGTGGCGCTTCAGAACACCAACCCGGGATTCGACGCCAACAACGTTCTCACGCTTCGCGTCGATCTGCCGCGCGGCAAGTATGACACTCCTGAGAAGTCGTCAAACTTTTTTCAGCAGCTCGAACAACGCCTCGTTGGACTGCCGGGAGTCGAGAGTGTTGGCTTTATCACCGAGCTGCCGCTGTCGGGTCAACCAAACGACGCTCCATTCACCGTTGAAGGACGTCCACCTGTTGCTCCGGGCCAGGAGTTCGGCGCTGACTTCCGGCGCATCAGCCAAAACTACTTTCAAACACTGCACATCCCGTTGCTGCGCGGACGGAATTTCACCGAGCAGGAAGTGCGCGACAACGCCAGGGTGATCATCGTCAGCGAGAGCCTGGTCAGCACCGTGTTTCCCAACGAGGAGCCGCTCGGGAAGCGTTTGCTTACGGTCCTGAGCGACAAACCGTTCGAGATCGTCGGCATCGTCGGCGACATCCGTCACCGCTCTTTACAGTTTCAACCGTACGCGGCCATGTACCTGCCGACCATTCAATCGGGGCGGATGAACATCGCGCTGCGCACGCAAGGCGATCCGATGAGCCTCGTGCCGGCGGTGCGCAAAGAGGTGCAGGGTATCGATCGAGACCAGCCGATCGCCGCGATCAGGACGATGGGCGAGTGGGTCGATAGATCGACGTCGACACCGCGCTATCGCACGACACTGCTCGGACTGTTCGCCACGATCGCAATGATCCTGGCGGCGACCGGAATCTACGGCGTCATGTCTTACTCGGTCGCGCAGCGCACGCACGAGATCGGCATACGCATGGCACTCGGAGCGCGGCGGCTCGATGTTTTGAACCTGGTTGTGCGTCAGGGAATGCTGCTGGTGGTGATTGGCCTCGGCATCGGACTGCTGGGTGCGTTCGCGCTGACGCGAGTGATGGCCAGCCTGTTGTTTGGCGTGACCGCGAAGGATCCGATCACGTTCGTTGCTGTTGCCGGGCTGTTGGCAGTCGTCGCCTTGATTGCCTGTTACATCCCCGCAAGGCGCGCGACGAAGGTCGATCCTTTAACTGCACTGCGCTACGAGTAAACCGGAGCTTTGTGCTTAGTACTTCGTTCTTTGTTCGTTGTGCGGGTTCTGTCCAAGAGTCGGACCGGGCAAAGATGAGCAAAAGAACAGAGCACAAAGGACAAAGGACAAAGGACCAAGGACCAACATGGACACCTTATTCAAAGACATTCGCTACGGCTGGCGCGGGTTCACTAAGCATCCGGGCTTCACCGCGATCGTCATCCTCACGCTCGCGCTGGGCATCGGCGCCAGCACCGCAATCTTCAGCGTGGTGAACAGCGTGATGTTGCGCCGGCTGCCGTATCCGACGGCTGACCGGATCGTCGCGATTCAGGAAGTGAACGCCGAAGGCAAGCAAGGGCAGGTTACTGGTCCAAACTTTCTCGACTGGCGCGCGCAGAACACTGTTTTCGAACATCTCGCCGCGATCAAGAAGACTAACGTCAACCTGACGCTCGCCGATCAGGCTGAACGTATCGACCTGGCCCAAACCTCCGCCAACTTCTTCGACGTCTTTGGCATGCGACCTCAACTCGGCCGGCTCTTTGTGGCCGGTGACGAGGAGGCGGGACACGCGCCCGTCGTCGTACTCAGCGATTCGTTATGGCGGCGAAAGTTCGGTGCGGACCCCGGAGTAGTCGGAAAGCAAGTCAACCTCGACGGATTAAGTTACACCGCGATCGGTGTTGCTCCGGCCGGATTTCAGTATCCGAACAGAACCGAAGCGTGGTTACCGCCGCTGAAACTCGCACCCGAGGTTGGTCCAACGATCGAACCGACGCAACGGCGCGGCATGGGTTACCTCTACGCGGTCGCTTTGCTGAAACCGAATGTGTCGGTGGCCCAGGCCTCGAGCGAGATGGAAACGATCACGGCGCGGCTGCGACAGCAGTATCCCGAAACCAACAGCCGTCGTTTCAATCGCGTCGTGTCGCTGCAGGATCATCTCGTCGGCAACACGGAGACGATGCTGAAACTGCTGTTTGGCGCGGTGCTGTTTGTGCTGCTGATCGCCTGCGCCAACGTCGCGAACCTGTTGCTGGCAAGTGCGGCCGCGCGCAGCAAGGAGATGGCGATTCGCGCTGCGCTTGGGGCTTCACGCATCCGCGTCATACGGCAGCTTCTGACTGAGAGTCTGATGTTTGCGTTGGCGGGCGGCGTTCTCGGGTTGGCACTGTCGAGCTACGGCGTGAAGGCGATCGTCAGACTTCTGCCGCCCGACTTTCCGCGACTGAACGAGATCGGAATGGACTGGCGCGTCTTTGCATTCACGGTCGGCGCGTCGTTGCTCACGGGATTGCTGTTTGGTTTCGCGCCTGCGCTTCATCTCTCGCGCACTGACGTTCAGGAAGCAATGAAGGAAACGTCACGCGGTACTGCCGGTGGCGCTCGTCACACGCGATTACGGCAGGCGCTAATCGTCGCCGAGGTAGCGTTGTCAGTCGTCTTGCTGGCCGGTGCTGGACTGCTGTTTCGCAGTTTCCTCCGCTTGCAGGCTGTCGAGGCTGGTTTCACACCGCAACAAGTATTGACCGCACGGCTTTCTCCCGCTGGTCCACAGTTTCAGACCGACGCTGATTTGATCAGGTTTTACGATCAGGTGCTGGACCGAACTCGTGCGATTCCCGGCGTGCAAAGCGCCGGCATGATCAATGTATTGCCACTCACTCCTGGACCAACGGTCGGGTTCCGTGTCGAAGGTCGCCCGGTTCTGACTCCCGACAAGTGGGTGCCAACCAATTTCCGAAACGTCAGTCCGGATTATTTCCGCACGATGAACATTCCGGTGCTGAAGGGGCGCGCGTTTACCGCTCAGGACGACGGCAACGCACCGGCCAGATTGATGATCAATCAGGCGCTGGCCCAACGCGACTTCCCCAACGAAGATCCTGTCGGCAAGCGCGTCACGTTCGGCAATACCGGACCGAATAATGAACCTGTCTGGTTCGAAATCGTCGGCGTCACCGCGAACGTTCGCAGTCTCGAGTTGCGCGAGGAAGCGCCCGCCGAACTCTATTTCACCAGCAAACAGAGTCTTTTCGAGAACATGGCAATCCTGGTCCGCTCGACCGTTGAGCCGGAGAGCATCGCTCCGGCACTGAGGCAAGCAGTTGCGGAAGTTGATCGAACGGTTCCGGTCTCGCGAGTGCAAACGATGGAACACATCGTCAGCGAATCAGTCACGCAGCCGCGGTTCAATCTGTTCCTGCTCGGCATGTTTAGCGGCCTGGCGCTCTTGTTGTCGGTGGCGGGAATTTATGGCGTCACTGCTTACACAGTGACGCAACGAACACACGAGCTCGGCATACGCATCGCGCTCGGTGCGCAGGTCGGCGACGTGCTGCGAATGATCATCGGGCAGGGAATGGCGGTGATCGGCGCCGGCATCGTCCTCGGATTGATCGCTGCGTTCGCTTTGATGCGGCTGATGAACAGTTTGCTCTTCGGCGTGAGCGCGACGGATCCGTTCACCTTCATCGGGATCACTGTCGTGCTGATTGCTGCCGGGCTGCTTGCTTGTTACCTCCCGGCGCGGCGCGCGACGAAGGTCGATCCATTAACAGCGTTGAGATACGAATAGCGAGGTCTTTGGTCTTAAAGCTTAGGCCTTTGTCCAAGGCCGAAGTCCAAAGTCCTAAGACTAAACGTAGCCATGAACAACATACTGAAAGACGCTCGCCACGGTTTGCGCAGTCTGTTACGACAGCCTGCTTTTACCGTCGTCGCCGTGATCACGCTGGCGCTGGGCATCGGCGCCAACACCGCGATCTTCAGCCTCGTCAACGCAGTCCTCCTGCGCGCGTTGCCGTTCCAGAATCCCGAACAGCTCGTCTCGATCGGCAAAGCCCCGGAGGCGGGTGGTCTGCCGGGACTGGCGGGTTTTCAGTATCTCGCCTGGAAAGACAGAAGCACTTCGTTCGACGGCATTGCCGCGTACACCGACGACAATTTCAACCTGATCGGCAGCGGTGATCCCGAACGCATCTCATGCGCGCGAGTGACCGCGAGTCTATTCCCGACGCTGGGCGTGAAACCGTTGGTGGGCCGCACGTTTCTGCCCGAAGAAGATCGTCCGGGCCAGAACCGAGTTGCCGTTGTCAGCGAGGGTTTTTGGCAGCGTCGTTATGGACGCGAGGCGTCTCTCGTCGGCAACAGCATTCAACTCGACGACAAGCGCTACACAGTAGTCGGCATCATGCCATCGAGTTTTCGTTTTCCCGGCGAGTTCGAAATCTGGTTACCGCTGGCGCTGGATCCGATCAGGGAAACGCAGGGTGACTTTTGGAGTCTGGTTGAAGTCGTGGGCCGCGTGAAGCCGGGCGTGACGGTCCAACAAGCGCAGACGGACTTGGATCTCATCTCGCAGCAGGCCGCAGCCCAACAAAAGGAGAAGGCGACGGTCACGCGGTTGGAGCTTCATCCGCTGCATCAACAACTCGTCGTCGGCGTTCGACTCACGTTGCTGGTCCTGTGGGGCGCAGTTGGTTTGGTGATGTTGTTGGCGTGCGCCAATGTCACGAACCTAATGTTGGCCCGCACTGTTTCGCGGCAACGCGAGATGGCGATCAGGGCGGCAGTCGGCGGTCGTCGTTGGCAACTGATCCGCCAACTACTCGGCGAGAGCCTGGTCCTGGGAATCACGGGCGGAGTGCTCGGTTTGTTATTGGCTCTTTGGGGCGTGAGGGCGATTGCGTCGCTCGTGCCGGAAGGATTCGCCAGCTCGGTTTACGACCTGAACGCGATCGCTCTCGACTGGCGCGTGTTTGGTTTTACGTTTGCGCTGTCGCTGTTGATGGCCCTGCTCTTTGGCATCGTCCCGGCGCTCACCGGCTCGAGACCCGATCTGTTGAGACTGATGCGCGAGACCAGTCCGCGCAACTTGATGGGTTTGGGCTTGCACAGCATGCGAGGCTGGCTGGTGGTTACCGAACTCGCGTTGGCTCTCATCCTGCTGCTCGGCGCGGGCCTGCTCGTTAAGAGTTTTCGCCAACTCACCGCGGTGGATCTCGGTTTCAATCGAGAGAACGTGCTGATGGCACGTCTCAATCTGCCGCGCTCAGTCTATCGCACCGAGGCGCAGACGACGGCGTTCTACGGACAACTGCTCGAACGCGTAAAAACGCTGCCGGGTGTTCAGTCAACGGGCGCGATCAATCACACGCCGCTCTCCGGATTCGGCCTCATCGTCTTCACGGGAATTGAAGGTCAACGACCTCCCGACCAGGAGAAAGACTTGCCCATCGGCGTCGGCGCGGTTTCACCCGACTATTTTCGAACTTTGCAGATTCTGCTGATCAGCGGACGGGTTTACGACGAACGCGATCGGGCTGACGCGCCGAGAGTCGCGATCGTGAACCAGGCGTTTGCGCAGCGTTACTTTCCGGCGGGCGACGTCTTAGGCAAGCGAGTCGGCTTCGGTTGTAAAGAGAGTCTTTGCACGACGATTGTCGGCGTGGTCGGCAACGTGAAACAGGAGAGCATCACGGCAGACGTGGGCCCCGAGATGTACGTGCCGTTCAGCCAGATGCCGTTGAACAGCATGACGCTCTTTGTGCGCACCACCGGCAAGCCCACGGATCTCGCGCAAGCGCTGCGCGCGGAAGTATTCGCCATCGACAAAAACCAGCCGGTTTACAGCCTGAAAACGTTAGACCAGCGCGTTGTCGAAACGATCGCCCTCTCGCGTTCGCTGATGCTGCTGTTCTCTGGCTTCGCTTTACTGGCGCTGGTGTTGGCTTGCGTGGGGATCTACGGAGTCGTTTCGTATTCGGTGAGCCAGCGCACGCGCGAGATCGGCATTCGCATGGCGCTCGGCGCCCGGGCCGTCGACGTGTTGCGGCTGGTGCTCAAGAACGGAATGACACTGGTCATTGCGGGCGTCGCGAGCGGCGTGGCCGGAGCGCTGGCACTCACCAGGTTTTTGACGACGTTGCTTTTCGGAGTGACGCCGACGGATACGACGACGTTCGTCGTGGTTTCGGTGGTGCTTGCGCTCGTCGCGTTGGTCGCGTGTTTGGTGCCCGCGCGACGCGCGACGAAGGTCGATCCTTTGGTCGCTTTGAAATACGAATAGGACCACAACAGAGTTAAAGGGGTAAAACGATGAACAAGTTGATCCAGGATCTGCGTTACGGAATTCGAACTCTTTTGAAGCGACCGGGATTCGCTTGTATCGCCGTCGCAACGCTCGCACTCGGCATAGGCGCGAGCACTGTGATCTTCACCGTCGTCGATGCGGCGTTGCTGCGTGGACTGCCTTACAAAGAGCCGAACGCGCTGTATCACTTGTGGGAGCGCACGCCGAAACAGGACTTTTCGAAACGTGAGTTCTCGTACCCCGACTATCAGGACTATCAACAGAACAACGTGTTCGACGGACTTGCCGCGTACGGCGGCGGCGGCGCGCTGCTCACCGGTCTCGGCGAGGCTGAACGCATCGCTGCTCCGCGCGCCAGCGCAAACTTCTTTTCGGTGCTCGGCGTCGAACCGTACCTCGGCCGCACGTTCCAACCCGGCGAAGACGTACCGAATGGTCCAAAAGTCACTGTGCTCACTTACGGGTTCTGGCAGCGCAGATTTGGCGCCGATCAGAATGTCGTCGGTCGCGCGGTTACGCTCAACGGCGAGAGCTACACGATTGTCGGCGTCCTGCCTGCGAGTTTTCAATTTGCACTTCGAAATTCGGACCTGTGGATCCCGTACCAGCCGACGCCAAACCAACTGACGCGCCGCTTTATGCACGGCACGAACCTGATCGGACGTCTCAAATCGGGTGTTACGCCGGAGCAGGCTGATTCGGAAATCAACGTCATCGCCAGTCGTATCGAGAAGCAATACAACGATTCACACGCTGGGACGACGGCGCGTGTAGTGCCGTTGCAGGAAGAGATCGTCGGCACCGTCAGGCCGATCCTGTTGGTCCTGCTCGCGGCCGTCGCGTTTGTGCTGCTGATCGCGTGCGCGAACGTTGCCAGTCTGCTCTTGACGCGATCGCTGGCGCGGCAAAAAGAAGTTGCATTACGCGCGGCTTTGGGTGCGAGCCGTTGGCGGGTCGTGCGTCAACTGCTGACGGAGTCGCTGTTACTTTCCCTGGCCGGCGGTATCGGTGGTTTGTTGATCGCGTATTGGGGCGTGCCCGCACTCGTTGCAACGCTGCCGCAGAACCAGCTCAACGCCCTGCCGTTTCTGAGGTCGCTGCACATCGATCTCGGCATTCTCGGTTTCTCGTTCGGCCTTTCGCTGTTGACGGGAATCGTGTTTGGTCTGGTGCCCGCGCTTCAATCCTCGCGTCTCGATCTGAATGAAGTATTGAAAGAAGGTGGACGACAGTCGTCGGCGGGAGCAGGACAGCGTTTGCGTGGCGCGCTCGTCGTGGGTGAGATCGCGATGGCGGTGGTGTTGCTGGTCGGCGCCGGTTTGATGATGAAGAGCCTGATGCGTCTGTTGCAGACGAACATCGGCTTCAACACTGAGAATCTGTTGACGATGGGCGTCGTCCTGTCGCCGGCGAAATATACCGACCCCAATAAGCTCACCAATTTTTACGCGCAGCTGAATGAACGCGTAAACGCGCTGCCGGGCGTAGCCGGCGCCGGCACGGTCGACATTCTTCCGCTCACCTCCGGTAACACGACTCGCTTCATTATCGACGGTGATCCGATCCCTGCGCCGGGTAAAGAGACCGAAGCGAACTCTCGCGTTGTCAACCAGCACTACTTCAAAACGATCGGCGTTCCTCTGCTCGCCGGGCGCATGTTCGACGATCGCGACGACGTCAATGCTCCGCCGGTTGTGATCATCGGCAAGACGATCGCCGATCGTTTGTTTGCCGGGCGCGATCCGGTTGGAAGGCAAATACGTTACCCCTCGGTTCAAGTACCACCGGTGACGATTGTCGGGGTTGTCGGCGATGTGAAGATCACGGGCCTCGATGAAGAGATCAGGCCGGTGCTGTATTACCCGTTTCTACAGACTGGCGGCTTCAACGCGAGTCTCGTCGTCCGCACCAACACCGATCCGACTTCGCTGGCCAACGCCGTTCGCGGCGAGATTCGAAACCTCGATCCGGACGCGGCGATCCTGAACGTCAACACGATGGAAGGAACGATCTCGCAGACGCAGGCGTCGTTCATCAGGCGTTTTCCGGCATTGCTGATCGGGATCTTCGCGGGTGTGGCGTTGTTGTTGGCGTCGATCGGGATCTACGGCGTGGTTTCGTACTCGGTTAGTCAGCAGATCCATTACATCGGTATCCGCATGGCTCTCGGTGCTGGTCCATCCGACATTCTCCGCATGGTATTGAAGCAGGGAATGATACTGGCGGTTGCGGGTGTCGGGATTGGCGTCATTGCCGCATTGGTATTGATGAGGTTGTTGACGTCGTTCCTAACCACGTTGCTGTATCAAGTGAAGACCACGGATATCACGACGTTTGCGATCGTGGCGGGAACGTTGTTCGGGGTTGCGTTACTCGCGTGTTACTTGCCGGCTCGACGCGCGACAAAAGTCGATCCGCTGGTAGCGCTCAGGTACGAGTAGTTAAAACAGAGATAGGAGCAAAGAAATGTTTCACGACGTGCGTTATGCGCTCAGAATCTTGTTGAAAAAACCTGCGTTCACGATCATTGTAGTGCTCACACTCGCACTCGGTATCGGCGCGAACGCCGCGATCTTCTCGGTCGTGAAAGGCGTGTTGCTCAACCCGCTGCCGTTTCCCAACCCGGAACAGTTGGTGACCTTCCACCAGAGCAAGCCCAACTTCGACACTGGCGCGATTCCGTATCCCAACTTCGTCGACCTGCAACGCGAGAACCAGACGTTCTCGTCGATGGCGATCTCGCGCGGCGCGGGTTACACGCTGCTCGGCGCGGGCGAAGCAGAACGCGTCACAGCGCGAATGGTCTCGGCTGACTTCTTCACTGTCTACGGCATCAAGCCGGCGCTCGGCCGCAACTTCACTGGCGAAGACGATCGCAAGGGCGCTGACCCGGTGACGATCATCAGCGACCGTCTGTGGGCACGAAAGTTCAACTCCGCTTCCGATCTCGTCGACAAGAGCATCACGCTTGACGATCGCAGCTATCGAGTCATCGGGATTCTGCCCGCCAGTTACAAAGGAACGGTCGCCGATGTTTACGTGCCGATCGGCGCCTGGCCCAGCCCGGTATTGCAAAGTCGCACCGCCGCACTCGGCATTCACGGCGTTGGGCGAATGAAACCGGGCGTCTCGGTCGAACAAGCGCAAGCGGATCTCAACCGCATCATGGCGACGCTCGCCGAGATGTATCCGGAGGCGAACAAAGGACACGGCTCGAAAGTCATTAGTTTGAAGGAGCGCCTCGTCGGCGACGTCCAACCGGTGCTGCTGATGTTGTTCGCAGCAGTGGGGCTCGTGCTGCTCATCGCCTGCGTGAACGTAAGCAATTTGATGCTGGCGCGAGCAACCGGCCGGACTCGCGAGTTTGCGATTCGCGCGGCCCTGGGCGCCGGACGCTGGCGTTTGCTTCGTCAGTCGCTAATCGAGAGCACGATGCTTGCGCTGATTGGTGGCGCGGCTGGTCTGTTCATCGCGGCGTGGGGCACAACGGCGGCAATCAAAGCCTTGCCGACTGCTTTGCCGCGCGCCGAAGAGATCTCCCTCGACGGGCGCGTGCTGCTCTTCACGATCGGCATTTCGCTGCTCACTGGAATCGTCTCCGGTCTCGCCCCGGCCCTGAAGACTTCGCAATGGCGTTTTAGTGATGCGTTGAAAGAGAGTGGCCGCGGTACGAGCACGACTCGGGCGCGTGCGCAAGGCGCGTTTGTTATCGCGGAGATGGCGATGGCGCTCGTGCTCCTGATCGGCGCTGGACTGCTGATTCGCAGTCTCAACGCTTTGTGGAATATCGATCCCGGATTCAAGGCAGATAACGTCGTCACTTTCGGCGTCACGTTTCCGCCGTCGATGCGCAGCGCAAAGGCGGATGCGAGCCGCGCCTACCTGCGCGATCTCAGTAACCGGCTGAACGAGATGCCCGGCGTCACTGCCGCGTCGCTCACTGCCGCCGCCACGCCGCTCGTCAGCGAAGACGATCGCTACTTCTGGGTCGACGGTCAACCAAAACCCACCAACAGCAACGACATGAACATGGCTCTGTTTTACATGGTCGAGCCCGGATACCTCGAGGCCATGGGCATTCACCTGAAGAAGGGACGTTTCTTTACCAACCAGGACGACGAACGATCAACGCGTGTGATCGTCGTCGACGAGAAGCTGGCCCAACAAAAGTTCGGCAGCGACGACGTGATCGGTAAACGACTTAATCTCGACGACGACGGTGCTTACGAGATCGTCGGCGTTGTCGGGCACGTCAAGCAGTGGAGCCTCGATACAGACGAACGGGAGTTGCAGGCACAGATGTACGTTCCGTTTCGTGCCGCTCCTGATGCGCAAGTCGCAGGCACCGGCGGCATGGGCGTGGTGCTGCGCGCTGACAACGACATCAATCCGTCGTTCATAACTGCGATTCGCGACGTCGTTCAGCAACAGAACAATCAGAACGTTATTTCCAACACGGCGACGATGAACGAAACGATTGCCGACTCTTTGGCGCAGCGCCGGTTCGCGATGATCGTGCTCGGTTCGTTCGCGGCCACTGCGCTGCTGCTGGCGAGTCTCGGGATCTACGGCGTCATTTCTTATCTGGTGGGCCAACGCACTCACGAGCTCGGCATTCGTGTCGCACTCGGTGCTTCACGCGGCCAGATCTTCACGCTGGTGTTGGGCCATGGACTGAAGATGACCCTCGCCGGCGTCGTTCTCGGTCTGGTTGCCGCGTTCGGACTGACGCGCTTGATTCGCACGATGCTTTACGGCGTCGGTGCTACGGATCCGGTGACGTTCGCGACCATCGCCGTGCTGCTGACGCTCGTGGCGCTGGTTGCCTGTTACCTCCCGGCACGACGCGCGACCAAAGTCGATCCGCTGACGGCACTGAGATCCGAATGATGAAGGACATTCGTTACTCGATTCGTGTTCTGCTCAAGAACCCGGCCTTCACCGCGACGGCGCTGCTGACGCTCGCGCTCGGCATCGGCGTTAACACCGCGATCTTCAGTGTAGTCGATTCAGTCCTGCTGCGGCCGTTGCCGATGAAGGATCCCGATCGGGTCGTGTCTGTTTGGGAGCACAATCTGCGCGCCGGTGTGGATCGCAATGAAATGGCGCCTGCGAATTATATCGACCTGCGAAATCAGAACCAGGTGTTCGAAGGTGTCGGCTCATTCGGCGATTTCAGCATGAACCTGACCGGCGTGGGCGAACCTGAGCGGCTCGATGCACGGCTCGTCAGTGCGAACGTCTTTGCGTTGTTGGGTGTCAAACCTGCATTGGGACGAACGTTTTCGCCGGAGCAGGACCAGCCGGGTCTCGATCGTGTCGTCGTGTTGAGCGATGGTCTGTGGCGCCGGCGATTCAGCAGCGATCCGGGGATCGTCGGTCGCAACATCACGCTCAACGCGGAATCGTACATGGTTGTCGGCGTCATGCCGCCGGACTTTTTCTTTCCGGTGCGTGAAGGCGAACTGTGGACGCCGTGGGCCATGCAGCCGGACGAAGCAAGCGGTCGTGGGGACCACTACGTGCGCGTGATGGCGCGTCTGAAACCGGGAGTCACGATCCAACAGGCGAACGCCGAAGTCGAAGCGATCGCCGCGCGTTTGTCGAATGAATACCCGCGCACGAATGAAGGTCTTGGCTTTCTTGTGAGTTCGTTCCACCAGGATTACGTCGGTAATTTGCGGACGCCGATTCTGATCTTGTTCGCGGCAGTGGCGCTGGTGCTACTCATCGCGTGCGCGAACGTTGCGAACCTCTTGTTGGCGCAGGCGACCAGCAGACGACGCGAGATCGCGATCCGGCTGGCGCTGGGCGCGAGTCGTCTCGCGATCGTTCGACAACTGCTCGTCGAGAGCATGTTGCTTGCAGTTGGCGGCGGTTTGCTCGGCGTGCTCGGTGCGATGTGGGGCGTGCAGTGGGTATCGAAGCTGGTGCCCGAAAGCCTTTCGAAACTGCAGAGCGTTTCGGTAGACGCGCGCGTCTTTGCTTTTACGCTCGGCGTTACTGTTCTCACCGCGATCGTTTTTGGCGCCGTACCGGCGATTCACGCGTCGCGATCGAAACCGGGCGAGGCGTTGAGCGAAGTCGGACGCGATGTTGGCGGTGGAGTATCCGGACGTTTTATGCGGCGCGTGCTGGTGGTGTCGGAAGTCGCGCTGGCGGTGGTCCTGCTGGTCGGCGGCGGACTTTTGGTCCGGAGCTTTCAGCAACTGCGACAGGTCGATCCGGGTTTCAAAACCAGCAACCTGCTCACGATGCGCATGGTCCTGCCATCTTCGAAATACGCCAAACCCGAACAGCGACGTGCTTTTTACGACGAGCTGCTGAGGCGCGTGGATGAACTGCCCGGTGTCGAGTCGGCCGGGATGATCACGTTTCTGCCGCTATCGTTCAGCGGGATGAACTTTGCGTTCAGTATCGAAGGACGCACCTCGCCAGGCGACATGAACCTTCCGCTCGCAGTCTATCGCGTCGTGAGCCCTGACTATTTTCAGACGATGGGTATTCCGTTGCAGCGCGGCCGAGTTTTTGACTCGCGCGACACTGCCGACTCGCCGCCTGTGATCGTCATGAACCGGCGCCTGGCCGAACAGTTCTGGCCCGGCGAGGATCCGACGGGAAAGCGGTTGAAGATCGGACCAGTTGACGGGCGAAATCCCTGGGCCATTGTTGCGGGAGTCGTTGGCGACGTTCGCCAGGGCGGACTTTACGGCGAGCAGGATTTCGAACTTTACGTGCCTTACGCGCAGGAGTGGCGTGGGTTTGTGGCGCCTCGCGATCTGGTTGTGCGCACGCAGGGCGAGGCCGCGAGTGTCGCCGGGGCGGTGCGGCAAGCAGTTTGGGCCGTAGATAGAGACCAGCCGATCTCGAATGTGCGAACAATGGACCACGTGCTGGCGACGGCACTTTCACGCGAATGGTTTCAGACGCTGCTGCTCGCATTGTTTGCGACGCTCGCACTGGTGCTCGCGTGCGTCGGGCTATACGGCCTTATCTCGTATGCGGTGGTCCAACGCACACACGAGATCGGCGTGCGGATGGCGCTGGGCGCTCAACCTGTCGACGTGCTCCGGCTCGTCATCAAGCAGGGAATGCTGTTGACGCTGTTTGGTTTGGTGATTGGCGTCGCCGGAGCATTCGCCGTGACACGAGTCATGAACGAAATGCTTTTCGGCGTTACCGCCACCGATCCACTCACGTTTGTCGGGGTCCCGATCTTGTTGGGTGTGATCGCGTTGCTCGCCTGCTACATCCCCGCACGACGCGCGACGAAAGTCGATCCGCTCGTTGCGCTGCGATACGAATGATGAAGGTGCTTGGCATGACGTCCTTTGTGCAGGATTTGCGGTTCCAGCGCGTCGCGCAACGCGCGTCGATCCATTAGTGGCGTTGCGATACGAGTAATCATCGGCGCAAACACGAGGGGGGATTAATGTTCGCGATTCTTAAGCAAAACCTGACGTTCGGCTTGCGCACGTTGGCGAAAAGCCCCGGCTTTGCGGTCACCGCCGTGCTCACACTCGCACTCGGAATCGGCGCGACAACTGCGATGTTCAGCGTTGTCTACGCGGTGTTCGAGCCGATGCCTTATCCCAAATCGGATCAGCTCGTGATGGTCTGGTCTAAGTTACCTGCCGGCCGCAATTCAGTGGCCGCCGGTGATTTCTTCGAGTGGCAAAAACGAAGCACGTCGTTCGCCGCGATGAACGCATGGTCCGGCGACGGCTTCAACGTCTCCGGCGGCGATCGTCCGGAGTTAGTCCCCGGCTCGCATCGCACTCCCGGCTTCTTCACAATGGAAGGACTCCCGCTGTTACTCGGTCGCGACTTCACGCCTGAAGAAGCAGAGCCCGGCAAAGATCACGTCGTCATACTCAGCCATCGCTTGTGGCTGCGACAGTATGGCGGCAACCGCGATCTCATCGGCAAACCGATCCGCCTGAACGGGCAACCTTACACCGTCGTCGGCATTCTGCCCCCGGGCGTGCACGATCGGTTCAACACACAGTTGTGGGTGCCGCTCTCATTCCGGCCGGAAGAGATCGTGCATGATGCGAATTTCGTGTCGGTGATGGCACGTTTGAAAGATGGCGTCACGATCGATCAGACGCAGTCGGAGATGAACGTCATCGCCACTCAGCTGCAGAACGAGTTTCCCAAGTCAAACTCGAACCGCAACATCAGCGTCGAACCGCTGCACCTCAACTTCGTAACTGAATCAACGCGTCGCAATCTTTGGCTGTTGCTCGGCGCAGTCGGGTTTCTGCTGTTGATTGGCTGCGTGAACGTGGCGAACCTGCTGCTCGCGCGCGGCACTTCGCGTCAACGAGAAGTCGCGGTGCGCGCCGCGTTGGGTGCGTCGCGCAGTCGATTGTTCGCGCAGTTTCTCACCGAGAGTTTTGTGCTGGCAGTGCTCGGCGGTGGGCTGGGAATTGTTCTCACGGGACTGATCGTGCAGGCGATCACAGCCGTTATGCCGCCCGTCGGCACGATGTTGCCTTCCGAAGCAAACATCCGGATCAGCGTTCCGGTTTTGTTGTTCACGATGGGCGTGACGCTGATCGCGGGGTTGTTGTTTGGTGCAGCGCCCGCCTGGCAAGCGACCCGTCTCGATCTCAACGAAGTGCTCAAACTCGGCGGACGCACGGGCGGCGCCGGCCTGCGTCGCAACGCGTTGCGCGCTCTCGTCGTGGCGGAGTTTTCACTGGCGCTGACGTTGCTCGCGACTGGTGGTCTGGCCCTGCGTGGCTTCTGGAACCTGAACCGCATCGACCTCGGTATCAACACTGAAAATCTCATCACGTTTCGTCTGCCGGTCCCGCCCCAGCGTTTTAGCGGACCGGATGAGACCAGAGCGTACTACGGAACGATACTCGAACGAATCGAGTCGCTGCCGGGCGTGGTCCATGCCGCTGTGATGACCGGGTACCCGGGTAGCGGCGCGGGTGGCGGGGCGCGTATCAACATCGTGGGCCAACCGGCTGATCCTTCGGTGCGGCGCTTCACTGCGCTGCAAGCGGTGTCTTCGCAATACATCGACACGCTTGGCATTCGTCTCATTCAGGGCAGGAGTCTCAACGAATACGACACGGCAACGTCGATGCGCGTCGCAGTGGTTAACGAGCAGTTCGTTAAGCAGTATCTGCCGGGTGTCGATCCGATGACGCAGCGGATCCTGGCGCCGGTGTTCGTTCCCGGCCGGCCGCGAGGAAATCCGGTCGAGTGGCAGATCGTTGGCGTCTTTCACAATGTGCGCGGCGCGGGCGCACGTGAGGACGTTCCGGAGATGGATGTTCCGTTTGCGCAGATGCCGCGGGCACAGGCGTCGCTGACGATAAAGACGCAGGGCGATCCGAACGCCGTGATGAAGAGCATCGCCGCCGCCGTGAGTGCGGTCGATCCGGACATTCCGCTGGCAGGCCTGGAAACGGTTGACGATCTCGTTAGTGAGTCGTTGGCGATCGATCGCTTCAGCGTGGTGCTGTTTGCGAGCTTTGGCGCGCTTGGTTTGTTGCTCGCGGCCGTGGGGATCTACGGCGTGATGGCCTTTGGAGTTGCGCAAAGAACGCGCGAGTTTGGCGTCCGTATGGCGCTCGGCGCGCAACGTTCGGGCGTGGTCAGGATGGTCCTGAAAGAGGGGACGCTGCTGGCGTTTCTCGGCGCGGCGATCGGACTCGCGGGTGCTTATCTCGTTGGACGGGCAATGCAATCGACGCTGTTTGGAGTCGGCGCATTCGACGTTCGCGCTTTTGGCGCAGTGTTCGCGCTGTTGCTGATCGTGGCGTGGTCGGCGTGTTTGGTTCCTGCGTGGCGGGCCAGCCGAGTCGAACCGATGGAAGCGCTGCGGGATGAGTGAGCAGTTGGAAGCGGTTTCGCCGCCTGATGCACGCGCTGCGGCTATGCCGCCTGATGTGAGGCGCTGCGGCTACGCCGCCTGATGTGAGGCGCTGCGCCTTCGCCGCTTGATGTGAGGCGCGGCTACGCCGCCTGATGTGAGGCGCGGCTACGCCGCGCCGTAGGGTGGTTGTAGACGATGGGCTTCGCCCTCGGTGCGGGCTCCGCCCTAATCATTTTCGGCGGAAGGCCGGACGAGGGGCACAGCCCCATTTTTAGGGAAGCGCTACGGCGAGGCACAGCCTCGCCTCACATCGGGCGGCGAAGCCGCTGCGCACGTCACGAGCAGGTGACGAAAAAGCGATGTTGTAGCGGACGGAGGGGTAATCGGAGGCGCACACATCGGGCGGCGAAGCCGCTGCGCACGTCACGAGCAGGTGACGAAAAAAGCGACGTTTCGGCGGACGGAGGTGTGATCGGAGAAGGCAAATGCATACGTTGATACAGGATCTGCGTTACGGCTTTCGCATGTTGCTGAAACAAAAAGGGCTCACTGCGATCGCGGTGTTGTCGCTCGCGCTGGGCATCGGCGCGAATACCGCGTTGTTCAGTGTCGTCGATGCGATGCTGTTGAAGAAGCTGCCGGTGAAGGATCCCGATCAGTTGGTCCTGTTTCGCTCAGTGGCGCCGCGCGGGTTCAGTGCCGGTGGTTATTACGGCAGCTCAAGGACCGATCCCGCCACTGGTGGACGCAGCATGACGTCGTTTCCGTTTCAGAGTTATCAACGCATGCGCGAACAGCAAGGCCCGCTGTCAGAGGTGTTCGCCTTCACCGAAGTTTCGTTGAACGTGAATGCTAACGGACAAGCGGAACTCACCGATGGACAACTCGTTTCCGGAAACTATTTCAACGGCCTGGGTGTGCAGCCATTGCTCGGCCGGTTGTTGACGGACGAAGACGACAAACCGGGCGCTGCTCCCGTCGCTGTCCTGAGTCATCGGTACTGGCAGGAACGTTTCGGCAGTGACAACACCGTCGTCGGCAAACAGATCAATCTCAACAGTATTGCTTTCACAGTCGTTGGCGTAACTCAACGAGGATTTGACGGCACGATGAACGTCGGCTCGAGTCCGAACGTGACGATCCCGGTGCAACTCGAGCCATTGCTGTATGCCGATCGAAAACAGTCGCTCTTCAACGGCGCAGGTCTTTGGTTCTTGCGGTTGATGGGCCGGCTCAAACCCGGTGCGACGCGCGAACAGGCGCAGGCGCAATTGGAGCATGCATTTCAGCAATCCGTAGTTGAACATCGCACGGCGCGACAGACGCAAGCTGCGGCCGCGGGCGGCAACAAGATCGCCGATCTCGATCCGCAACAGTACCCGCGACTCTTAGCAGATTCCGGCGCCCAGGGCGAGATGTGGGTCCGGCGCAATTACGCGCCCTCACTCTATCTCCTGCTCGGCGTCGTCGGTCTGGTCCTGTTGATCGCTTGCGCCAACGTTGCGAACCTCCTGCTCTCACGGGCCGCATCCCGACAGAAAGAGATCGGCTTGCGAGCAGCACTTGGCGCGAGTCGACTGCGCTTGATCCGGCAGTTGCTGACCGAAAGCCTGTTGCTTTCATTGATCGGCGGTGGTTTCGGAATAGTCCTGGCTCTCTGGATCAAGGACGGACTCTTCGCCGTCACCGACTGGGGCGGCCAGGTTATGCGCGCATTCGAACCGCGTCTCGACCTGCGAGTTCTCGGTTTTACGCTTGCGCTGTCGCTCGTGACCGGAATTGTTTTTGGCCTCGCTCCCGCGTGGCGGTCGACAAGACTCGATCTCACGCCGTCGCTCAAGGAAGCACAACGATCGTCGAGCGCGGTCCATCGTTCGTGGCTCAGTCGTGGGCTGGTCGTGGTCCAGGTGGCGCTCTCACTACTGCTGCTGGTTGGCGCTGGTTTGTTTGTGCGCACGCTGATCAACCTGCAAAGAGTTGAACTCGGCTTTAATACTCAGAACCTGCTGCTGTTTGACTCCTCGCCGGGGCTGATCGGATACAAAGACGAACCGCTGCGGCAGATCTATGCACGGCTCAGCGAGCGCATCGAAAGCGTACCGGGCGTACAAGCGGTGACCTTTTCCCGCATGGCATTGCTGTCACAAGGTTCATTCACGAGCGACGTGTTTCTCCGTGAAGCTCTGAACGCGACGCCTGATTCCGAAGGCCGGTACAAGGCAAACGGCGAGGGTTATCGACACATCGTGCGCGAGAACTTTCTGCAGGCGATGGGCATTCCGCTGCTCCAGGGCCGGACGTTAACGGCGCAAGACGATACGAAGACGCCGAAAGTTGTAGTCGTCAATCAAACTTTCGCCGCGAAGTATTTTCCCAACGAGAACCCGATCGGCAAGCGCTTCACCTTCGATACCTCAAAGCCGGACGAGCTCGAGATCGTCGGTGTTGCCAGAGACGCACTGTACGCGCGGCAACGCGACGAGATACCGCCGACGATCTATTCCTCCTTCCGTCAGGAACGTCCGATGCAAGAAGGAACCTTCGAAGTGCGCACTGCCGGTGAGCCGACAGCGATCATCTCCGCCATGCGCGAGGCGATTAAAGAAGTTGACCCGAACCTGCCGATCAGCCTGATCAGGACACAGGTCGAACAGGCAGATGAAACGCTGCGCATGGAACGTTTGTTTGCGAAGCTCTTGACGTCGTTTGGATTGTTGGCCCAGCAACTTGCCGCCATCGGATTATTTGGCGTGTTGGCGTACACCGTTTCACAACGCACGCACGAGATTGGCATTCGCATGGCGCTCGGCGCGAATCGGTCGAGTGTGATGAAGATGATCGTGGTCCAGGGCATGGTGCTCGTGGCGATCGGAGTCGCGTTGGGACTGGCGGGGGCTTACGTGTTGACCAGGTACCTGGAGAGCTGGCTCAACCTGAAAGAGATGTTGTTCGGGGTCAAGGTTTCCGATCCGCTGACGTACACGCTGATCGCTTTGCTACTGAGCGTAGTGGCGCTGGTCGCGTGTTATCTCCCGGCGCGCCGGGCAACGAAAGTCGATCCGCTGGTGGCGTTGCGACACGAGTGACACGGCTTTGACTCAAGAGTGGGTTTTCGACGGTTCTGCCGCCGGATGTGCGGCGTGGCTATGCCTCGCCGGTGACCGCTGAGATAAGAATGGGCTGTGCCCTTCGTACGGCCTTTGGCCCATAAACTGGGCGAACCGAGGGCGAAGCCCTACATAACAACCAAGCCTCGCGGCGAGGCAAAGCCACGCCGCACATCCGGCGGCAGAGCCGAGGCCGAAGACTTTTGAGTCAAAGCTGAGTGACACAGTTTTTATGAACGACCTTCGTTATTCATTCCGGACGTTAATCAAGAACCCGGGATTCACGGCGATGGCCGTATTGTCCCTGGCGCTCGGGATCGGCGCGAACGCTGCGATCTTCAGTCTGCTCGATGCGGTGCTGTTGAAGACGCTGCCGGTCAGGCAACCGGAACAACTCGTGTTTCTCGAGACTGGTGAGCCGTCGCTCAAGCGTTCGACGAACATTTCCTACCGCACTTACGAACGCCTGCGCGCGCAGGATCAGGTGCTGGCGGATGCGTGTTACTTCGGTTTTGCGACGCGAGTCAACGCGAGCTTCAACGGTGCGCCGGAAGTGATCGAGGGACAACTCGTTTCCGGAAGTTTCTTTTCGACGTTGCGTGTCGAGGCGGCGGTCGGCAGGACTTTCACGCAAGCTGAAGACAGTGAAGGATCGAGACAACCAGTTGCGGTGCTCAGCTATGGTTATTGGAAGCGACGCTTTGGTGCGACTCCTTTGATCGTCGGTCAGAACCTGATCGTCAACAACCGGCCGTTCACAGTTGTCGGCGTAACGCCGCCCGAGTTTTTTGGCGCGATTGTCGGCAGCGCGCCGGACGTGTTTCTGCCTTCGCGAAGCGGCGAATTAATCCTGCCGCGCCGCACGCGCATCACCGACAGCACGCTGCCTCTCATCCTCGCGCGCGTGCAGAACGGAGTCAGCGAACAACAGGCGCGGTCCGTGCTTTCGTTGATCTCGCAGCAAGCCGCACTCGAAGCGGCTGGATCGGCACTCACTCAGGAAAAACGAGACGCGATTCAAAAACAATCGTTTCGAGTACTTCCCGCGGCGCAAGGCTTCAATGTGTTGCGCCAGGAGTTTTCCAAACCGTTGCGACTGTTGATGGCCGTCGTCGCTCTCGTGTTGCTAATTGCCTGCGCCAACGTCGCGAACTTGCTGCTTGCGCGAGCTGCTGCACGCGAAAGAGAGATCGCGTTGCGACTCGCGCTCGGCGCGTCGCGCTGGCAGATCGTCAAACAGTTGTTGACTGAAAGTCTGTTGCTCGCGTTTTTGGGCGGCGCGTTAGGTTTGCTCCTCGCTTCATGGTCCAGCGGTTTGCTGCTCGCCGTGTTTTCCAGTGGCCAGAACACGTTTAGCGGCGGCTCGTCGCTGTCGATCAGCGCGCCGCTCGATCTGCGCATCGTCGGATTCACCGCAGTAGTTTCATTACTCGCAGCCATCGTGTTTGGCTTGGCGCCTGCCTGGCGCGCGACGCGACTCGATCTCACACCGTCCTTGAAAGACGGGCGTATGAACAGCGGCAGTCGGTGGTTTGGTTGGGGACGCACGCTCGTCGTCACGCAAGTTGCCGTGTCGTTGACGTTGCTGGTCGGCGCCGGGCTCTTCATCCGCACTCTCGGCAATCTAAAGGCCGTCGATCTCGGTTTTCAACGTGAACACGTGCTGGTCTTCTCCGTTGATCCGCAGTTAATCAACTACCGTCGCGAACAGATCGGCGGGCTCTACAAGCAGATGTTCGAGCGCATCAGCGGTGTTCCGGGTGTCACGTCGGCGAGCCTGTCGCGTCAGGGTTTGTTGAGCGGCAGCGGGACGCAGGGAAGTATCACGGTGCCAGGCTTCACGCCGCCGCCGCAGGAAAACCAGTTGTCGCGTTCGGGCGATCGCGTAGAACTTGATGTGCCGTTTCTTGCGCAGGTTGGACCAGACTTTTTCCGCACGTTGGGAATGACCATCGTGCGCGGCCGCGACTTCAGCGTGCAAGACAACGAAACCGCGCCGAAGGTCGCAGTCGTAAACGAAGCCTTCGCGCGTTACTACTTTGAGGCGCAGGATCCGATCGGGCGCCGGTTCAATCGTGGCGCAGACGGCGGCGGCGAAGTTGAGATCGTCGGCGTAGTCAAAGACGCGAAAGCCGAGACTATCAAGGAACAAACACCGCGCACTTTCTACGTTCCGTACCTGCAAGATCCGAGTTCCTGGCGCGAGACGACTTTTCAGGTCCGCACCACGGGCGATCCGCTTGCGGTAGTGGCGGCGATCAGGAGTGAAGTGCAGTCGCTCGAACCAAACCTGCCCGTCTTTCGCGTCAAGACTCTCGAACAACAAGTGGATGAGACGTTGGGCCACGAGCGTTTGGTGGCGACACTCGCAAGTCTTTTTGGAGTTCTCGCTTTGTTGCTGGCCTGCGCCGGCTTGTACGGAGTGTTGTCTTACTCCGTCAGCCGGCGCACGCGGGAGCTCGGCGTGCGCATGGCGCTCGGCGCGAAACGCACGGATGTGCTGTCGCTGGTGCTGCGGCAGGGCATGACGCTCGCAGTTGTGGGAATTGTTTTTGGGTTGGCGGCGGCGTTTGCGTTGACGCGCTTCGTGTCGAGTCTGCTCTTTGGAATTTCCAATACGGATTTTATTACGTTCGCGGGGGCCGCATTGGGATTGGGAATAGTGGGATTGTTCGCCTGTTACCTGCCGGCGCGACGCGCCACGAAAGTCGATCCGGTAATTGCCTTGCGGAGTGAGTAAGACGCATGCTTCAAGATCTCAGTTATGGTCTGCGCTGGCTGCGGAAACATCCGGGCTTCACGGTGTTATCTGTGTTGACGCTGGCGGCCGGCATCGGAGTGAACACCGCAATGTTCAGCGTGGTCCATGCGGTGCTGCTGAAACCGCTGCCGTACGCGGAACCGGATCGCATTGTGTGGATGACTGAGTCGGGGCCTGAAGTGACGAACCGCTGGGTGTCGTACCCAAACTTCCTCGACTGGCGCTCACGCAGCCAGACCTTCGAAGCGATGTCGACTTTTCGCGGCTGGTCCGTAAATCTCACCGGCACGGACCACGCCGAGAGCATCAACTCACGCATGGTGACGGCCGGCTACTTCAAAGTGATGGGTGCGACTCCGCAACTGGGCCGCGACTTTACCGAAGCCGACGATCAGCCCGGCGCCGAGCCAGTCACGATCATCAGTCACAGTTTGTGGCAACAACGCTTCGGCGGCGATCCGAACGTCGTCGGCAAGTCGGTAACACTCGATGACAAGGGCTACACCATCATCGGCGTGATGCCGGAAAACTTCGTGCACCAGGGACCGCCGCCGCTGTGGCTGTTGATAGGTCCGATGAACTGGCAAACGCACACGCGCGACGTGCGGATCGCCGGTTCCGTGATCGCGCGACTAAAACCGGGCGTCACGATCGAACAAGCGCGCGCGGACATCAACGGCGTCGCGCAACAACTCTTTCGGGAGAACCCGGTCGCGAACGCCGGCGCCGACAAGGTCACAGTCGTCTCGCTGCAGGATCAGATCACGCGCAATGTCGGCACTGCTTTGAAGGTCCTGCTGGGCGCGGTTGCGCTCGTTTTGTTGATTGCCTGCGCAAACGTCGCGAACTTGTTGCTCGCGCGCGCCGCCACGCGGCGAAAAGAGTTTGCGATGCGTGCCGCGTTGGGGGCTTCGCGGTGGCGCATCATCAGACAGTTGCTGATCGAAAGCCTGCTGCTGGCAACAGCGGGCGGCGCACTCGGTTTGATCTTTGCTTCGTGGTCCATGTCGTTATTGCAAAAGGTAGCGCATGAAACCGTGCCGCGCATGAACACCATCGAGCTCAATGGTCGCGTGCTGTCTTTCAATATCGGCGCCACGCTGCTGACGGGCATTCTATTCGGACTCGCGCCCGCGCTTCGCTTCTCCAAAACCGATTTACAAGAGACGTTGAAGAACAGCGCCTCAACCACCACTGACAGCCAGGGCAAAAAGCTGCGTAGCGCGCTGGTCGTGAGCGAAGTCGCCGTGTCAGTGGCGCTACTCGTCGGCGCGGGGTTGATGGTGAAGAGCCTGTTGGTGCTGTTGAAGTCTGACAACGGGTTCGATCCGAACGGCGTCCTCACGATGGAGCTGAAGGTCTCGCGCAACCGCTATCGCAAACCAGAGGAGCTGCGCCAATTTCTCAATCAGGTGCTGCAAACCGTGCAGACGCAGCCGGGCGTGGAGAAGGCGACAGTTTCCGCGAATTTGCCCGGTCTTGGCGATGGTTGGCAGAACGACATTGCGCCCGAAGGCCATCGCGCCTTGAAACCTGGTGAGCTGATCAATGTCGATTGGTCCATCGTCAGCGCCGACTATTTCGAGACGATGAAGATTCCGATCCTGCGCGGGCGCACGTTCACGCGCGATGAAGACGAACAGGGTAAGCCCGTCGTGCTGATTGATGAAAATCTTGCGCGACGGTTTTGGCCCAACGAAGACGCGGTCGGCAAACACCTCAGTTACGACAGTCCCGTGTGGCACGAGATCATCGGTGTCGTTCCGGAAGTGCGGGCTTACGGATCGCAGACGAAGCCGCTGATCAAGATGTACACGCCGTTTGGGCGCGCGCCGCAGCGAAATTCAATGCTCTCGATTCGATACAACAACATCGATCCGCAGGCGTTGACTGCGTCCGTCGCGCGTGCAGTCCAGGCGCTCGATAAAGATGTGCCGATTGCCGAAGTTGCGACGTTCGAAACCCTGCTGGCGCGCGAAGCGTCTCCGCGGCGATTCAACGCCGGACTTTTTGCTGCGTTTGCAGTGCTTGCGCTCGTACTAGCGGCGACGGGCGTTTACGGAGTGCTCTCGTATTCAGTGTCGCAACGCACGCACGAGGTTGGGATTCGCATGGCGCTCGGCGCTGGACGTGGCGACGTGCTGCGGTTGTTCATGGGCCACGGAATGGTGCTGGTGTTGCTCGGACTCGTTCTCGGCCTGGGAGGCGCGTTCGCGTTGACGCGCTTGATGTCGAGTTTGCTGTTCGGAGTTTCCACCACGGATCTAATGACGTTCGTGGTCGTTTCAGTCGGGTTGGTCCTGATCGGATTGTTTGCGTGTTACATCCCCGCTCGACGGGCGACGAAAGTCGATCCGTTAACAGCGCTGAGGTACGAGTGAATGAGATCACTGGCTACACAGATTTTCCAGGACGTGCGTTACGCGGTGCGGCTGCTGCTCAAGAATCCGGGATTCACCGCGATCGTCGTGTTCACGCTCGCTTTGGGCATCGGGGCAAACGCCGCGATTTTCTCGATCACCGACAAGGTGTTGCTGCAAAGCCTGCCGGTCCACGATCCCGATCAGCTCGTCGTGCTGTCCGCTTACGATCCGAAAGAGGGCCCAGACAACGACAGCACGTTCTCTTACGCGATGTACCAGGATCTGCGCGACCGCAACGATGTCTTCTCGGGCGTTATCACGCGCGGCGGCGCGCAGATGAATGTCAGCTACGCCGATCAGAACGAGCGCGTGCGCGGCGAGCTCGTCAGTGGAAACTTCTTCGAAGTGCTCGGCGTTCGCCCGTGGGCCGGACGTCTCTTGACGCAGGACGACGATCGCACGCCCGGGGCGCACCCCGTCGCCGTGCTCAGTTATCACTTCTGGGATCGCCGCTTTGCGAAAGATCCAAACATCATCGGCAAAACGATCCTCGTCAACGAACATCCGCTAACGGTGGTCGGCGTCACTCCGCCGAATTTCTTCGGCATCGATCTTTCAAACAACCCGGACGTGCGCGTGCCGATAATGATGACGCCCGTCTTCAACCCGCTGCCGCCGACTCGTCTGACAAGCCGCAATCATCAGTGGCTCACGGTGATGGCCCGGCGCAAGCCCGGCGTTTCAAACGAGCAGGCACAGGCGTCGCTCGACGTGCTGTACCGCCAGATTCGCGAGTTGGAGGCGCAAGCCTTGCCGGCGAGCGTTTCCGCCGCTGGTCGCCAACGATTTCTTGCGGGCCGCATCGCGATCTTACCCGGCGCTCAGGGACTACGCTCGTTACAGATCGACATGAAAACGTCGCTGCTGTTACTGCTCGGCGCGACGTGCGCGGTGCTGCTGATTCTGTGCGCGAACCTCGCTAACCTGATGATGGCGCGAGCCACAGTGCGCGCACCGGAAACCGCTGTTCGTCTCGCACTCGGCGCGGGTCGTTTGCGCTTGCTGCGACAGTGGTTGACTGAAGGCCTCGTGCTCTCGATCCTTGGCGGGGCCGTCGGCGTCGTGATCGCGTTGTGGATCAAAGCTGCGCTCGCCGCGTTCATCCCGAAAGACGTTCGTGCCAACCTTGCAGTGCCAAACGATTGGCGGTTGTATGGGTTCATCTTCGCAGTCGCGATCGTCATCGGGATCGCGTTCAGTCTCGCGCCGGCGATTCAGGTTGCCCGGCAGGCATTCGTGCCCGGGTTGGGTTTGGAATCGCGCAGCTTTACGTCAGCGGGAAGACTGTTGAGCTTTCGCAGTGCGTTGATTTTGGTCCAGGTTGCGCTGTCGCTGCCGCTGCTCGTGAGTGCGGCGTTGATGGTGAGGACGTTGCAGAACCTGCGCGCAGTCGACACCGGCTTCGGCAAAGAGAATGTTTTGTTCGCCAGCGTGAATCCGGCGCTCAACGGTTACTCGGCCGAACGCTCGCTGAGCTTCTACGACGAACTCCTCGCGAAGACGCGTGCGTTGCCCGGAGTCACCTCCGCCTCGCTCGCGACAGACACGCCCGTCTCCGGAGGTTGGGACCAGCTCAGTCTCGTTATCGAAAGCTACAAGCCGCGCGAAGGTGAACGAACGTCGAGTGAAATGACGATTGTTTCGCCCGACTACTTCAAAGTGCTCGGCATACCGCTGCTCAACGGACGCGATTTCAACGATCAGGATCGTCTCGGCACTCCGAAGGTCGTCATTCTCAACGAGAAGATGGCGCGTCATTTCTTCGGCACGATCGACGTGCTCGGCAAACGCATCGGGCTCGACGACGTTCCGGACATGACGGTGGTCGGCGTCGTCAGCGACGCGCAGTATGTCAATCTCCGCCGCGATCTCAAACGTCACTTCTACATGCCGGTGGCCCAGCAGCAGCAGTTGACGAACCTGGCCTTGCACGTAAAGACCGCGACCGGTCCGGATACAGTAGCCGAATCGTTGCGCGCAGAGCTGAAGAAACTCGATCCACACCTGCCGCTATACAACATCAAGACACTAACCGCCGAGATTGACGAGTCGCTGGTCCAGGAACGACTGGTGACGTGGCTTTCGTCTGCGTTTGGTGTGCTCGCGAGTTTGCTCACGGCGCTCGGTCTCTACGGCGTGTTGACGTTCTCGGTTGCGCGACGCACGCGCGAGATCGGCATTCGCGTCGCGCTCGGAGCGCAACGCCGCGACGTGTTCCGGTTGGTCATGATTCGCGGCGTGGTGCTGGTTGGCGTTGGAGTTTTAGTTGGCCTCGCAGCGTCGATTGCGTTCGGACGTTTCATCGGGTCGTTGTTGTTTGGCGTCGAGCCTACCAACCCGCTGACGCTCGCGATCGTTTCGTTGGGACTGATTGCCATCGCATTGCTCGCGTGTTACTTGCCCGCGCGCCGCGCTACGAAAGTCGATCCGCTCGAGGCATTGAGATACGAATGAGGAGTAGGTCTCAGGTCTTGGGTTTTAGGTCTTGGGCCTTTAAACAAAGACACCGACCAAAGACCAAAGACCGAAACCAAAGACCAAAGACCAAAGACCAAAAACAAAGACCAATGATTCACGACATCAAATACGGATTCCGCATGCTGCTGAAGAAACCCGCGTTCACTCTGATCGCGGTGCTCTCGCTCGCGCTCGGCATCGGCGCGAACACCGCGATCTTCAGCTTGCTCGACGCGGTGTTGCTCAAGTCGCTGCCGGTGCAGCAGCCTGACCGGCTGGTCCTGTTCGGCAAGGGCGAAAGCCAGGGCTTGACAAACGACTTTCCCGACGGGAGTTGCGACCTCTTCTCGTACCCGTTCTATCGCCAGGTGCAGCAACGCAGCGACGTGTTTTCCGGCGTGGCGAGTCTCTTGAGTATTGAGTGGACGGTCCATGGCTTCGTCAATTACGGAGCAAGCGACATCGAACAGCTCAAGGTGCAACTGGTGTCGGGCACGTATTTTCCTGTTCTGGGCGTGAATGCTCATCTCGGTCGTGTCTTGAGCGATGCGGACGATCAAACTCAGGGCGGCCATGCCGTTGCAGTCGTCAGTTATTCCTGGTGGACGCAAAGGTTGGGTCAGGATCCGAACGCGGTCGGCAAGACGATCACGATCGACGATGTGGCGTACACGATCGTCGGGGTCGCGCCGCGCGAGTTCTTTGGCACTACAGTTGGCAACGCGCCTGACATGTGGGTGCCGCTCGCGATGGAAAAGCAGTTGCCGCCCGGGCATTGGGACGGACGAAACTCCGAGTCGGTTCAGTCGCTGTTCCTCGTCGGCCGTTTAAAAGACGGCGTTAGTCCGGAACAGGCGAGCGCAGCCGTTAACCTGCTCTTCAAACAATCGTTGGGAGCGCGCGCCGGAAGGGAACCGGCGGCCGATCGCGTGCAGGCGATACAGAGCGCGCACATCGACCTGACGCCTATGGGCCGCGGACTCTCAACGCTGCGCGAACAATTCTCGCTTTCGTTGAAAGTATTAATGGCGGTGGTCGTACTGGTGCTGCTGATCGCGAGTGCGAACGTAGCGAACCTGTTGTTGGCCCAGGGCGCAGCGCGACGAAAAGAGTTTGCAGTGCGATTAGCAGTCGGCGCCGGACGCGCGCGCCTCGTGCGACAGTTGTTTACCGAAAGCGCATTACTCGCGATCTTCGGCGGGCTCGTGGGCATTGGTCTTTCGTGGTGGGGCAGTCGCTTGCTGCTGATCATGGCTTCTAATGGTCCCCAGGCGCTGCCCGTTGATGTCACGCCGAACTTGCGCGTCCTTGGTTTCACCTTTGGCGTTTCTGTGTTGTGCGCGATCGTGTTCGGCACTGTGCCCGCACTCCGGGCTTCTCGCATGGAACCAAACACATCATTGAAAGGCGGAAAGACCGGCGCGGTCAGCGCATTGCGCAATCCAGTCGGGAAAGCGTTTGTCGTCGGACAAGTCGCGCTTTCACTTCTACTGCTCGTTGCGGCGGGACTGTTTGTCCGCACACTGATCAACTTGCAAAGCATTCCCAGCGGCTTCAACCAGGAAAACGTGCTGCTGTTGCAGGTCGATACGTCAGCGACCGGATTGAAAGACGACAATCCGAAGTTGCCCGCGTTGCTGAAAGAAGTTGAAGACAAGGTAAGAGCGATCCCGGGAGTGCAGGGGGCATCGTTTGCCTTCATCACGTTCAACCAGGGTTTCTGGACCGGTCCTGCCTTCACGCGCGAGCCCGGTGCGCCGGAAGGTCGAAATCGCGTTGTCAGAAACAACGTAGTCGGGCCTGACTTCTTCGGCGTCATGGGACTGCCGCTCGTCGCCGGCCGCAGCTTTGGTCCACAGGACACGGCCAAGTCACAGACGGTCGCCGTCATCAGCGAGTCGATGGCCCAACGGTTCTTTCCGAACGGCTCGCCGATCGGGAAACGGTTTGGCATCAACGGCCCAGACTCCACCGAAAAGATTGAAGTTATCGGCGTCGTTCGTGACGCGAAGTACGGAAGTTTGACCGAACAGATTCGACCGATGGCTTTCTACTCACACGCACAGCAGCCCGGGGCGCTCAGCAACCTGGTCGTGCGTTATTCCGCGGATTCGAAGGGTTCGATCGTCCCGCAGATTCGGCAAACGATCAGGCAAGTCGATCGCAATCTCCCGATTGACGACGTAGTGACGTTGTCGGACCACATCGGACGGTCGCTGGTCCAACAAAAGCTCGTGGCGCGTTTGGCGTCGTTCTTCGGACTGCTGGCGCTGTTGCTGGCGTGCATCGGACTCTACGGCGTGATGTCGTATGGCGTCGCTCGTCGCACCAACGAGATCGGCATTCGGATGGCGCTCGGCGCACGCGGTCGCAGCGTGCTGTGGCTCGTGCTGCGAGAAGCGTTGCTGCTCGTGGCGATCGGGCTCGTTATCGGCGTACTCACCTCGCTGGCCGTGACCAAGACGGCAGCCACTCTGCTTTACGAACTAAAACCCAACGATCCGTTGACGATTGCGCTCGCAACTTTGCTGCTCGCCGGTGTTGCCGCATTGGCTGGTTACCTGCCTGCGCGTCGCGCATCGCGAGTGGATCCGATGGTCGCACTGAGGGATGAATAGGAAACACAGATCATGCAAAACCTGCTTCAAGACATACGCTTTGGTTTACGGATGCTGACGAAGTCGCCGAGCATCAGCATCGTCGCCACCATCGCGCTGGCCCTTGGCATCGGCGCGAACACCGCGATCTTCAGCGTGGTGAACGCCGTGCTGTTGCGGCCGCTGCCGTTTCCCAATCCGGATTCGCTCGTTTCGTTGTTTGAGACGGATCAGCAGCGCGGGTACAAGAGCGGCTCGCATTCATATCCGAACTTCTTCGATGTCAGGGAGCAGAACACCGTCTTCGAGCGGGTGGCTTCGTATTACTCGAGTGACTTCATCCTGACCGGAAGCGGTGAGCCATCGCGCTTGCAAGGTGCGGTGGTGACTGCGGATCTCTTTCCTCTGCTCGGCATCGCGCCGTTGCACGGACGCACGTTCGTGGCCGATGAAGACAAGCCCGGCTCGACTCGCGTGGTGATTCTCAGCCAACAACTGTTTCAACGTCGCTTCAACTCCGATCTGAATCTTCTGAATCAGCCGATCACGCTGAACGGCACCCCTTTCACGATCGTCGGCGTGATGCCCGCAACGTTTGAATTTCCGATTCAGAACGACCCGGTCGATCTTTGGACCACGATTGCGGGCGACGCGGCCGGCAAGTCGCCGGTTACGGCCCAACGCGGCGCGCACTTCCTGCGCGTGATCGGGCGTTTGAAGCCGGGGGTGACTCAGGAGCAGGCGCAGTCGGAGCTCACGGCGATCGGCGCGCGCCTGGAGAAACAGTACCCCGACCAGAACACCAACAAGAGTCTGCGTCTCGAATCGACGCTGTCAGCGATGGTTGGTGACGTTCGTCCGGCGCTGTACGTTCTGCTCGGTGCAGTGGCGTGCGTGCTGTTGATCGCGTGCGCGAACGTGGCGAATCTGCTGCTTGCGCGGGCGACCGGGCGTCACAAAGAGATGGCCATACGCGCGGCATTGGGCGCGAGCCGCATGCGCGTGATTCGACAGTTGCTGACTGAGAGTGTGTTGTTGTCGCTCGTCGGCGGTGCAGTCGGGTTGCTGTTGGCCGTGTGGTGGTCCGACTTGCTGGTCGCGCTGGGCAAGGAAGACATTCCGCGCGCGGTCCATGTCGCGATTGACTGGCGCGTACTCGGATTCACGCTGGCAGTTTCCGTGTTGACCGGCCTGATCTTCGGACTCGTGCCCGCGTTTCATTCTTCGAAGACTGAGTTAGTCGAGTCGCTGAAGGAAGGCGGACGAGGCACGGGCGAAGGCGCGCGACGCAATCCCGCCCGCAGTGTGTTGGTCGTTTCGGAGTTGGCGATCGCCGTGGTCCTACTGGTGAGCGCGGGCCTGTTGATTCAGAGCCTGTGGCGTTTGCAGAGGGTGAAGAGCGGTTTGCAGCCTGAGAACGTGTTGACCTTCAATCTCTCACTGTCTGAAGTCAAATACGACTACAACCGTCAGAGCCAGTTCTTCTCGGATCTGCGGAAACGATTGGCAACAGCGCCGGGCGTGCAGAGTGCGAGTTCGATCTACCCGCTGCCGCTGAGTGGCGAACGCTTCAGTATCTCCTTCCAGATCGAGGGACGGATCGTTCCTGAGAAAGATGAGCCTTCGGGCGATTTCTTCACCACCGGCGTGGATTACTTCCGCACGATGGGAATTCCCATCCTCAAGGGCCGCGATTTTAACGATAACGATCGCCACGGTTCGACGCCGGTGATGATTATCACCGACACGTTTGCACGCCAACATTTCCCGAACGAAGATCCGATCGGAAAGCGCGTCCGGCCCGGCATCTCTTCAATCGACGGCGAGGAATCTATGTTTCGCGAGATCGTCGGCGTTGTCGGCGACGTGCGAAATCGCGGGCTGAATACTGAACCCCGGGTTGCTTACTACGTTCCGCAGACACAGGTGCCGCTTAGCTCGACCGTGATGGTCGTCAAGACAACCACCGACCCGCGCAGTCTTATCCCGGCCGCGACGAACGACGTGGCCGCGATAGATCCGGACGTTCCGTTGTTCGCGGTGAAGACGATGGAGGAATACCTGTCGGCTTCAGTGGCAGCGCCGCGGTTCAACACGACACTGCTTTCGATCTTCGCGGCTGTGGCGCTCGTGTTAACGGTCGTGGGTTTGTACGGCGTCATGAGTTACTCGGTGGCCCAACGCAGGAACGAGATCGGGATCAGGCTCGCGCTCGGGGCCCAGGGACGCGACGTGCTGATGATGATTGTCAGACAGGGATCGAAGTTGATTCTGATCGGACTCGCTATCGGTTTGGTGGGCGCGTATGCGTTGACGCGATTGATGGCGAGTTTGTTGTTTGGCGTGAGGGCGAAAGATCCGATCACGTTTGCCGTAGTGGCGACGTTGTTGGCGATCGTGGCGCTGCTCGCGTGTTACGTGCCGGCCTGGCGCGCGACGAAAGTGGATCCGATGGAAGCACTGCGGTGCGAGTAACTCGACTACTGAGAGTGGCTGGCTTCGCCAGCAGAGTAGTGGCTTCGCCAGCAGAGTAGCGGCTTCGCCGCCTGATGTGAGGCGGGGCTGTGCCCCGCCGTTCGATGTATCGAAGATTGGGCTCTGCCCGTCGTTCGGGCTCTGCCCCGACAGCTTGGGCCAAAGGCCGGACGAGGGGCAAAGCCCCAACCATAATTAAGCAGTTACGGCGGGGCACAGCCCCGCCTCACATCAGGCGGCCGAGCCGCTGCGCACGACGAAAATGGATCGGTGGAAGCACTGCGGTGTGAGTAATTGAAAAAGGGTGCGAGTAATTGAATAAGGGGTGTGAGTAATGAATACGTTGTTTGCTGATATTCGTTTTGGCGCGCGGATGTTGTTGAAGAATCCGACGATGACCATCATCGCGCTGCTGGCGCTAACCCTCGGCATCGGTGCAAATACCGCGATCTTCAGTGTCGTCAATGCTGTACTGCTGCGCAGCTTCCCGTACAGCGATGCCGATCGCATTGTGCTCGTATGGGAGAAGAAACAGGGCGGACGCACCGATCAAAACGTTATCAACCTCGGCAACTTTACCGATTGGAAAGAGCAGAACCAGGTCTTCACTGACATGGCCGTCTTCTTCGATCGCTCCTTCAACCTCACCGGCGACGGCGAACCGGAAGAAGTGCCCGTGCAGTTTGCGACGACGAACCTGTTCTCGGTCCTGGGAACAAACCCGCTGCTCGGCCGCACGTTCCAGGCCTCCGACGAAGGCGGCGCCGGACCCCCGGCGTTGGCAGTGATCAGCTACGGACTCTGGCAGCGACGTTTCGGCGGCGATGGTTCGATCGTCGGCCGGCAGATCAATTTGAACAACCAACCGACGACGGTGATCGGCGTGATGCCCGCAAACTTCGGCTGGCACATTCAAAAGGGCACGCAGGTCAGTAAACCCGCCGACATCTGGGTGCCGTTTCCGATCACGAACGACGTCCGCGGCCGCCGCGGAAGATTCGCCTCGAGCGTGGCGCGACTCAAACCCGGCGTCACGATCCAACAAGCGCAAACCGAGATGGACACGATCGCGGCGCGCCTGGCCCAACAGTACACCTTCAACACGAACTGGGGCGTGAACGTCGTTCCCTTGCGAACACAGTTCACGGGCGAGATTCGCAAGCCTTTGTTGATCTTGTTGGGCGCCGTCGGGTTCGTGCTGCTGATCGCGTGCGCAAACGTCGCCAACTTGTTACTCGCACGCGCCAGTGCGCGACGAAGAGAGATCGCGGTGCGAGCAGGATTGGGGGCGAGTCGCTGGCGCATCACGCGACAGTTGTTGACGGAGAGTGTCATGCTTTCGGTGATCGGCGGAACGCTCGGCGTGCTGGTCGCGTGGTGGGGAACGAAAGCGCTCGTGGCGTTGAGTCCACCGGCCTTAATTGATTTACAGCGCGTTAGCGTGAACCTTCCGGTCCTTGGTTTCACGCTTGGTCTCGCCGTGATCACGGGTCTGATCTTCGGACTCGCGCCCGCCCTCGAGGCGACGCGATTCGATCTGCACGACTCGTTGAAAGAAGGCGGGAAGAATGTTGGCGGTGGCGGTCATCGCCTGCGCAACGTTTTTGTGATCACGCAAGTGGCCCTGGCGCTCGTGTTGTTGGTTGGCGCCGGACTGCTCGTGCGCAGTCTCAATCGTTTGCAGGCGGTCGATCCGGGTTTCAATGCCCGGAACCTGCTCACCGTGCGCGTCACTCTCCCCGCCAGTCGTTACGAAGAGGAACCGAAACGCATCGACTTCTTCCAACAGGCGATCGCGCACATGAAAGCGATTCCCGGCGTTGAAGCCGCGGGCGCAATCAACACGCCGCCGTTCACTGGACTCTATTCGGGAACGACGGTCGAGGTTGATGGAGAGAAGTTGCCGCCGGGCCAGGAGCTGAAAACCGGCGTCTGCGTGACGGATGCGAACTACTTTCAGACGATGCAGATTCCGCTGAAGCAGGGACGCTTCTACACCGAACAGGAAGCAACGCAGATGCGACACGTCGTGCTCGTCAACGAAGCGTTTGTGCGGAAGAACCTCGGCGGCGAGAACCCGATCGGCCACAAACTGACGATCTACATGAAAGACGAGAACGTGCCGAGCGAGATCATCGGCGTCGTCGGCGATCACAAACATCTCGGGCTCGATACGGCAGTCGAGCCGGTTTCGTACTGGCCGCATCCGGAGTTGGTCTATCCGGGCATGACGATCGTGTTGCGCACGAAAGGCGACGCGACTGCAGTTGCGCCGTCGGCGCGTGAAGTGATTCGCGGACTCGATCCGCAACAACCAATCGGCGAGATCAGCACGATGGAGAGTTTGCTTTCCGTTTCGGTCGCGCGATCGCGATTCAGCGCGTCGCTGCTCGCGGTGTTTTCAATCGTCGCATTGGTGATGGCCGCGGTCGGGATCTACGGCGTCATGTCGTACTCGGTGCTGCAACGAACACACGAGATCGGCCTGCGCATGGCGCTCGGCGCGCAGCGGGTGGACGTGCTGAAGCTCGTCGTGACGAAGGGCGTCGTGCTGGCGCTGGTCGGAGTCGCAGTTGGACTCGTAGCTTCGTTTGCAGTGACGCGACTGCTGTCGACGTTGTTGTTTGAAGTGACGACGACTGATGCGCTGACGTTTGTGGCGGTATCGGTGGGACTGTTCGTCGTGACGCTGTTGGCGTGTTACGTCCCGGCGCGCCGCGCGACGCGCGTCGATCCATTAAAGGCCTTGAGATATGAGTGATATTCGTCAAGCAATTCGTGTTTTCTTGAAACGTCCCGGTTTCAGTGCGGTCGTTGTGCTCACTCTCGCGTTGGGTATCGGCGCGAACACGGCCATCTTCAGTGTCACGGACAAGCTGTTGCTGCGATCGTTGCCGGTTCGCGATCCGGATCAACTCGTCCTGATCACGTCGGTGAGCGTCAAGCCGCATTTCGTAAGTAATTCGTTTTCGTATCCGGTGTTCAACGACTATCGGACGCAGAACAACGTGTTCGACGGATTGCTCGCGTTCAATCGTACGGAATTGGAATTGACGTCCGGCGCCGGAACGGAGCGGGTCACAAGTGAGTACGTGTCGGGCAACTATTTCGATGTGCTCGGGATTCAGGCCGCGCGTGGGCGCACGTTCCTGCCGGAAGAAGATCGAACACCGGGAAGCCAGCCTGTGGTCGTCGTCAGCGATGCGTTCACGCGCAAACATTTTGGCGCGGGTCAGGATCCCGTGGGCCAGAAGATCAGTTTGAATGGTTTCCCGCTGACGGTCGTCGGCGTTGCGCCGGCCAACTTCAGCGGCATGATGCTCGAGCAGCCGACGGAACTGTGGGTGCCGGTGTTTATGCATTCGCAACTCGCCGACTCGAAGTTCATCGAGCGGCGCTCCGATCGTTTTATGCAACTGCTCGGACGCGTGAAGTCAGGCGTTTCAATGGCGCAGGCCGAGTCGAGTCTCGACGTGTTGGCCGAGCAGATCAGGGAAGCGCACACCCCGCCGGGGACGATCACGAAGGGACTTCCGTTTAGCGAGCAACACATAAAGTTTGAACCGGGCGGCAAAGGGATTTCGTTGCTGCGCAAACGTTTTTCCGCGCCGTTGAAGTTATTGATGGCGGTGGTGGCGTTGGTGCTGGTGATCGCGTGCGCGAACATTGCGGGATTGTTGCTGGCGCGCGGCGTGACGCGTCGCAAAGAGATAGCGATACGGTTGGCGGTCGGTGCGAACACGTGGCGTGTCGTGCGACAACTGGCGACTGAGAGCCTCGTGCTTGCCGTGTCCGGTGGACTTCTCGGTTTGCTGATCGCGCCGTGGTTGATCTGGTTACTCGTCAACACGCAGTCGCGACTCGATCTAGCCGGTACCGTGCTAGCCGTTGGGATCGATCGGCGTGTGCTTGCGTTCACGGCGTTGACGACGCTCGTCGCCGGAATCATCTTCGGCATCTTTCCTGCCTTGCAAGGGTCGCGAGCCGATCTGGTGCCGGTGTTGAAAGAAGAAGGCGGCATCTCGGGCCAGCGTGAACGTCGCTTCACGTTTCGTAGTCTGCTGGTGGTGTCGCAACTCGCGCTCGCGATCGTGGTGCTGATCGGCGCGGGACTGTGCATCAAGAGCTTCCGCAACTTGCTGGCGATCGATCCCGGTTACAAGGCTGAAACACTGCTGGTCGTGCCGCTCGAACTCGACGAGAAGAAGTACGACGAAGTGAGCGGTCGTGTAATGCAACATCATCTTTACGCGCGTCTTGAAACGTTGCCTGGGGTCGAGGCGGTCAGTTACGGGCAGGTGATGCCGTTCAGCGGCAGCCGTTCTATGAGCAGCGTTTTCGTTCCGGGACGCCAGCCATTGCCGAACGAACAGATGGCGTTCGACAACAGTGTCGTCGGACCGAATTATCACGAGACGATGGGCATCGAGATGGCCCAGGGACGCGGCTTCACCGATCAGGATCGCGAAGGCGCGCCCGGCGTCGTAATCATCAACGAAGCATTGGCCCAACGGCTTTTCCCCGGCGAGAACGCCCTGCGACAAAAGTTGACGTTGAAGACCGATGGCCCGCCGCTGGAGATCGTCGGCATCACTCGCGACATCAAGCATCACGATCTCACCGAAACTCCGCTGCCGCATTTCGATCTGCCGGCATTGCAGCGCGGGCAATACAACAGCTACACGAATGTTGTTATTCGCACGCATGGCCCGGCTGAAGATCTGATTCCGTCGGTGCGCGCCGAATTGCTCGCGGTCGATCCGACGCTGCCGGTGAAGGACATTTCTTCGATGGCGGGTCAGATTGGCGACACCCTCGCGGCGACGCGCCTGGCGTCAACACTGATCTCGATCTTCGGCGTTGTCGCGTTGTTGCTCGCGAGCATTGGTCTGTATGGCGTGATGGCGTGGATCGTGAGTCATCGAACGCGCGAAGTAGGCATTCGCATGGCGCTCGGCGCGCGGCCGGGCGACGTGCTCAAGCTGGTTCTCAAGCAGGGACTCGTACTGACGTTGGCGGGTGTGGTGATCGGACTGCTCGCGGCGCTCGCGGCCACGCGGCTGATCGACACTCAGCAACTCTACGGCGTCAGTGCCACCGATCCGTTCACTTTTGCTGTGATTGCGTTGCTCCTGACAGCAGTTTCGCTGTTGGCCTGTTATCTGCCGGCGCGGCGCGCGACGAAGGTCGATCCGCTGACGGCACTACGATACGAGTGAGGGCAACGGCTCTGCCGCCGGATGTGAGGCGAGGCTTTGCCTCGCCGGTGTTGATTGACAGCGATGGGCTATGCCCTTCGTACGGCCTCGCCGCACATCAGGCGGCAGAGCCGCTTCAAAGGGCTTTTGAGGCAAAGGCGATGCAAACACAGAAGACCAGCGCCATTCGCAATGGCGCTATCCGCAATCAGGTTTGGCGCTTCGACCCGGCGTACACGACGGTGGAGTTTAGCGTCCGGAATCTTTGGTACACGGTCCGCGGACGCTTTCGCACGCTTGAAGGCTCGATCGTGCTGGACGAAACGGACGTCAGTCGATCGTCCGTGCTGGCGAAGATCGATCCGCGCAGCATCGACACGGGAAACAAGCGGCGCGACGCGCATTTGCAGTCGGCGGATTTTCTCGACGCGGACCGGTTTCCGGAGATCGAGTTTCGCAGCACGAAGGTAGCGCGGGGAAGGGACCGCGATTCGCTCGTTCTCGAAGGCAACCTGACGTGCAAGGGAAAGAGCAAGACGATCGCACTCGCAGTCAATGAGATGGACCGCAGCCGTTCGCCGCGCGGCGAAGAGTTTGTTTACTACAGCGCCACGACGGAGATCGATCGGTTCGATCTCGGCATCAACTACGGCCGCGGAATCATCGGTCGCAAAGTGAAGATAACGATCAACGTGCAGGCGTCCGCGTAAGTTGAATTTGGTGCTTGGTTCTTTGTGCTTTGTTCGCATTCGGGAATGCCGCTACAAATGCGAACGTCAATCAAGCGGACAAAGTACTAAGTACAAAGCACAAAGTACAAAGCACAAAGTACCTGAAGACTGAATAAGCACATTGTTTATGGATAGTCTAATCAACGATGTCCGCTACGCGTTTCGTGCTTTGCTGCGGCGGCCCGGGTTCACTGCCGTCGCCGTGATCACACTCGCGCTTGGTATCGGCGCGAACACCGCAATCTTCAGCGTGGTCCATGGCGTGTTGCTGGAACCGCTGCCGTATGTCGAATCCGATCGTCTGGTAGCGTTGCGGCAATCGAATCTGACTGCCAACGTTGCGCAACCCGACGCGCAGATCTCGCCTGGGAATTTTCTCGAATGGCAACGGCAGAACACGACGTTTTCGAGTCTCGCCGCTTATCGAACTGTTTCTTACAACCTCACCGGCGACGGAAACCCGGAACGGTTGCTCTCCGCGCGTGTTTCCTCTGATTTGTTCAAACTGCTTGGAGCGCAACCGATCTGGGGCCGGGATTTTCTTGCCGAGGAAGACCAGCCGGGACGTGACAAAGTCGTCATCATTAGCCAGGGGCTGTGGCATCGACGCTTCGGGGGTTGGGGAGACGTCCTCGGCAAGTCGTTGAAGCTCGACGGTGAAGACTTCACGATCGTCGGCGTCATGCCTGCTTCGTTTCGTCTGCCGGATCAACGCGAACGAGAGCTGTGGACGCCGATCGCGTTCAAAGACAGTGAGCAGACGCTCTACCAGGCGCGCTACATCGACGCGCTCGGCCGCTTGCGACCCGAAGCTTCAGTGGCGCAAGCGCAGTCGGAGATGAATGCAATCGCCACCCGGCTCGCGCAGGAACACCCTGAGGCGAACGCCGGCTGGACCGTCAAAGTAAAACCGCTGCTCGATTTTGTAGTCGGCGACGTCAAAGTGATTCTTTATGTGCTGTTCGGCGCCGTTGCGCTGGTGCTGCTGATCTCTTGCGCGAACGTGACGAATCTATTGCTCGCACGCGCGACGACGCGACAGAAAGAGATGGCCGTGCGCGCAGCGCTGGGAGCAAGTCGTTGGGCCATCGTTCGGCAGTTAGCGACCGAGAGTTTGCTGCTGGCACTGCTCGGCGCGTTGGCCGCGTGGCCACTCGCGACGTGGGGATTGCGAGCCTTGTTGGCTGCTGCGCCTCAGGACCTGCCGCGGCTCGCGAGCGTGACGATCGACAATCGAGCGTTGCTGTTCACACTTGGCATCACGCTCCTGACCGCGTTCATCTTCGGACTCGCGCCCGCTCTGCAGACACTCAGGTTCGACATCGGTGTAAAAGATGCAAGCCATCAACGCAGCCGCAGCGTGCGACAGCAGCGTATCGGCAACGTGCTGATCGCAAGCGAAGTCGCGCTGGCGTTGATGCTGCTCGCCGGCGGTGGACTGCTGCTGCGCACCGTGTGGCGTCTGAACCGCGTCGATCCCGGCTTTGACGTTCACAACACGCTCGCAGTGACGATTCAGTTGCCGCAGAAGAAGTACGCTGCCCCGGACCAAATCGGTCGCTTCAGTAGTCAACTAGCCCAACAGGTCGCGACGCTGCCCGGCGTCGAAGCAACCGGCGTCGCGCGAATCCTGCCGATCGTTCACGACCTGCCGACCGCCTTCTATTTCGACGGCTATGCGCGGCCCAAAGACAACGAACTACCGCAGACGAACTATTCCGCTGTCTCGCCGGGATATTTCAAAGCGATGGGCATTCCGCTGATTGCCGGCCGCGCGTTCAACGACCGTGACACCCAGGACGGCGCTCGCGTTGCAATCATTAGCCAGACGTTGGCCCAACATTACTTTCCGAATGGCGATGCGATCGGCAAACGGATCAATGTCAACACGGGACCGGAAGCGTATCGCGAGATCGTCGGTATCGTCGGCGACGTCAAACAAAACGGACTAACCAAAGAGACAAAACCGCATACTTACGAGCCGTTTGCACAGGCGCCGAACCAGTTCATGACGCTGATCGTACGTTCGTCAACGGATCCGTCGTCGCTCGTGCCCGCGATTCGCGGCAAAGTGCTCGCGCTCGACAGTGAACTGCCGCTCCAGCGAGTCATTACGCTCGACCGCGTCATCGCAAACTCGATCCGGCAGCAACGTTTTACGTCGCTCGTGCTTTCGGTTTTTGCCGGCGTGGCGTTGTTGCTCGCAGCAGCGGGCTTGTACGGCGTGATCTCGTATTCCGTCGCACAGCGCACGCACGAACTCGGCATTCGCGTCGCGCTCGGCGCGCAGGTCAAAGACGTGATGCAGTTGGTTTTGCGACAAGGCATGACTTTCGTGATCGCAGGCGAAGTGATCGGCATCGCCGGCGCGTTTGCACTTACGCGACTGCTTGGCGGGCTGCTGTTTGGCGTCACGCCGACCGACGCGACGACCTTCGTCGTCGTAACAGTCGTGCTGACGCTGGTCGCCTTGGTCGCTTGCTACATTCCCGCGCGCCGCGCGACGAAAGTCGATCCGCTGGTCGCACTGAGATACGAATGAGGGGGAAGGATTTTGGTCTTTGGTTTTAGGTCTGAGGTTTTGTACTTAGTACTTTGTACTTCGTGCTTAGTACTTCGTGCGTCATTCAGCAAGTAGAAACAAAGCACAAAGTACAAAGTACAAAGCACACTTTTGAAGGAGATACCCATGACGCTCATCAGTCGTTCCTTGATTAGAAAACTTGTCCTGTTACTCGCTCCGCTCGCAGCGATCTTCATCGCGTCGCCCGATGGCTTCGCGCAGAAGAAGCAAGACGACACGCGCACGGTGATCACCTCGGAGCACAGTGACGATGGTCTGAAGCGGCGGCTCGAGATCCGCGGCACCGTTGAATTCAACGACGACTACACGGACGTCACGAACGTTTCCGAAGGTGGTGTCGTGCGCATCGAGGAAGTGCGCGACGGACAATCGCGGCGTTACGAAGTGCGGCGAGACGTCGGTGGACAATTGACGCGCGCGTTCTACGTGAATGGACAGCAGCGCCAGATGGACGCCGCCGCCCGCGCCTGGGTCGCCCAGATGGTCCTGAATGCGGTTCGCCAGGGCGGCATCGATGCCGAGAAGCGGGTGCAGAGGATACTGAGCCGAAGCGGCGTCACGGGAGTGCTTCAGGAGATCGATCTGATCACCGGCGATTATGCGCAACGTCATTATTACGAAGCGCTGGTTAAGCACGGCAACCTCAACGCCGCGGCGCTGCAGCAGACGTTGGCCCACGCAGCGCAACACATCAAGTCCGATTACGAACAGGCGCAACTTCTGATCGCGATCGCGCCCGCACTCGATGGCAAAGACGCCGCCGTGCCGGCCTTCTTCCAGGCCGTCGACACCGTCAAGTCGAGTTACGAACGCAGCCGCGTGCTGAAGACGTTGTTAAAACGACTCGCGCCGAACAAGGAGCTGTTGGTCCGAATCGCCGACTCCACCCAGGGCATCGATTCCGATTACGAGAAAGCGGGTGTGCTGAAGGCCGTGGCGGACGTCTATCTCGACGATCCGGCGCTGAGCGGTGTCTTCTTTCAAACTGTCGGCACGATCACCTCCGACTACGAACACCGGCGAGTGCTCTCGGCGCTGCTCAAAACGAAGAACCTGAGCGCAGGTGCGTTGACGCAACTGCTCGACTCCGCGACGAAGATTTCATCCGACTATGAAAAAGCCTCGTTGCTGCTCGAGGCCTCGAACGCCTACACGGGCGACACACGTTTGCGTAACGCGTTTCTAAAGGCCGTGGAGACGATTAAGTCTGATTACGAGCGCGGCCGTGTCTTATCCGCGTTATTGAAAAACAAGCAAATTGGGTAACACGGGTCGAAAGGATCTGGTGATGGAAACACTCTTCCAGGACATTCGCTTCGGCATTCGGATGTTGACCAAGAACCCCGGCGTCACTGCCGTCGCGGTGCTCACGCTCGCGCTCGGCATCGGCGCCAACGCCGCGATCTTCAGCGGGGTCAGCGCGTTCATAACGCGGCAGTTGCCGGTGCCCGATGCGCATCAGCTCGTTCGTCCCGTCGAGATGAGCGAAGACCGCGGCATCGGCGATGAGATTTCCTACCCGGACTTCATCGACTACCGCAATCAATCGACAGTCTTCGAAGCGATGACTGCGGAAGACATGTTGCAGGTCGCGCTCGATTCCGACTCGCAAAGCGACGTCATCTGGGGACAGTCTGTGAGCGGTTCCTATTTCGACGTCGTGCGCGTCAAACCGATCATGGGCCGCACGTTCCTGCCGGAAGAGGACAGCGTGGCCGGAGCTCATCCGGTCGTCGTCATGAGTCACAGTCTGTGGCAGCGACGTTTCGGATCGGATCCAAACATCGTCGGCAAGACGATCCGCTTGAGTAATCGCGGTTACGAAGTGATCGGCGTCACGCCTGAATCGTTTACGGGATCGAAGTTTGCGCTGTCGATGGACTTCTGGGTGCCGATGGCGATGGTTGAAGAACTCAGAAGATCGCCGGGGTTACTCACCGATCGCGGCAGCCATTGGATGAATGTGCTCGCGCGTTTGAAGCCGGGTGTGACCCTGGACCAGGCCACGGCGGAGATGACCGCGATCGCCGGCCGATTAAACCAGGCATATCCGAACGATCGGGCCAGCGCGACGACGGCGAAAGTTGACACTGAGATCGACGGGCGCTGGGAAGAAGTGGCGGTTGTGATGAAGAGCGCGGGTGCGATCGCGATGGCCATCGTCGGTCTGATTCTGCTGATTGCGTGCGCGAACGTTGCGAACCTGATGCTCGCGCGCGCCGCTGCGCGTCGCAAGGAGATCGGCATTCGACTCGCGCTCGGCGCCAGCCGCGTGCGTCTGGTGCGACAGTTGTTGACGGAGAGTCTGCTGCTGTCGCTGCTGGGTGGCGGGTTCGGTTTGCTGCTGGCGTTCTGGGTGACGGACCTGATGGAAGGTTTTGTGCCGGTGCTCCAGTACAACATCGTCCAAAACTTCTTTGCACTCGATTCGCGCGCGCTGATTTTCACCCTCGTGATCTCGGTCGCTACCGGATTGATCTTCGGACTCGCGCCCGCGTTGCATTCGTCAAATCCCGAAGTCGTTCCGATACTGAAAGGCGATCTCACTTCGGACCAGCGCCGGATGAGTCGTCGCTTGTCCTTGCGTCCGACGCTGGTCGTGGTCCAGGTGGCTTTATCCTTGGCAGTGCTGGTGTGTGGCGGACTCTTCATCAAGAGTTTTCGCCAGGCGCAAACGATGGATCCGGGGTTTGGCACGAAGAATGGACTGATTGCCGTTCTCGAACCGGAGCTGGTGGGGTACGACACTGAGCGTTCGCGAAACTTTTTCAAACAGGCGATTGAGCGCGCGTCGAGTTTGCCCGGCGTGGAGGCCGTTGCTGCCACTCGGCTGCTGCCATTGGGTGACAGCTCAAATTCCAATGGTCCAATCCTGAAAGAAGGTGAGACGTTGGCGCGAGGGAGCGCCGGACGCACGATCATGACGACCGTCATCAGCTCGGGATATTTTCGCGCGATGGATATCCCGATTCTCGACGGCCGCGACTTTGACGATCGCGACCATGCAAAGTCGCAACGCGTCGTCATCGTCAACCAACAGATGGCGAACACGCTGTGGCCCGGCGAGAGCGCCGTCGGTAAACGCATTTTCATCGGCGCCGAAAGTCGCGATGCGATCGAAGTTGTAGGCGTCGTAAAAACCGGCAAGTACAACACGCTCGCCGAGGATCCCAAGCCGTTCTTTTATTACCCGATGAGCCAGCGGCGACCGGGCAGCATGGCGCTCGTCATGCGCACGAATGTCGATCCGCGCGGGCTGGCCGGTTCGCTCCGCAAAGAAGTGCAGAACATCGATCGCAGCGTGCCGGTTTCGTCTGTCAAGACGATGACGGAACACCTCACGTATGCGTTGTGGGCGCCGAACATGGCGGCGTCCTTTTCGCTCGCGTTCGGGGTGCTCGCGATCCTGTTGAGCGCGGTCGGACTTTACAGCGTGATGGCTTACGTGGTTTCGCAGCGGACGCGCGAGGTTGGCATTCGCATGGCGCTCGGCGCGAACCGCGCGGACGTGTTGAAGATGATCACGGCGCAAGGAATGCGACTGGCGGTGATTGGTGTTGCGCTCGGGTTGTTGCTGTCGCTCGGACTCGCGCGTGCGCTCTCGTCGCTGTTGATCGGCGTCAGCGGTTACGACGTGACGACGTTCGTGATCGTTTCAGTGCTGCTCGTCCTCGTTGCCTTCATTGCTTGTTACTTGCCGGCGCGGCGCGCGACGAAGATCGATCCGCTCGTAGCTCTGCGATACGAATAAGGAGAATCCGTGTTTAAAGAAATCCGCTATGCCGCACGCATGTTGGTGAAACGGCCTGGGTTTTCATTGGTCGCAGTGTTGACGTTGGCGCTCGGAATCGGCGCGAACACGGCGATCTTCAGCGTTGTGAACGCGACGTTGCTGCGGCCGCTGCCGTTCAAAGATCCGGAACGCGTCGTAATGATTTGGGGCGTCCTGGCGAAGCTTCAAACAGACACACTGCCGAATTCCGCTCCCAACTTCGAAGGACTCAAAACCGGAGCGAAGTCGTTCGAACGCATGGCGGCGTTTCGTTCCTGGTCGTGGCAACTGACCGGCAGCGGAGATCCGGAGTTGTTGCGTGGCGCACGAGTAACCGCGGATTTCTTTGAAGCGGTTGGTGCTGGTCCAATACTGGGCCGCGCGTTCACGCCGGAAGAAGACATGCCGAATCGCGCGCCGGTCGCGATCATCAGCCACGCTCTCTGGCAGCGACACTTCGGCGGCGACCCAAATGTGCTCGGCAAGACGCTTACGCTCACCGGTCAGAACGCGCAGATCGTCGGCGTAATGCCGGAAGGATTTCAGTTTCCCGGTGGCGCGAACCTGATTCCCGGTCTTCAGTTCTCGCTGCAAAACGATGTGTGGATGCCGCTGGCAATCACCGACGAGCAGCGACAGCGACAGGGCAACCTCAACCTCGCCACCATCGGCCGGTTGAAACCGGGCGTGTCGGTCGCCGAGGGCAGAACTGAGCTCAATGCGATTCAACAAGGACTACCGCTCGGCACCATCGGCTTCGGCATCAACGTGGTCCCGCTTCATCAGCAGATGGTCGGCACGATCCGCAAGCCGCTGTTTGTGTTGCTCGCGACAGTTGGGTTCGTCCTGCTCATCGCCTGCGCAAACATCGCGAACCTGTTGCTCGCGCGCGCGACTTCACGACAAAAAGAGATCGCTATTCGCGCGGCGCTTGGCGCCGGACGGCGTCGCATCATCGGACAACTGCTCACCGAAAGTCTTCTGCTTTCAATAACCGGCGGCGCGCTTGGTTTGTTGCTCGCCGTTTGGGGCAACTCGTTGCTCGTCTCGCTGATTCCACGCGACGTGCCTCGCATCAGCGAAGTCAGCGTTGATCCGCGCATTCTTCTATTCACGCTCGCGATCTCGATTGTGACGGGACTCATCTTCGGATTGATGCCGGCGCTGCAAGCTTCGCGCTTCGATCTGAATAAATCGCTGAAAGACGGCACACGCGGTATGACCTCAGGCGCGGGACAAAACCGGCTACGCAGTCTGCTCGTCGTGTCTGAAGTGGCCATGGCGCTGGTGCTGCTCATTGGCGCGGCGCTCTTGATGAAGAGTTTTGTGCGGCTGCTCGAGGTGCAGCCCGGATTCAATCCCGCCAACGTGCTCACGTTTGAAATTCAGTTACCAAACCTGCCGCCCGCGCGATACGAACGTGACGAAGAGCAAACCGCTTTCTTTCAACAACTCACGACGCGGCTTCAGGCGCTGCCCGGTGTCGAGAACGCTGGCGGCGTTCTCTCGTTGCCGCTTTCCGGCGCAGTCGAGAGCACGGACTTGTTTGTCGAGGGACAGGAATCGACGCCTGATGGTCTGCGACCACAATCTGATTACACGATAGTCACGCCCGATTATTTTGCGACTCTGCAGATCCCGTTGTTGCAGGGCAGGCAATTGAACGCACAGGACAAGCGCGACGCGCCGCTCGTGATCGTCATCAACGACACTCTCGCTGCGCGCCTCTGGCCGGGTCAGGATCCGATTGGCAAACGGCTTCGCGTCGGATTTGAACAGAAGCCGCGCGAAGTGGTCGGCGTGGTGGGCACGATCAAGCAGACGACGCTCGACGCCGAAGAGCATGCCGCGATGTACCTGCCGCATCTGCAATCGCCGAACCCACGATTGACGCTGCTCGTGCGCACGCACGGCGAACCGTTGTCGATGGCTGCCGCGGTCCGACAGGAGGTGCGCGCGATCGACAAGGACGTGCCGGTCACGGCAGTGCAAACGATGGAGAAGGTGCTCGGCGCGTCGGTGGCCCAACCACGTTTTTCGATGCTGGTCGTTGGTCTGTTTGCGGCGTTAGCGCTGGTCCTGTCGGCGGTCGGGATCTACGGCGTGATGTCCTACGCGGTGTCGCGACGCGCGCATGAAATCGGCGTGCGGATGGCTTTGGGTGCGGGCGCGAACCAGGTTTTGAAGCTCGTGCTCAAGGATGGGATGACGCTCGCTTTGGTGGGCATCGCACTCGGGTTGTTGGGCGCGTTCGCGTTGACGCGGCTGATGGCGTCTCTGTTGTTCGGCGTCGGCGCAAAAGATCCGGCGACGTTCATTTCAGTCGCCGCGTTTCTCGCGCTCGTTGCCTTCATCGCCTGTTACATACCGGCGCGCCGGGCGACAAAAGTCGATCCCCTCGTCGCGCTGCGGAATGAGTGAGGACGGACGGACATGGACCACGTGATCAAAGATCTTCGCTTCGGTTTCCGAAACCTCCTGCGCCGTCCGGGCTTCACGGCCGTCGCGGTGATCACACTGGCGTTGGGTATCGGCGCGAATACAGCGATTTTTTCAGTAGTCGATGCCGTGCTGTTGCGTCCGCTGCCTTTCAAAGATCCGCAACAACTGGTGCTGGCGTGGAACAAGGGTGTCGAAGCCGCCGGTGGCGATCGCACCCCGTTGGCTTACGCTGATCTGCTCGACTGGCGCGCGCAGAATCGTTCGTTCGAAAGCATCGGCGCGTATCAGCTAACTCAGTTGAACTATGCCGGCGGCGACGTTCCCGAACAAGTGCGTGGCGCTTCGGTGACGTCGAACTTTCTCACGTTGCTCGGCGTGCCGGTCCAACTCGGGCGCGATTTCACAAGCGACGATGAGAAACCAGGCACAACGCGTTCGGCTTTGATCAGCGATCGCTTCTGGCGCACCCGCTTCAATGCCGATCCGTCAGTGGTCGGACGATCATTCACAGTCAGCGGAGTCCCGGCAACGATCGTCGGAGTGATGCGGCCCGACCTGAATTTTCCCTCACGAGAAACCGACATCTGGACCGCAATGCAACCCAGTCAACCCACGCGTCGTGGCCCATATTTCCTGACTGGCGTCGCGCGGTTGAAGGCGGGAGTGAAGCTGGAAGAGGCGCGTGCCGAGACGCAGACGATGACGTCGAGTTTCGACCATGGCAACTTCACCTTCAACGTTCTGCCGGTCAACGACTTCATTGTCGGCGACGTTCGGCTGGCGCTCACGGTCCTGCTGATCTCAGTCACGCTTGTCTTACTGATTGCGACGGTAAACGTCGCGAACCTGACGTTGGTACGCGCGGAGAGCCGCGTGAAGGAGATGTCGATACGCGCTGCCTTGGGCGCCAGCCGGCGACGACTGATCGCGCAGTCGTTGACTGAGAGTCTGCTGCTGGCGGTGATCGGTGGCGCGGTCGGGTTGTTACTCGCCTTCATCGGCATCGGCTTGTTTCTCAAACTGGCGCCCGAAGGTCTGCCGCGAATGGACCAGATCGGCATCGACGCGCGCGTGCTTGGCTGGACCACGTTGGTCTCCGTGCTGAGCGGTCTCGTTTTCGGACTCGCGCCTGCCTGGCATGGCTCGCGTCTCGACTTGAACGACGCACTCAAAGACGGTGGCCGCAGCAATGCCCACGGCGCTGGAAAACAACGCTGGCGTCAAGTGCTCGTGGTTACGGAGCTGGCGCTCGCCGTCATGCTCGTGATCGGCGCCGGGCTGTTGGTCAAGAGTCTGTGGCGCTTGCAACACGTCGATCTCGGCGTTAAGACCGATCGTGTGCTGACGATGCAGTTTGTGTTGCGCGGTCAACGTTATGCGCAACCACCGCAGGCCCGCGACTTCTACGCGCGACTCGTCGAACAGACGCAACACCTGCCGGGAGTGCGCGCCGCGGCCGTAAGTAATTGCCTGCCACCCGACTATCACGACTTCTCGAGCGACTTCGCGATCGAGGGACAGGATCCCGAGCAGAATCGCGAGCAACGGGTCGCGTATTTCGTTCGCGTCAGTCCCGATTACTTTCAGGCTTTTCAGATTCCACTGCTCAACGGACGTTTGTTCACTTCGTCTGATACCGCCGATTCAACCGCTGTCGCTCTGATTAACAAGACGTTTGCCCGCCGGTTCTTTCAAGGTGTCGATCCGATCGGTAAACGGATCAACCTCGGTACAGTTCAGGAGAATGATTGGAACCAGGTGGTTGGTGTAGTTGACGACGTGAAATACAACGGACTCGCGGAAGACGTGCAACCGGCTATCTATCAACCCGCGGCGCAGACTGCATCGTGGGGCATGTCGCTCATCGTCAAGACTGACCTCCCGGATCCCTTAAGCCTGACTCCGGCGATCCGCGAGCAGGTGAGGCAGATCGATCCGCAGATGCCGATCGCCAACATCAAGACCCTCGACGATCGCGTGGAAGTAGCGAGGGGCGAATCGAGATTTCGGACTACGTTGATTACGTTGTTTGCGGTGGTTGCTTTAGTGCTCGCGTGTGTTGGGGTTTACGGGGTCATCTCGTATTCGGTTTCGCGGCGCACACACGAGTTTGGCGTTCGCGTGGCGCTGGGCGCGCAGCAGACAGATGTTTTGAAGATGGTGCTGCGGCAGGGACTCGTGTTTGCGGTTCTCGGCGTCGGGGTGGGATTGGCCGGCGGGTTTGCTTTGACGAGACTGATCAGCAACTTGCTGTTTCGGGTTAGTGCAAACGATCCGGTGACCTTCGCCTCAGTTGCAGCGGTGATTATCGCTGTTGCTTTTGTCGCCTCCTACATACCCGCACGCCGAGCGACGAAAGTCGATCCACTGGTGGCATTAAGGAATGAGTGAGGCTAGGTTGTGCAAAGGCATTAAGGAATGGGTGAGGCTAGGTTGTGCAAAGGCATTAAGGAATGGGTGAGGACAGGTTGCGCAAAGGCATTAAGGTGAGGACAGGTTTTGGCGCGGCAGGTTTGTTGTCGTCATGCGCTGCGGCTTTGCCGCCCGATGTGAGGCGGGGCTGTGCCCCGCCGTCGTAGTGAAGAGAAGTAATGGGCTGCGCCCTCGGTTCGGGCTCTGCCCTTCTGGGCCAAAGGCCGAACGAGGGGCGCAGCCCCATTTCAAACAAAGCGGGTTCGGCGAGGCATAGCCATCGCCTCACATCAGGCGGCGAAGCCGAGGCGAGCCGGGATGCTGAAGCCGATGCGACCGGGATGGTGAAGGCGGGTGCGAGGAGGATGGCGAAGCCGATGCGAAGAGGATGGCGAAGCCGATGCGAGCCGGGATGCTGAAGCCGATGCGACCGGGATGGTGAAGGCGGGTGCGAGGAGGATGGCGAAGCCGATGCGAAGAGGATGGCGAAG